>CAZRWH010000026.1:0-17593 GCA_964603905.1 uncultured Candidatus Peribacteria bacterium | reverse complement strand
ATCAAATGTATCGGATCTTGCGAGGATCAAGAAGAGACTTGCAAAAAATTCTTCACAGAAATTCTCAAGAATAATTAACCCTAGAACCATGACACAAAGTTTCACAGATCAAAACTTCCAAGATGCAGTTATCGAAGCATCTAACGAAAAACCCGTGCTAGTAGACTTCTACGCTAGCTGGTGCGGCCCTTGCATGATGCAAGCACCAATCATTGACCAAGTCTCAGACGAGATGGGCTCTACCGCTTCGGTTGGAAAACTCAGCACCGAAGAGTCTCAAATGTCTGCGGTCAAATACGGAGTCATGAGCATTCCTACCCTACTCGTTTTCCGCAATGGCCAAGTTGCTGAAAAGTTCGTCGGAGTACAATCGAAAGACGCTCTCGTTGCCGCCCTAAAAAACCATCTATAAAAACCTACTTCTAATCCATAGAAAATCATGAAAAAACGACCTTTTTCACCTCTGCTTTTTTTGGCATCTCTAGGTGCTGGAGGAATAGCAATTATACCTTTTGCGTTCCTCAACTACACATTCGAGCATGGCTCAGGCCTTGTTAAAATTTCCCAGATAGGCCATGGCAGCTTACCGCTTGCTAGCGAGATCTATTTCCGTGCTCTTGAGGCGGTGATGCTTGGCTTTGCATCTATTCACATCATTTTGACCATTTTATTTGCTGTTCAGCTTTTCAAATGGCTTGCAGAGAAGAAGCACGTTCCTTTACTTTCTAATCCTCTCAAGAATGCGGCTATTTTGGCGCCATTTATATCTATCACAATGACTATGAATGTTGGCATCGGCCCAATCCGTTATTTCATACCTGCAATGGCCGAGAACCTGCAAGCTTTCATGTTGCCTGCGCTTGTTTTCTGGTCAGCCATCTGGGTTGCGTTGATGTATACTGAGATATCTCTTCTTAGAACGTCTTTTGAAAAAAGTTTTGATATAAGCAAAATCAACTTTGGATGGCTTCTTCATCCGTTTGCGCTTGGAATGCTGACCGTTACAGGCACAGGAATTGCAGCTATGGCATCTAATGCAACGGTTTCACACATTGCCGCTTTTATGTCTCTGATTTCAGGTTCAATGGGACTGTTTTTGCTTATTGTAAAAATGATAACGCTTTTCAAAAGTCATTTTGCAGCGCCGGGATTAACAGAGGAGAGGCAGTTTTTGCCAGGTTTCTTGATCGTGATTCCAAATATTACGCTTTATGCGATCAGCATGTTCCGCTTTGGGCATTATCTTGAGCATCAACATGGGTTTGAAATGGGGCCTTATTTCCTCATTGTTATGACCGCAGCGTTTGCTTTTGAGACTTGGTATCTTTTGTTTGGGCTTAGCTTGCTAAAAGACTATTTTAAAAAACATTTTCACAAGGAGTACTATGTATCTCAATGGGGACTTGTATGTCCTGTTGTGGCTTATGCCGTACTAGGAAGCTTTGTACACAAGGTATTCATCTCAAATGACGCTCTTTATGTACTCGTTTTGGCTACTATGATCGCGGCTATTACTCTTTTTTTCACACTTTTAAAAAAGCAGTGCAGTTGTAATTGCGGGAAGCATACGAATCTGCAGTGTTCTTAACCTGGCTCTTCAAACGAAGTCACCTCCGCTTGCGGGGGTGATTTTATTGTCTAAGCTCCCCTTCCCCTAACTCAGGGACGATCTCTTTAGGGATTTGCTTTGCTGCTCGGTTAAGTTTTGTCATAACTGCCCTGAGCACCGCTGCTGAGAATTCCCACATTTCTTCGTAATCATGTTTTGCGCCGTGCATTTCCATGTAATCTCGCAACGTAAATGTGGCAAGCTGGACAACAGGTGCCTTTATCTTCTTTTCGTGATCTAGCACTGTACCAAGCGTTTTGTGTGGTGCACTCAAACCTGCTGCAAGCATTGATTCACCCCATTCATTGATATCTTTTCGCATTGCTGGAGACAAAGCTTCTTCGTCATCTAGGTCTTCTAATTCTTTGTTCTTTTTCTTGAAAATTTTCTTCTCTTCACGGGTCAAATCTACCTTCCCTCCTTCAAGCAATTTCTTTTCTGGATCGTCGTAGTTCTCGAGCTTCAAATCTTTTCCTGCTGCTTTCTTGATCTCTTCATGAGATAGCGTTAGGATCGCTAAAATCATCGCTGCAGGGATATTCTCCTGCAAAAGTTGGACTATAAGCTGCAATGTTGCTGAGCTTGTGCCTCCATTAATCAATTTAACCAATAGTGCTGCAAGCTTGTCTTCTTTCTTCTTCCGTTTCCCCTCTTCTCTCTTGATCGCCTTGATCGCTCCAGAAGCTTTTTTCATCTGTTCACGAAGACGTTCGATGGCCTCGGCGCTGACGCCTCCGCCTTCGGAGTCTTCCATACCGCCAAAACTTTCAAAATCTGACATAATTTTATAATTTTTTACTTAATATGAGCCGAAAATGCGTTATACAAAAACGCAATAATCCATCCAACAACAAATGCATCAACAAAACCTCCAATCAGTCCAGCTGCCGCACCGATCAAGCTAATGTCGTAAAGAGGATACATCCCCACAAAAAAGATAAGCTGAGACTCCAAATAACCCGTAAACAGAGCTCCGAGAGTCAAAAGCCCTAGAGTAACCCCCCAGAAAACTCCGAGAGTTAGAGCTAAAACTACAGGCTTCATTTGGTGGGCTGTGTTTTTTGATGGGGCCTTTTTGGCAGGCGCTTTTTTTGTTGTTTTTTTTGGCATAAGGTAGGTAGTTAGTAGTGGTTGTGGTAGTTGTAGTTATGGCCACTGGATCGCTACGCTTCCTGTGGCTGGAATCTAAAAGGCCGCAAGCGTGTCGCTTAACGGCCCAGAAAGTTTCCTTTGCGTACGTCGGAGACGTATTAAACGACGTTCACGATTGTATCACGAAATACTCTTCCGTCGTATTTTTTTTGCTTTTTCTCAGTGAATTTCACTTCTCCGTCTTTTAGAGCGAAGATTGTGTAGTCTGCTCCTAGTCCAACATTTTCACCTGGGTGATATTTTGTACCTTTTTGACGGATAATAATTGATCCAGCTGTTACTTTTTGTCCCCCGAAGACTTTAACCCCGAGTCGTTTTGCGTTCGAATCTCGACCATTCTTGGTGGATCCTGCCGCTTTCTTATGTGCCATGGTATTTTAGTGAGTAGTGAGTAAGAAGTAGTGAGTAGCAGTTATTGCTTTCACCAGCGCGGAGATTTTATAGGAAAGGGTCAGGTTTGGCAAGGGAATTTTGTTTAGTCAGCAATCAGCAGTCAGCAAAGAGCAGTGGTGGAGATTTTTTAGTCGCAAGTCACAAGTCGCAAGTCGCAAGTGATTGGTTGTTTTTTTTAGTTGGCAGATGGGATTTTTTTACTATCACTATCCAATACCCTTTCGAACCTCGACTCTCGACTCATTTTCTGCTATAATTAGCAGATATAATTACACTTCATTTGACACTTTCAGCAAAACAAAAACAAATTATAGAAATAATTAAAGACTCTAGCCTGCTAAGCCCTGAGTCTAAATCCAATTTCTGCAACAAAGCAATTCATCTCAACGACATGCAGTGCGATGCTCTTATTCCTTATCTTTTGAAGGGGGGTGAGTTTTTGAAAAAAGGGCTCTCTGCGACCCTAAAACACAAAATGCTTGAAAATGATCAAGATGCAATTAACCAGTTCGAACAGCTTCTCAAAAAGATGGATAGAAGTGTTGTTAATCAACAAGAGGTCACATCTAGTGCCGATGAACAAGAAGTTATTTCGGACCTTGAAGAACAAATCAAGCAACTTTAATGAATTTAGATTCTCATTCACAAATCGACAAAACACAGCAAGCCTTAGATACCCTGGACGGTACCGAGGATCAACAAATCTCGATTGACGCATCGATGGCAGACGAGATGACATCTTTGTATATTGACAGAGTCGAAAACGCACAAAGACGACTTCTAACATTGTCCCAGGATACCGGAGATATTGTAATCCAGGGATCAACCTCCATTACCAATTCTATTGCCTCTTATTTGAGGGGTGTTGATGGAAGAAATTATGAACAACTTGCCTCGGAATTTGCGGATTTTCTTGATGATAAATTCGCGATGATCGAGAGCCTGGAAAGACAGCTTGATGTCCCTGACGAATTCATGAAAATTGGATCAATCTTAGGAGCTGACGCATACCCGACATCAGTGATGGCAGACTATTATCATGTATACCTGGCTCAACCTGAAGGAGAACGTCTTAGTATCGATGATCTTATGAGGGAATTCAGAAGTGTTGATAATGCGCTTTTACGTTATGCGAATTTAACTGAACAAGATGAACACCCTCAAAGGCTTGCAATTTTGGCGGAAACATTTGGTCATTTAGTAATGGGTAATCGAGATTTCGTTCCTCATTTTATTGAACAGATTGGCGCGCAAATGGATTTTGAAAAAAGCCAACATGCCTCTCAACAGAATGAAGGATTGATGACTGAAATTAGTCATTTGTCTCGAAAACTTGCCAAACTTGATGCCGCTATTGCTCAAAAACAGGCTGAACTCGATGACTTGCAAGATCTGAAGACGTATGGAAGAGCTGGCCCTGAAATAGTAAAATTAAAAGTAGAAATTAGAGCTCTTGAGGCCGGTCCTTCTTCCCCTAAACGTGACACTGAAATTGCTCGGAAACGACAGCGAATAAATGTTTTGACTGGCAAAATCCAAGTAACCGGATCGGGAGGTCGAGGTAGCCTCTTGGGCGACTTGCAAGATTGGTCATATAGCCTTGGACAAGGTTTCGACGAAAGATATGAAGCTAATTTTGATCAGCTCAGCGATCTGAAACTCCTGCGCATGCAAACTGCTAGTGAACTTGAAAGTAAATCACGTAAAATCGAAGATAATTTAGCAATAATTCAAGCTGCCGACTTTGGCATGGGAAATCTCTCCGGAGTACCTCAACCTAGGCTGGATAAGATGCTACTTGAGATGCAACTTAAACTTGGCAAGCGGATGCCGTCTAGTCTTGACGATGAAGCTGGAGAGGCTTACGAAAGGGTCATGAACGACCCTGATCTTACTGAATTTGACAGGGCGTATTACGGACAAACCGGCGAAGCTCTTTCTATTGCTGTCGAACATTACAATACATTTGCTGCTGATGGAGAAGTTCCAGATGAAGCACAAACTAACATTATGAAAGCCATTGAAAGTGACTCCTCAATTACAGGCTTGAGAGAGGAATCAAATAAAGTACTTGAAAAATTTGGACCTTTACAGAAGCTGCTTCAAACCGTAATGAAAGGTGAAATTAGTCACGACGTCTTCTATAAAATGAAAGAATACGCAAAAGATCTTCGTGGCTCTTACGACAAAGGCAGCTTATCTGTTCTTTTGGCTGATGCCCGTTCATCAATTGACTCTCTAAACCAACTTGAGCTTGGTCATTCAAACAGTGATCTTGATATTTATCTTGAGGGCGTTACAGATTCCCTCAATCAAGTTGATGACATGTTAAGTTCTGGGGCGGTTGATGATCTTTGCGATTTCATTTTGGGTCCTGAGTTTATGGCTGATGATTTTCGAAAATGGTGGAAAACACATGGTGTAACACTTTGTGTGGCCATCGGAACAGGATTACTTGTATGTGCTGGTATTGGGCTTCTTATTGCACCTGCGGCTTTGGCAGCGACTGCTGGTGTTTCACAAGTTACTGCTGCTGTATTAATAAACTCTTTTGGGATGGCTACCGGTTGTTTGATTGGTACAGAAGCTGGAAAAGAACTTTCAAATGCCTTTTATGATACCGGAATGAAGGCCGATATTCATCGATTTCATGATGGTGAAATCAACTTCATGCAACTGGCCGAAAGCTATACAAAGCAGTTCGCAATGAACTTCTTGATGTCCTCAGCTTTCATGATGGCTGCAGCCACAGTACCTGCTGTTGCAGCTTCAGATACGCTTTTATTAAGCAATATGGCGAGATCAGCAATGTGGCTTGGTAGCAAAATAAAAATCCCTCAAGCTTTTAACGCATTGTCTTCTGGATATGGCAAATACGTAGTTCAATTTTTGTCTGAAGTAGTTGAGGAATCTGCAGAAGATTTTCTTAATGGAGTAATTCCAGGTCTTGGAAGTATCGCTGTTTTGATAAGCAGTTTAGATGGCCAAAACATGCATTTTGATGGAAGTTACGGAGTCACATTTACAGGCCAACAATTTGAAGGGACAACTGCGTCTCAAAGCTATGAATACAATGCCGGATTACGTAGCTCTCTTTTTGAAAACTTACAAGAGCAGTACGGAGAGCAAGGAGCTGTCACTGTAAACGAGGAGGGCGTTATTACTGTCGAAATTGAACACACAACTAAAAAAGGGACAACACGCAAAAGCATATCAACTTACTCCCCTACTATTGAGAGTGCTGCCATGAGAAGAACTCTGCGAGGCGCTGACCAAAACAGGGATGTGAGCGAGGCAGCTTTGACTAAACGTTACGGAATCAAATACAACTCTGACGCACGTTCTTATACATATGACCGACTAAGCGTTGGAGGAGTTGAAGGCACATTCCGTGAAGGCCTACTCTTACATTTACAGCGTGATGGATATATCGTAATGCGTGTTGATGGAGACGGAGCGTTCTTTGTCCGAAAAGGAGAGGATGTTATTCGTTTTGAACCTAACGGAGACCTTTCTGCTTCGGATCTACGAGCTCTTAAACAAGCTGCAAAAGGTGTAAAAGCACCAGAAGCTCCAACTATTGAAGCTAGGCTTTCCGGCATGAATAATCATCAGCTTGAATTGTCACTGTCAAATGGAGACGTTACTTATGAGCAAGTAATTGAAACCGTCTCTGACCCAGAAGTTGCCGTCCGTGTTTTTGAATCTCTGATGGCTAGCAAAGCTGATCGAATTAAATCAGCTTATTTGGAAATGCACCCAGATGCCGACATCTCTGGCGTCCGCCTTGAAGCACAAGTTGCAAGTGTTCTTGGGATAGAAGGCTCAACACTTTCTGTCGACCAGAAACAAGCGATTCTTCGAGCCCATTATATTGGTATCGCTGAGGGACATGGAATTATTGATGGTGATGCGGGAAAAAGTGATTTTACTCAACAAGAATTAATGAGCAAAATTAAAGAGTTGAACAGTGGCAATTTCACCCCGGCTCAAAGGAAAACTTTGATGAGGGATCTTCAATTAGCTGGAGCTGTTGCGATTAAGCAGTCTGATTTTGAAAATTACAGACAGCAGATCTCTTGGTACGGATCTATGTCGAATGAACTGAAGGCGGAATATTCTAACCTTTCCGCTGCAGAAGCTGCACAAAAAGCTGAGCAACTAGCTAGGCAAAAAGGTGAGCTAGAAGCAATTCTAAAGAGCGACATTCGCGATGGAGATTTTTATGTTAGCAGGCTACTCCCTACAGATCATGAAGGTGAAATTGTTGCAGAATGGAGAGAGGCGTTTCATGACGCGAAAATAGACATGACAGCCAACCCTTATTATCAAGAATTTATAAAAACTGCTATCACTCATTATCAATCTCAAATTAACTTCCTGAATACTCAGGCCCGAGGAACAGACATGTATTCAGCTATAGATCGTGGTTTTGGACGTGTTATTAAGAGTAACTTGAACGAGCTTAACGATATCCAAATGGCAAGACAACAACAAAATCTAGAAAATCTAATTAGCCAGGCTCGCTTACAGATGGATCAAAATCCCCATATGCAAACTCAATATGCTCAGCTGTTACGCAGAATGGAGCACCGACTTAAATTGCTTGGAGGACATCAAGAAGTGGCCAAGGCACGCGAACAACTTGAAATTTACAAATCTACAGTAAAACATTTCTCTGAAATGGATCCTAATAGCTCTCCAACTGCGATCCCAGCTCTTCAGAGATTAACAACTAAGTTAATGGACTTTGGATTGTACGTCCCTAAAGGACTAGAGGCTGATGTTGATGCTGTACTGACAGATGCTTCATCACAGTTGAATAGATTTAAAAGAGCTAAATTCCCTGAACTATATAGAACTCTTGACTCTAGATCTGAATATATAAAACAACGGATATCTACATCGAGCACTAGTGCACCTGACTTAGCCAGGAATCTAGCACACCTTCTCCGTGTAAGAAAACGACTAGAAAATGATCTACAACAAGATATGCCTGATTTTGTTAGATCAGAGTACGAGTCAGAAATTCAATTTGCTGATGATACTTACGCTGATGCCGCTACAATGTGTCTAAAAAGATTGAGTGACCGCCTAGAATACTTGGAGTCAAAAGGCTTGAGCTCTATAGAGGCTACAAAACAAGAATTGCTGATGGAAGAACTTTTGTCTCTCTATCAAGGCGCCCAAATTGTTAACAACTCACTGAATAACCCTAGCATCGATTCGATGCTGCAACGCTCTCATGTTCTATTTGAGCAGCATAATGCCGCTATCGCTACTAGAGCGGCTGCTCTTGAACAGTCTTCTGACATAACACAAGACATTCGAATGCAATGGTCTCAATACGTCACAACCCAAGCAGGTGTAATTGATCAGTTTGACGAAATTAAACTTTCGGAAAGGACATATGACCTTATTGAAACAGACATAGACTCTCTCGACCAACTTATCGAAGACCTGGAATCTAATCGTGCTAACGCTCCTGAGAGTATTCATAAACTGCTTGATGAACAAATTCAAAGAGCCTTATCTACACGTGCAAGGTATGACTCAGCATTGTGGCTTTCGTCAAAAAAACAGTCTGACACGGGCCTACTGGGATCGGCAAAAGATTGGCTTGACGGCTTTGTAGATGGCGCGAGCGATGCGATTGACTCAGCTGGAGATTACCTACTAAGTGCTGATTACATCCCTGGTGTCGATAGTCAAGACTCTATGTCTCAGGACCTACTACTAAGTGCTGATGTTGTTCCTGATTCTCAATTTATACAAAACATCGAAAATCAGGCCCGCCCAATAATGTCTAGTGATTTTTCTAGCATGAATTTGAGACAGTTGATGGCTGTTCATAAGCAATTAGGCGAGCTACATGGTCTTCTTAACGTTGAACCGTTTGAGGGTGATGCGCAAGTCGAAGCAGATCAATTACTGGCTGACATGGGAAGACATTTGGAAGCTTTGAATGAACGTGCTGAACAGCTCGGCTTAAGCCTAAGACGTAATAGCGAAAGATTACCGCGTCATGAGGTTTATAGACATACTGACGTCGTTGCGATTCCTGATGTACATGGAGACGTTGGAGCCTTGCATCGATCATTAATGGCCCAAGGGATAGTCAACGAATCTGGAGAATGGATAGGTGGAAACAAAGTTGTTGAATTAGCTGGAGATTATATAGATCGTGCTCCAGAGAGTTTGCAAGTTATGGATTATTTAATGCGTCTATCAAAGGATGCTGAGACTTTTGGAGGAAAAGTGCATCTTTTGATTGGAAATCATGAGGCATTTATGTTGGCATCGTTAATTGGTGGAGAAGGGAGATGGAAAGACGGACAAATTGGCAGATACACCGACCATTCTGGAATGTGGATGAAGTATGGAGGCGAACAAATCATGACTGAATTCAACCAAAAATATGGCACTAATTTTGATCAACATAGTGTTAATGAGTTTATGGATGCAATGAGACAAACATCCTATTATGACTTTCTAAAATCTCTAGATGTAATGTCTCAAGTTGATGATGGCCTTTATTTACATGCTGGGTTAAATTTAAAATGGACTCGCATTATGGTGGGAGATGCAAATACTATTAGTGCTTATATGCCGTTTTTGACTCAAGAACAAGCTTTGTATATTTCTTCTATCCCAGCTGGCCCTGATCGTATTAATCAAATGTGGAAATATGCCATTTCTTTGGCAGAAAACCATAATGATTTCAGCTTGTTTAATGCATTGGCTGAAAGTGGAAGATCTCGTAGTGCTGACGGGATGACCGGCCCACGTCATGGAGGACTTCTTTGGATGGATTTTTCAGAGATGCAACCTCTAGATATGACGCTAGGGCCAACAGGCAACCCTGATGGCATGACTGAGCAGGAATATTACGAAATTGCAACTACGTTAAAATCTCTTGGTATTAACACTTTGGTAGTTGGTCATACATACGCAGAAAACATACAATTTTCACACGGCTTTGCTCGATACGGCATTTCTGTTGTTGGCCTAGACGTTGCTCAAAGCAAAGGTTATGACCACTCATGGCAAAGGAATAATACTGAAGCAGGTGGAGTAATGGACAGAAATGGTAATTTAACCGTTGTCGGTACTCAAGGAGCACGTATTACCCAGTATAGTGATGGTACTTGGAGGTAGTAATAGACTTATGACTTTTTAGTAATAAGTATGATTTTTTATTGCCAATAATCGCCAAAATTCCCTCGCCTCCGCGTCTTTAGCCTTTATCCTTGCGCCTAAAAATGCTATAATTAACAGATATAATTACATCAAAAAAGCTTCGTGAAAAATTGGATCAAAAAGTTGGGGGCTCTAATGATCGTTTTGATGCTGTGTGGACTAATGTTTGCATCTCCTGCATCAGCTGACGAAGATGAGGTCGACGAACCCGCTGAAGAAGAGGTTGAGTTAGACGAAGCGACGGTGCGTTCGGCGTATCTTTTGCTTCAATTGCAACAACAACTTTCTCAAAAAACTTACGAATACAACCAGATAGATGACCAGATTGAGAGCGCTCAAGATGAGCTTGTTGATGTCCGGGAGTCCATCGGAACGCTTGAGGAGCAAATCGAGAATCTGGACTCTTTGATTGCGGAATCTGAGGCAAAAATTGAGAGCGTGACCTCTCAAATTGGCTCTGCCGAGACAGATCTCGCTAAGATCATGGAGGACATTGAAATTCGCGAATTACAGATTCAGGAGCAAGAGAAGATCGTTTCCGAGCTCATGAAAATCTTATACGTTAAGAAGAATATTTATTATGACGACGGTGACGACCTGAGTGCGCTCAAGTTGATTTTGGCAGATGGAAGCGTTTCTGACGTCATGCAAAATATGGTCTACCTAGACCTTATCGAGCAGTCTGGAGAAGATATTTTTGAAGCTTTAAAATTAAATAAAGAAAACCTTGAGGCAAATGAGACTGCCCTAGAGGAAAAAAAGGTTCTTCTGACAAAGCTTGAAGAAGAATTGGCTTACGAGAACGGAAATTTGAATGCTGAGATGCAGGGTAAACAAAGCTTACTTGCTGAGACCGAGGGGAAAGAGTCGATTTATCAGGAGCTTTTGGTACTCTCAAATCAGCAACAAGAACAGATTGCGGACGAGATTGCGAACCTTAGAACAAATCTTGAGCTTGTTGAAAGCAAATTCTACGCAGGCACACAGGTTCTTAGTGAAAAACAGATAGAGGAGGTTTTGAATATCAAGGCTGAAGCGCTCCTTAACAATGGAGTTGTTGGCGCATCTGAATTCCTTCAACTTGATTGGCCTGTCTCTCCAAAAGCAAAAGGTTTATCCGCTTATTTTGATGATGCTGGATACGTCTCTGCTTTCGGTGTTGCTCACAGGGCTATCGACATTCCTGTAATGCAAGGGACAGCTATTAATGCTCCGGCTGAAGGCGTTGTTTACAAAATCGTTTATGATGAGGAGAGCATTGGTTATGCCTATGTCATGTTGGCGCACAGAAAAGGGGTCGTAACTGTTTATGGACACGTTTCTGCTGTTGCTGTTAAGGAGGGAGATTACGTTTATCGAGGTCAAATTATTGGTTTGAGTGGAGGTGTCCCTGGGACTATTGGTGCGGGGCTGAGGACAACAGGAGCCCATCTTCATTTTGAGGTTTGGCAAGATGGGGTTTTGATAGATCCTTTGAACTATCTCGACCTGACTGAGATACCGATTGATACTTTGAGGGAGGATTATCTTGAAAGAATGCAGGCGCAACTTGAGGAAGAGATAACTGAAATAAAAAGAACTTTGGAGTCCATTAATTATTAATTTTATGTTTGGAGATGTATTAAATTTGATATTCATGATAGTTGGCGGACTTGCCATGTTCATGTTCGGTATTCATTTGACGAGTGACGGTTTGCAGAAATTGGCTGGCGATAAGATGAAATGGATTCTTACAAAAATGACTAACAATCGAGTCTTGGGAGCTACGGTAGGAGCTGGTACGTCTGCCATCTTGCAAAGTAGTTCTTTCTCTTCTGTTCTTGTCGTTGGACTTGCTAGCGCTGGACTTCTGAATTTGGCGCATGCGGCGAGCTTGATTGTTGGTATTAACCTTGGAGCTACGATGACAGCGCAAATTATTGCGTTCGATGTTTCTACCCTGACACTGCCGCTGATTGCGGTTGGTGCCTATATGCATTTATTTACTAAGAATGAACAGAAGCATTTTATTGGGCAGTGTATTTTGGGGCTTGGTCTTCTGTTTTTGGGTTTGAATTTCATGAAAGATGCTGTCATGCCACTGAAAGACAACCCTATGTTTTTTGATTTCTTTGTGAGTTTTGGTTCACATATTCCGCTTGCTGTTCTTTTTGGAATAATTGCTACTTTTGTAATTCAGTCTAGCTCTGCAGTTATCGGTATAACTTTTGTATTGGCGACTTCTGGAATGCTCACTTTGCCGGCATCAATTGCGATTGTACTTGGTAGCAATATTGGGACAACTCTTACAGCTCAGTTAGCAGCCTTCAAGCTAAATCGTATGGCTAAGAGAGTTGCCACTTTCCATACGGTTTTCAACCTTGTTGGAGTGCTCTGGGTCCTGCTTCTTTTTGGGGCTTTTGCTGATCTTGTTGAGGCTGTTACTCCAAATGATTCTGCTTTTGTTGATGCCGATGGTTCTCAGCCTTATATCTCGCGGCACATAGCCAATGCGCACACTATTTTCAACCTGGCGAATGTTGTTGTGTTCCTGTTTATATTGCCTTTTTTGGTTAAATTTGTTGAGAAGCTCATTCCTCGCAAAAGGAAGGGCCGAGTCAAAGGGCTTTATAGATTGCAGCATGGATATCTCAAGACGCCTGAGATTGCTTTGATGGAGGTTAAATTTGCTTGTATCGCTATGCTGGATGACGTCAGTGAAAATTTAAGCCTGACCAAAGAGTTCCTTAAAACCCCAACTGGAGAAGCTGATATAGATAAAAACGAACGCCTTATCGATGCATACCAAATCAGTATTTCGCACTATCTTGGCAAAATCGGCCGAAAAGACCTCACAACAAAACAGTCTGAATCTCTTCCTGTTTTCATGCATGTTGTAAACGATATCGAATCGATGGCCGACTGCTTGCACAGGATCAAAACCGACATTGTTCGCGCCCGAGAAAAAGGAAAGAAACTTTCTACGAGCGAGATTCGCACATTAGAAAATCTTTTCTCTGAGCTTGAAGATTACTTAAAAACTCTAGAGGGACTTTTGAAAGATTCTGACCGCAATAAAGTGATTCGCCTTGAAGAGGACTTGATCAATTTCCGACTTAAAAAGCTCGACAAAATAACCACGAGAAAGAGACACATGAATGACGTTCTTAGTTGTCTTCACGATTTTGTAAGGAAGATGAATAGCCTGCTTGTTATGACGAGGGAGATATAGGTAGTGGTAGTTGTGGTGGTAGTTGTAGTCATTGGGTTTTTGCTTCGCAAAAACGTTTATTTTTTACCCAAAATCAACCCACCAACAATTGCTGTTAGTGGTATTGTTGCAAGAAGTCCGAACGATCCGATTAATGACCTACTCACCTCTTCTGAGATGAATCCGTAGTTCAGTATCTCTATCAAGTCGGTTCCTGATCCGTAAAACAACATAATCATCGTTAATGATGCTCCAACGTATGCGAACACAAGGGTGTTCATCATGCTTCCCATGATGTCTTTTCCAACGTTTAGACCTGATTCGATAAGCTCGAATGTTGTGATCTTAGATTTATGTTTTTTTAATTCCAAAAGCGATGAAGAGATCGACACCGCAACGTCCATAATGGCCCCTAATGCACCTATCATTATTCCTGCGAGGAATAGCCCCTGGAAGTTAAGTTCCGGGCTGAAAGCGGCCAAAAGCCTGCTCTCCTCTGCTCCTAGTCCACTGAGGTGTGCTGCTCCAACTGTTATCCATGCTATCAATCCCGCCATGACTAGACCGCCGACTGTTCCTGCGATCGCTGTAATCGAACTTATGTTAAAACCCTGAATTATCGTAATTGCAAAAATTGATGTTATTCCTCCCACTATAATTGCGACCGGCACAGGACTCATTCCTGCTTTTGCAAGAGGTACGAGCACTCCGAAAATCAACAGAAGTGAAATACCTAAACTGAAGATAGCTTTTAATCCTGACTTGCCTCCCAAAATCAACGCCAAAACAATGAATATGGCCACTATCCAAATTAATCCATCCAGATGATAGTAATCTTCAACGTAATACGTGTATCCTGACTCCCCTTCTGCTGCATACAACATCATTTTGTCGCCTTTTACCACTTGAACTTCTTGAACGTCACCGGTCAAAACTTGAGACACCCTAACGAGACTGCCTTTGTCAGGACCTGATTTTATCTCAAATTCTATAGACTGCTTGGTCTCACCAACCCCGTCAATTTCTGAATATGAGTTGTCGATGTCTGTTGCAACAGCTTTGGCATAAAAAGCGCTCGATTCGTACTCTGAAGCCAAAAGTTGTCCTTGAGCCCACCAAGTCATTGCAAAAGCAATTAGAAGATAGGCCGCGATTATTCCTATGTATTTTTTCATCCTTTGAGAACTTCTTTATATTCTAATTTGTAAATGTGAAGGAATGTTAGAGCCAAAATCAGAACAAACGGCCCGATAATCAATCCTTTCAATCCGATCGTGAAGATACTTCCCAATATCACAAAGAAAGTTAGAAGTGGATACATGTGTGCTGCACCTCCAATCAGATAAGGTTTAACAATATTGTCGACTGTAGACACAACTCCAACTCCCCAAATTATCAAGAAAATTGCAGCAATCCAGTGCCCTGTTGCAAACATAACAATCGTAATTGGCACCCAAACAATCGCAACTCCGATGTATGGCACTATCGAGAAAAACATCGATATCGCTCCCCAGAAAACCGCATTCTCAACTCCTGCAATCGCATAACCAACACCAGCAACTGCACCCTGCATAATCGCTGCACCAAAAATACCCAAAACTATCGCTTTACTGATCGTAGAAAGCTGTTTGAACAAAGCTTTTTGGTATTTCTGCGGCAGTGGGATAATACTTTCGACGTACTTAGAAATATGTTTTCCGTCTCTCAAGAAGTAATAAAGAGACATCAAAAGTATGAACAGTTGAACAAGTATAACGGAAACTTGTTTGGCTACATTCTTGGTTTGAGCAACAACAAAAGCTCCTGTAGCACTAGCTGCTGAGCTTACACTATCAATAAGATCTTCCCTTGTAACCGGAGAGTATCTTTCTACTTTTTCTATCATTTCACCCAAAACACTGTCACGAATCATATCTGGCAAAACCTGAAGATTCTCAAGCTCGTATTCGTGAACTGCCATCTCTACAAATTCAACAGCTTCAATCGCCTCAGATGAGAACATTGATATCAACAAGTAAAACGGTCCAATTATCACCGTCAGCACCAGTAAGGTACTCAATAAAGCGGCCAACCATTTAGCTTTGCCTTTGAATAACCATTCCCAAAAATTCTCTACCGGCATCGCAACTGTGGCTATGATCGCCGCCATTATTATTGGCACCAGAAACGGCGAGATGACGTATGTCAAAAATCCGAGCAGAAGTATTATTGCTGCTATGAGGAAGTATTTCGAAAGATCTTTGAGCACTAGACTCTCATGTGTACTTTCGGTTGTCCCCAGCTTTTGCAGACTTGTTTTTCGAGTTGTCTTTTGTTTTTTTGGAGGCATTTTATTTTTGTTAAAATTGCATATCAACATCATACTTATGTTTTGACAAAGATGAAAGGTTCTTACTCTTCAGACGCAAAGCTTCTTGCAAAAAGTTTTCGTGCTTTTTGTGTCATTGCGAACGTGGAATACTTCCTCATTCCAAGTGCAGCTGTGTTTTCTGTGTCTACTATTTCTACGAACAGATCTGGATAATCGTTAATAAGATTTTCACATGCTTCTAAATCTTCGGTTGTACTGGCTTGAACAACCTTTCTGTCTGAAACCTGGCCAGTACTGCTGACAACCACAAACCTACGCATTAGAGGCCATGACGCACCTAACTGTCTCGCCTCTTCGTTATAGAATTTCCTTAATGGATTGGTACTCGCTTCGTATGCCTGCTCGTCTATGCTAACCCCAGACTCTCTTCTGTAATGTCCTCTTATGAAGTGAACTATAGCGTCTAGTCCTTTGTGTTGTATGCTTGTTGTGTTGATATTCATCAATTCTTTGATGATCCCTAGAACTTTTGTACGCATGAGTTCAATTGCTTTGCGTTCTCTGCCTAGTTGATGAGCTAAAACACTTAACCTAGCTTCCTCTTGTTGCAGTATTGATTCTTTTCTAGAAAGCCTATCTCTCAATCTTTCAAGTTCAATCGCATTTTTCCAGTGAGGACCAATTCGATCACTAAATTCTTGCACTGCCATGTTCATTTCTCCTAAATCTGCTTGATTCTGATCAATTGCTTCTTGCCTGCTGCTCAATTCGGACTCCTTTTTCCTTATCCAGATTTCAATTTCTGGCAGAGACATCATTTGCCCCATAAACCTAAGTCGTCCTTGATCCTCAAAAGTTGACTGAGCAAGCTCTAGTGCGGCCTCTCTTTTTTTCAGTATTTTTATGTATCCTTGAAGCATCTCCATGTCTTCTATCATCTGTGACCATCTTCTATCCAAAGCACCGATTCTCTTGTCCGTCGCCAAATTTCTTGCGTGCCAAGCTTGTCTTTCCCTTATTACCGCTTTAGCTCTTTCATCATTAAGATCTTCTTTCTTTTTGAGATTCCGATCTCTTGCTTTTAGTTTCCTCTCCGTTCTTCTTGCAAGCACCTCCCTCTTGTGAACAGCTTCTTCTCTTTTATCAAGTTCAGCTTGCCTCGTTGAATCCCTTTCTTCAGCAACTTTCTCCATGTATGCCAATCTTACCTTGGCTTGTTCAAGTTCGCTTTCAATCAGGCTTAACCCTGCAAATTGAGCGTGTTGCTCCTCAAGCCTTCTCCTTAATGATTCGTCCGTTATTTGGGCTGCGTCTTCTCTTTTTCTCAAACTTCGGTTCCAGTTTGCTATATCTTTTCTCATTTGACTCAATATATGAACCAGTGTTTCTACATCCAATTCGTATCCATTTCTCGCCAATGATTTAAGCTCTCTTAGCTGATCCTCTCTCTCTAGTTTCTTTGACTTTGCTGTACCTTCTTTTTGAGAATTTATAAGTCCGGTCTTGTATGAAATCGCTAAATCGATAATTTGCTTTGCAAAGTCCGTATCAATCTCGAACGTTTCTTGGCCTTCCGTCTTTTGCCCACTAACATCTTCTTCGTCCTCTAAATAAAAACCTTCTAATTTTATTATCCTCTGTCTCTCCTCTAGAGAAACTGCCCAATTAATCCTGTAGGCTTTTACTTTTCTATTAACTTTGGATCCTTTTTTGCCGTGATCCTCTCTTACCATTCTCT
>CAZRWH010000025.1:13058-17954 GCA_964603905.1 uncultured Candidatus Peribacteria bacterium | reverse complement strand
AGATTGCTAAACAAGCAGCCTGGGGCCCAATACCTACCAGAACACACCGAGACATGCTACGCAACAACCCGTATTTATTAGTAATTCGCACAGTAACAACCAAATTAGCAGGAGAATACCTATCAGCTCTAAAAAGATGGATAGAACTAGAAACCAACAGCCCAGAGATAGAAGCTGTACAACAACAAGTATCAACAAGTTCAGCCCTACTATTAAGACAAATTGAAGGCACAATAGAAAAACTTCAAACACCTAGACAAGGAACCCGAAGCAGTCTTTACCCGATAGACCTACAAAGATTAATCGATTTCAAAAGCATCGAAGAAAAGAAATATGAATATTGGAACTTGTTTCCAAAATCACGATGGAATCATTACACAGCACTTGGTGAAGACAACAGATTTATCCATTTAACGCATACTCAACACGACGGCATGCGTCTTGAAGATGTCCTAATGATGTTAAACAGCGAAGAGGATATAACAGTTTATCAAGTAGAAAATGTTAGAGAATGGGACAAGCCAGTAGCAACAATTCGAAAAGACGGAACCATTACTTTTCATACAACCTCATCATATTAACCCTAATTCAAATGCTAGACCGAAATATAAACAACCGACCAGAGCTTCAAGAGCTAGAAGGCTCACCAACACAAGCTCAAAGAGAAGTAACAATACATCCTGACAACCCTGTACTAGAAGCTTTACGAATAAGACGAAAACTACTAAAAAATCTAGCCCTTGTCACCCCAGACAACCACAAACAAGTAACTCTAATCAGTCTATGGTTTCAAGATATAATACAAACATTGCTGCCCCATGAACTTGCAAATGAATCAGTTTTTTTAGGATTGCGTGAGGTAATTATTAATGAACTCGAATACGGCGTTGATTTAGACCAAACGCGACTAAAAATAACCGTAACTTTTGATAAACAAACAATAGTAGCAACACTTGAAAGAGACATATCAAGCACCAAAGCAGAAAACTTACAATCTAGACTAGAACAAATGGAACAAATCGATATAAGAGACAGATATACTACCAATGAAACAACAGGAGTAAGAGAAGGATCAGGTATGGCGGTACTAGCCGAACCTTTAATCCCAACAGAAGGAAGTACTACAGCCTGGTGGATAAATTATGAAAACACCGATGCAGGTGGATTAAAAACAACAGTCATTATAAAACTAAATTCACCAACAAAATGGACGCCGACAATACCAGAAACAGAAGATTGGAATAATGAATACTGGGAACTCGAAGGAAATATAGCCTCATTAGCCGGATTATTATCAAAATCAAAAATCATAAAAGATGAAAATGGAGAATTACTCCCCCTAGAAGAACGCGTTAGAATAACAGATGAACTCATAAACAATACCGACCAATCCACACTAAGCGACTACATAAAAAATTTAATATCTGAGTATATAGAGGATCGAAAAAAAGCATTTGGATATTAATACCCTAACCCAACCTCGCCACCCCACCCTCAACCTTGAGATTGTGCGAGACGAAAACAGTGTCAAACCCAACCCCAAGAAAATCCATCGGATCAACAAACGACCAGTTTAAAACCGAGCGATTTTCGGACCCCAATTCGACGATAACTCCTCCTGCCCCAAGCGCCTCCTGTGCAAGCTGCGTGCAGTAATAACTATCCCCCTTTCCTTCCGTATCGAAGTTATACGGCTTCCCTTTTTGAGCTTTGATAAATTTCACACTACGCGCCGCCCCTTTCTTGTCCGGATAATTAGGCCGAAGCAAAACACAAGTATCATAAATCTTGAAGACCTTTCCCAGAGAAATCTTCTCAACACCATGCCCAATCGCGTGATAAAACTTCCCCTTTCCCGTATACATCATCGCATGCGTCAGTGGCCCTTTCATAAGCAAACTACTAGCAACTTTTAGATTCCCAACAATAAGCAGATCCCCCTTTCGCATTAACTTTTTTACTTTTTTACGATCACGTTTTTTGAGAGCTTTTTCTGAAAAATTAAGCCTCCGATTACCTACAAAATTCAAAAGTTGATAAAACCACCTCTTTGGAAGCGAATATCGATCCGGAAAATTTGAGATAGGGCGTGTTAACACAGCCATGCTTCGTGTGGTTATTCTAGAAAAGGTTCATATTTAAGGCGCGAGAAGCGCTGTGTATATGTATTATACATAAGCGACGAGCAACGCAAAATATGGATCTTTTGTGAATAATCCTAAGGAAACAAGTAGAGTTTTACTTATTTCTGCGTCATTCCTCCTCGAAATACCTTCCAGGTATTCCTTCGTCGTCTTTTCTTGAACTTAAGCAAAACCTACTTGTTCCACATCGAAGCTGGTTGTATTAACACGCCCCAATTGAACTCATACAAGCAAATTATACCATGCTAGGGTGCCTCAGCTCACCATCATCGACCCATCTCCTATACTTATCCTCAAAATCACGAGTAGTCCTTTCAATCAAAGCCAAAGCCTCTTGCTGCATCCGCGCATACCAATCAGGCAAAAATCCTGCAGGATACAAAATCATAGCGTCAATAAGAGAGTTTTCACTGCCGTGCCATTCAACAACACATTCATCATAAATACTCATCCATTCATCCCCATAAATTGAGATAAGAATATGGATTTTTTGAGTCAACAACTTCAAAGCTTCAGCCGATACGGGCGGAACAGTCGTAACTGGGAATCTTAGCTTTTCAGACATTCAAAACGTTTAGAGGAGAGAAATATATCACATAAGAAAAGGCCCCAGCAAGGGGCCTTTTAGACATAAGACTTAAGACGTAAGACACTCATTTTTTGACCGCCCACATTAACCTGCCCGAAGGGCACCATTACTGCTCCCTGCTATTTGTCATTTGCCAACTTATTTCCTATGAGCTCTCCAATATCCAATACCTCCAATAATCACAAGCAATGGCCACAAATAAATAGCGACCCAAATCACTGCATTCACACTACCTTGCAAGAATCCAACCCAACTTCCAAAAGCATTCTTCACAACTGAAACAGGCCTCCATTTAGAAGCAGCATCAAGAGCTGGTGCATCCTCAGTTATATAAACATTAATAGTCGAAAGCGAAGACCTATCTTCATAGTACTCCATGCTCGCCTCAAGCGACTCAATATTTGCCCTCACTTGTTGAAGATAATCATGAACCATCAAGATTTCCTCAACCGTAACCGCAGTATCAAGAACCTCAAGATATTGAGCTTCTAGCTCATAGTAAGTTTGCAAACGAACATCCAAATCCATGTAATCCTCAGTCACATCATCTGCATTGACCGACTCGTAAACAACATAATCCGAAAGCTCACGAATAGACTCCAAAGAAGACTCAAAAGCTTCTGCAGGAACCCTGAAAGTCACACTAGCATAAGCAGACCCATCATAGTTCTCCCCTGTGTAAGAAGACTGTACGTATCCACCATTCGCAGTCGCAATGCTTGTAACTTGTGAAGCTGCAGACATCGTATCGTCGACATGAATATCAATACTCCCACTTTTTATAATCATCGCACCCTCAGCACTGAGAGTTTCCACCTCATCATATCCAACAGACTTATTGAGTGCCATTTGTGGCTCCTCATAATAATAATCCATCGCAACAGACTCCATCGTCGCTACCGACCCCTCATAATAATAGTCATCATACCCATAATAATCATCGTCTCCTCGATCCATAGCTCCATTTGCAATAAATCCAATTGCAAATGCAACGATAACTAGGACTACCCCAGCTATAAGATGTTTTAGCATCTTCTTTTTTTGTTTTTTCATTTTTGTTTAGTTAAAGTACAAAGTAGAAAAATTCTATCACACCACCCATATGAAAAAAATAATAAGCATGTTGACGGTTTCCCTTCTTCTTTCGTCATTCTTTGCAATCGAAGTTCAAGCATCTTTCCCAGACTTATACGACACAGACCCGAACACCGAAATTATCGAATATCTTCAAGAAGAAGGAGTAGTTGACGGATACGACGACGGATATTTCCGCCCACTCAACCTGATAAATCGTGCCGAATTCATGAAAATGATCGTCGAAGGCTATATCGGAGAAACACCTAACGAAGACGAATACGCAAACTGCTTCCCCGACGTCGAAGATGACTGGTACGCAAAATACGTCTGTTACGGACTCGACCAAGGCTGGATAAACGGATATCCGGACGGATCTTACAGGCCCGGAACAAACATAACTCGGGCAGAGGCCTCGAAGATCATCGTCAACGTATTTGAATTAGAAAAAACAACAGACACAACAGAATTCCAAGATTTAGACAGAAGCGACTGGTACTGGAATTACGTCGTAGCTGCCGAGGAACACAGCCTCTATGACAAGCTCGACATCTACCTAACTCCACACGAACAACTTAGCAGAAGAGATTTTTCAAAAATGCTTTACCGCGCGATCAAAACAATAAACGAAGAAGAGTTCGACATATGGAGCCTCACAGAATCAGAGGAGACCACATATCAAGACTTGCTTGATTCCGGAATGACAGCAGCGTTCCCTTCGGATCTAGATTTTGACCCAACATCACAATCAGGATGGACCTACGGATGCTACGCTTTTTCCGTCAAAAACCTAGCCGCATTTAAATACAGCGACATACTGGACATGTCAGAAGTTCAAGAAACAATTGGATGGGACGGAACATTCATTTGGAGCCATAACGAGATGAACCTATTTGGAGAAAACTACGATTACGAACTGATAATGAACTACTACGGATCACCCGAATATCTACTCAAAAAACTCGCAACAGGCGAACCGGTAATCTTGTACATCCCCTATTATATCGGTGAAGACAATATAGGACATCAACTTGTCGCATACTCATTCGATGAAAACGGAGTTTGGGTCGCAGACAGCTTATCCGGCGG
>CAZRWH010000025.1:7924-12958 GCA_964603905.1 uncultured Candidatus Peribacteria bacterium | reverse complement strand
AGCTTAGCTCCAAGTTGTTTAACGTGAAGAGCCGCAACTTTCTCATCAAGTTTTTTGCTAAGACAATGAACACCGATTTCGTAGTTATCTGCATTCTCCCAAAGTTCGATTTGAGCAAGAACTTGGTTTGTGAATGAATTAGACATCACAAAACTTGGATGACCTGTAGCACAACCAAGATTCACAAGACGCCCCTCAGCAAGCATGATTATTCTTTTGCCATCTGGGAAAACAATGTGATGCACTTGTGGCTTAATCTCTTCCCAAGGCAGATCTTTTACTCCCGCTATATCGATTTCTGAGTCGAAATGACCAATGTTGCAAACTATAGCTTCATCTTTCATTTGTTCCATGTGAGCGCGGGTAATAACATCACAACAACCTGTTGCAGTAACAAAGATATCTCCTTCCTTACAAGCTTCTTCCATCGTTGTAACCTCATAACCTTCCATCAAGGCTTGCAGAGCACAAATTGGATCGATCTCCGTGATAAGAACTCGACATCCAAGAGCACGCAAACTTTGCGCAGACCCTTTTCCAACATCTCCATAACCAGCGACAACAGCAACCTTCCCCGCAAACATAATATCTGTCGCACGCTTGATTCCATCTCCAAGACTTTCACGACAACCGTACAAGTTGTCGAATTTAGACTTCGTTACAGAGTCATTCACGTTGATAGCCGGAACCTTAAGAGTCCCCTCTTTAGCCATTTGATATAGACGATGTACTCCTGTTGTTGTCTCTTCAGAAATACCACGAATATCATCAAGTAGTTCAGGATATTTTTCGTGAATAACTTGAGTAAGATCTCCACCATCATCCAAAATCATGTTTGGAACCCATCCGTCAGGACCATGAATTGTTTGCTCAACACACCACCAGTATTCTTCATCCGTTTCACCTTTCCAAGCAAAAACCGGGATACCCGCATCAGCCATTGCTGCAGCCGCATGATCTTGAGTTGAGAAAATATTACAAGAACTCCAACGAACTTCAGCTCCAAGCGCTGTAAGAGTTTCGATTAGTACAGCAGTTTGAATTGTCATGTGAATACAACCTGCAATACGAGCTCCTTTCAAAGGTTGTTTCCCTTCATATTCCTCTCTCAAATACATCAATCCAGGCATCTCTTTTTCTGCAATTTCAATCTCTTTACGCCCCCATTTGGCCAAAGATATATCTGCAATTTTGTAGTCTTTTGTTTCGTTTTCCATTTTGAAAAATTTTTAATTAAATACGCGAAGCACCATACCATATGCACCCAGAACAGTTCAATCTGGATTACACCTAATTTTTAATATAAAATAAAAACAACATTAAACCTCAATCATCATGAAAAAAATCTTAGCAACACTAATAATTCTTCCTCTACTAACAGCCTGCACATACCAACCACCTGCATACGAATCTGATGACGTATGTAGCTCAACATGCGAACTAGAAGGATACACACACGGAGAATGCATGACAGCAGATGAAATCGAAAGCACAGAAGAAGACCTCGGCATAGGATCATGCCGAATAGAACACCAGGTTGAATGCGGTGAAGACTGTGAGTGCTTGTGTAGTAATTAAGATTTTACAATTTCCTCCAGCCTTTTTCTACGTTCTTCCTCATTTGGAATAACGTCTTTTAGCCAAACATTAAATAACGACATAAAAAACTGCTCCCAGGTTTGACCTTCCTGAAGCATAAAACCACCAGTCCTAACGAGTTGCTCTTTGTCAGGGATACCCAATTCAGCACAAGCAGATCCAAATTTGTCACGAGCATCCGCCTCATCCAAAATTTCTTTTGCTTTAGCAGCAACAAGCAATTCCTCAGCTGTCTCTCCCAAAATATCTGCATCAGTATACGCATCTTTCAAAACCTTGCGAGCAATATCCAAAGCCTCTTCATACGTATAAGATTTATCAGTGTCTAACAACTCTTGCTCAACAAGATCAAAAGCGCTTGGATAATCACCCATAACACCATAAAGAGCTCTCAGAACATCAACAACCCCAGAAGAAGCATCCTGGTACATACCTTCTCCATCTTCAAGATCTTCCTGTAAGTATTCTTCGAAGTTCATATCAAAATTAATCTACAAACTGAAGCAAACTTCCTCTCAACGCACGAACCTCTTCTAAATCCATATCCGAAGACGCAGCCAACTCCCTCATAGTAAGCGCATTCGGTCCAAACATACACCTTATCGAAAGCTTCTCATCTTCTGTATATTGACCACTCGCAAGAGCCTTATCTACCAAAGCACGAATACCTTCCGCAGTAACCCCAAGAGTATCAGCAGCATATTCAGGCTTCACAGGATTTGGATCATGCCACAAACGATAATGACGACTAGTCTCACCCCTCACACAACACACAAAACTAAGATCTCCCTCAGGCCCAGGATAATGAAAATCCAGATCACGAGGAGTGCTTTTAGGCGGATTGATCTTATCTCCATGCATTCGAATCCTTGGAAACCCCTCAACCATACGACGCGCAATAGCGTGAGATACAGTTCCTAGCACACGATACGAAATTCCTTCCGCCTTGAGAGCTTCCTCCACCGCAGCTACAGAGTCATATAAATTTAGATTTTTCATTATTGGTTGATTTAAGAGTAGTTATTTTACCCTTTTTAAGTCATTTGTCAACGGCCTCCGTCCTAGGACAACCTACAGAGGAAGTATGACATATGACTTAAGACTTATATTCAAAGTTCAAATCCCCGGTCCCGGGACCAGATCTTAACGTGTCTTGACTAGTGCAAGAGCCGTTTTGCCAAAGGCAAAACACCATTAGTAACCCATCAAAAAATTTTGTTAACGACTAAACGTATATATTAGTGCAGGAGTTAACAAAATTTTAAATACTCTGGCAGTCCCAAGGGGAATCGAACCCCTGTTTCCAGGATGAAAACCTGGTGTCCTAACCACTAGACGATGGGACCGCGTTTTCTAAGAGCACAGACAATATATTCATTCTCGAGAAAAAGTCAAATAATTTTACAAAAAATCTTGAGAGCTACTCATTACTCACTTCTCACTACTCACTAATTTAACAACAACATTTCCCCGGCCGAGTATGCCCTAGCCTTCTTCCTTCATACCTTCTCAGCTTCAAAAGATCTTGCTGCTCCAGAATCTCCTTTGAAAGAGGATCATTGTAATCACTATCATAAACAACCTCTGTAATCCCTGCATTAAGAATCATTTTTGTACAAATCACACAAGGAAAAGTATTACAATAAAGAGTACTCCCCTCTATATTAATCCCGAATTTAGCAGCTTGAGTAATTGCATTTTGCTCAGCATGAGTTCCACGACAAATTTCAGCACGTTGACCTGATGGAATACCCAATTTAGCACGCAGACAACCACCAACCTCAGCACAATGAGGAACACCACGAGGCGCACCGTTGTAACCTGCCGTCATCTGCTGCCCATCTTTTGCAATAACTGCACCAACTTGGCGACGCAAACAAGTTGCTCTTTTCGCCCAAGTATACGAAATCTCCATAAACACCTCATCAAAAGTAGGTCTATCTTCACCGCTTTCCAACTTCAAGAAATGAGTAAACTTCTTCTGTAAATCCTCAAGAGTTCCCTCATTAAGCATAAAATAATCTACCATCTCAAGACACTTCTTAACCTGTTGACCATCAGCAGGCTCACCCTCACCTTTCTCCCTCTTTAATTTAGCCAAAAGATCTTCTCGACTTACTCCCTCCCCTTCTCTTTGTCTATCCATCATACGAGAAATAAGAAGATCATCATTTGCACTGACGCCAACAACTTTAAACCCAGGCAATTCTTTAAGCTCTTCGATACAAGCAGGATTACGTATCCCATCAATCACCCAATTGCCATCAGGTTCACCCAAAATTGCCTCTCTAACCTTCATACCTAAAACACCTGCACCATATTGAGAACGAAGGTCGTTTCCAACGTTTTGCAAGTTTTCTCGAGTGTGGTCAAGCCCTCTTTTAGTAGCCTCTGCTCTAACCATATCTGACAGAGAAACATATCGAAAACCTTTCTGCTTCAGCATATCTGAAATAACACCTTTACCACTTCCCATGTAACCTGTTAATCCGATGTATTGAGACATATTTTTTTGCTTTAAATTTGCTTGAAAATCACGAACACATCCATAAAAACAGAAAAGAAACCGTAAATCAACCAAGAAACAATCTCAAAATAAGTAAAGTCGAGTATCCCTCGAGGGGCTTTACTAATCCTAACCTGTAAATATATACTACGGCACGCAAATACTCCTAACCCAAAAAACCCATGGCTTACAGCGTAACAAACAGCAAGGGACAAACTTATTACCTACACGGTAAAGTTGTTACACTTCGTGGTGGTAGAGAACAACAAATCTACTACTTCGCTCGTGAAGAAAAAGGAAAAGACGAGCTAGATTCAATGCCAGAAGGATACAAAGTTGTTGAGAACAAAAGAACAGGACTTCCAATGCTTAAAAAAGCGTAAGTTCTCTTAGCGACTACAATTCAAAAAGCCTCCTATTATATAGGGGGCTTTTTTTGTAGATGGAATAAATCTACTGACTATGCATAACTATACGGCTCCCCCAAAACAATGTAACAAACAGCAACAACTATAAGCACAAAAAGAACTTCCATAATAAGAGAAGAGAACAAGACTTTCATTCCATATTCAATCTTCTTCAGCTTGATTGTGTAATAGACGGCAGGCCCCAGAAGAACAAGGATTTGAGCTGCAATGGTCAGAACAAACATGACCATAACAAGCCATGACTCAAGGAAGAAAAGGCTGTTCGAAAAAGAGAACGCCAACAGATATCCTGGAGCAACAACCATCAATGCCAGAACAAGCAGAGAAAGTGCAGCACAAACACTGCCAATTGCAATCATATGAGGCCAGTCTAATTTTTTTTGCTTTTCGAAATAACATTTTTGTTTTTGATTAAGTTATCTAGTAGACTCAAAATACAATAATAACCTTGGACATGCAACTTCCGCTCATCAAAATCAGCGCATTCCTAATCCTTATAAT
>CAZRWH010000025.1:0-7824 GCA_964603905.1 uncultured Candidatus Peribacteria bacterium | reverse complement strand
TGGAGATCAAAAGCCAAAATCAAATTTGGTAATTTTTTCAATAAAGACCTTTCAGATGCAAAAGTAATTTTTTGTTATTTGATGCCAAAGACAATGGAAAAATTTGAGAAGAAATTCAAAAATCTAAAAAAAGGAACAAAAGTTGTTTCCTATGCTTTCAAAATTCCAAATCTAAACTTAATACACGAAGAACCTAGGGTTCCGGGAAAGAATTTCGCAACAATCCGAATTTACGAGATATAAAATATATCAACACGACAAAATAAAGTCCCAGCATCCAAGGCTCAACAAATCCAATATTAACAACCGCCAAAGGAAGCTCGGAAAACTTTTCGGCAATATAAACTATTCCCGACATAAAGAACCAAGCAAAATATCCTATCAAAAGACCTCCGAACTTCACCCCTAACATATACAATCCAGCTGCACCAAAAGATAACAACATAGCCCAAGGTATCAACACCGCAACAAACATATTTGCCAGCGGAGAAACCAAAGAAAGCTGCTCAAAATTCATAATAATAATTGGCAAAGCAGTAACTTGAGCCGACAAAGTTAAAAACAAAGATTCACGAATACAAAACCCCTGAGGTATCGCACACCAAACCCAAGGAGCCTTCTCTTGCACCCATTTTTCAAGCAAAGGCGACACATAAACAAGTCCACAAGTAGCCGCAAAAGACAGCTGAAAACCAACATCATAAACCAAGATTTTTGGATTAAAAAAATTCATCAAAAACGCAGACAAAATCAATGAATTAGTGACATAACTTTTCCTCCCAAACCAAATCGCAAGCAGTCCAATCACACCCATAATCGAAGCCCTAACAACGGCCGCTGAAGCGCCAACAAAAACCGTAAACAAAACAACAAATCCACAAGCAAAAAAGATCTGCTTTTTCTTCGGCAAAAACCCAAGAAGCGCACCAACAAAAGCGATCACAATCGTAATATTATAACCTGAAATCGCCACTATGTGCGAAAGCCCCGTTATACGAAAATACTCTTGAATTTCATCCGGGATACCACGTCTAGAACCAAGCAAAAGCCCAGCCGACAAACTTGCCGACGGCTCAGGAAAAATCTCATTCAAACGGCTTTCAAAATAGCCCTTAAATTCAAACATTTTACTCCAAAAAATATTTCCGGAACCACGCTCAACCAACTCAATTCGCGGACTGTACATGACGCTATATATATCGTAACGAGAAAGATAATTTTTATACGAAAAACCATCAAACTCCGCAGGCTCCTGAAGCTCACCACGCACAACAAGAACATCCCCATATTCATACTCCGGATACCTACCAACTTTGACATGAACAAGCCCATGTCCGGACTCAAGAACTAAGTTTTGACAATCAGACCTCGTATCAACCTCACGAACAATTTGTCCCTGAAATTCAAAATCTGGTGTCCCATTATAAAACCCAACAAATCCAGGGTCATCAATATCCGGAAAACTAACCAAGAACCTCCACAATCCAAAAACAATACCCAAAGAAAACCAAAGAAACTTCAACCGAAAACGATAAATCGCCCATCCAAAAAGAACACACATCAAAATCCCCCACTGCACCCCATTAATATTCATTAAAAAATCCTCTGCAATAAAAATGCCCGCAAAGAACCCAAAAACGAAAAGATGATATTTATTAATTAATGAAAACAGAACAAAAAACAGTCAACAGGTACAAACTCAACCTGAAAATAGCAGAAGGATGTTAAATTTTTGTTAAATAAGTATTCGCGAGGGGGAACGGCTGGTTTCCCCCTCGCGGGCTCCCCCTCCGAGCTGTTTTCGCTAAAAATAGTCCTCGCTTAACTTCGTGAAATTTGAAATTTGGGACCCACGAGACCCAAACTTAAATTTCTCTACGTGGGCTCGGAGTCATTTTTAGCTCATTAATTTATAGTGTAGTGGCAAGGAATCCTCAATTGAAAGAAATAGCAAATGGCAGAGAGCAGATAGCAGAGTTGATCTGCTTTTTGCTATTTGCAATCTGCCATCTGAAGTTTTTCCTTCCTAAAAACAAAAAAATCCTTATACTATTTCACGCAAATAAAACCTCGAACTTAACAACATGGAATTTAAAACAAAAAAGATCCGATCCGACAGAATTATAAAAAACAATGAAACAGCTAAAAGAATCGGAAAAGGAGTTTTGGAAATAGTAAAAGCAAACACAGCCCTCGTAATAGTAATCTTGCTAGCATCGATGGGAATTTATGCAGCAGCTGCAAAACTAGCAACAGCAATAACAGACGGACCTACTTTCTCAGTGAAGAACGTAATACTTTCACTAGTATCCAGCCCGCTAGAACAAGATGAACAAGGACATACTAACTTCCTATTACTTGGAATTGGTGGAGAAGACCACGATGGAGGAGACTTAACCGACTCAATAATAGTAGCGTCTCTCGACACAGAAAACGGACTAGTACCTATGCTCTCAATTCCACGAGATCTATACCTTGATTACGACGATTCTTACGGAAACCGCGTCAATCGTTACTACGAAATTGCAAAAATAGATTACGAAAAAACTTACGACGAAGAAGCAGCCGCAATGATGGCTCTTGAAGATACAAAAAACGAAATAGGAGAAATCCTTGATATCGAAATTCACTACTATGCCCTCATCGACTTCAACGGATTTACAGAAGTAATTGATGCACTCGGAGGAATTGACATTTACCTCGAAGAATCGTTCTACGACAGCGAATACCCTATCGACGGCACAACACAGTTCCAAACATTCGCACTTCCAGCAGGAGACAACCATTTAGACGGAGACCAGTCACTTAAATACGCACGAAGCCGACATTCAACTTCAGACTTTAGTCGTGCGCTGAGACAACAACAAATAATTAACGCCATAAAAGACAAAGCTTTCTCATTAGGTGTTCTAGCAAATCCTGGGAAGCTTAAAGATGTATACAACGCAATTTCAAGCAACTTCATAACAAACCTTTCTTTCACAGAAATAGCTCACATGGGCAAGATCGCTGACAAATTCTCGTCAGACTCAATGAGTTCACATGTTCTTAACGACACTCCATGGGAAGTTGCAGGATTCCTTTATACACCTGCGAGAGAACTTTATGGAGGAGCATCAGTCCTTCTTCCTAGCGCAGAAGACTATTCAGAAATAAGGTACTTCACTGACCTATTTTTCTACCATAATTCAGTTGTAACGGATCAAGTTCCATTACAAGTACTAAACAGCTCAGGATACGAAGGGATGGCTACAGACACAATGATCTACCTAGAAAGATATGGATTTGACGTTGTAAGATACGGAAATGCAGCAAGGTTAGGACTTGAAGAGACAACAATTTTTGATCTCAGGGTTTTCGATACAGAAGTTTACGAAGAAGATGAAACGATTAAATTCCTAAAAGAAATGCTTCCGACAGCAGTAGTCTCAACAGAAATACCAGAAGACTACAATCCGGTTAACTGGAATACAGAGGCTGACATAATTATCGAATTAGGAAAGAACTTCATCCCTTATTACGAAGAAAATTACGACTCAAGATTCTATTATTGGGTAGTGACACCAGTTGTGTATGACGAAACAAGCGAAGACACAGCAGGAACTGAAACAACAACAGAAGAAGAGTCTACGACCCCAGATGCATAATATTATACCTACTTAGCACGCCTCTAATTCGCTCTGCAGTAGTATTGCCGACCCCAATAAGTTCGGGATATTGATTAATACGTTCAAAAACTGCTGTTTCAACCATATGTCCAGGACGATCTAAGCTTGGCTCTAACCAATGAACCCTAGTATGCAAATTAAGGTCATCAGTTTCTGGATTATGTCGATAAAAAGCATTCACATATGCGTGTCCTCCATCAGGCAACCTTTGAGAAGATCCAGCTTGAACTATCTCTTCAAAAGTCAGTTGATGACCAGGCCATTCAAGCGGCAAAACATTCCCTTCAGGATCATAAGAAAGAACATCATCGTCAGGTAGAGATGCGCATGGTGAAGCAGATACAGACATAGTTTTTTGTATTAATTACAGGAGTTAGTTGTATCATATTTGAAAATTCCATGTCAAATATGGAGAGGTTGCTCTAAAATGGTTCCGCTATGGAAAGACTTCAAAAAATAATTAGCAACTCAGGATACTGTTCACGCCGAAAAGCGGAAGCTCTTATCGAAGAAGGACGCGTAACTGTAAACGGAGAAAAAGCCGTCATTGGACAGAAGGCATCCCCTTCCGACCGTATAATTATTGATAGAACAATTTTACGTACAGCACCAAAACACATCTACATCGCATTGCACAAACCAAAAGGATACGTTTCAACAACAAGCAGAATCCATGATCAAAAAACTGTAATGGATTTATTGCCATCCGACATGCAACATATCAAACCTGCAGGAAGACTTGATATGAACTCTGAGGGACTAATTGTTCTTTCAAGCGATGGTGAATTTATAAATCGACTAACACATCCACGCTTTCCACACAAAAAAGTTTACAAAGTCACAGTAAAAGGCCATCCAAAAGAGGAAGACCTAAAGCGCCTCACATCCGGCAAAATGCAAATAGACGGATACACCCTCAACCCAATGCCGTATTACGTAATCAATTCGACTGATGATTACACAAAGCTCGAAATCACATTAAGCGAGGGACGCAAAAGACAAATCCGCGAGGTGTTTAAACAACTAGGTCATCCCGTGGTATACTTGAGACGAACAGAAATCGGACCAATAAAACTTGGCGAACTTAAACGCGGTGAATTCCACCACATCTACGACAAAATCGTCGAAGAAATACTGAGAAATTAGTATTTTGTATCAAGTATTTTGTATCTGATATAAATCAAAATTTCCAAGTTCCAGATTCTAAGTCCCAAATTCTAAAACCCGAGACTTGAGACCCGCGACTTGCGCCTTGCGCCTCTCATCTCGCGACTAATAAAAACAAAATGCTTCGAGCACTACTCTCCCTTCTACTAATCGGCTCCTTAAACACAAGCGTCGCTACAGTCGACGACTACGTTTTTGACGAAGGACGAAACAAGCTCGAGCTAAGCGAACTAATCGAAATCAATTCAATCCCAACACTCAAAGAAGGAAAACTACAACCCGTCATACACGCAGACTCTGCGTATTCGATGGACATAACTTCTAACACAATACTTTTCACTCAAAACCAACACGACAAACTACCAATAGCGAGCCTTACGAAACTAATGACCGCATACATAATTCTCGAGGAAGAAGAACTAAACTCAGTAGTAACAGTAAGCAACAACGCCGCAACGGTTGAAGGTTCACAAATATATCTAGTGCGAGGAGAAACAATTTCTGTGGAAGCATTGCTTTATGGACTACTGATCCAATCCGGTAACGACTGCGCCATAGCTCTAGCAGAATTTAACGCCGGCAGCGAAGAAAATTTCGTCAAAAAGATGAATCAAAAAGCACGACAACTCGGATTAAACGAAACCAACTTCACAAGTGCATCAGGGTTAGACGACGCAGGATACTCAACCGCAAACGATCTCGCTTACCTCAGCATGTACCTACTCAAAGACGAATTCATCCGAAACATAACAAGCCTCTCTTCAGCAACAATAACAGGAGATGGCGGATACCCTACTCACAACTTGAGCTCAACCAACCAACTTCTAGGCTCATATCTCAACGTAAAAGGCCTTAAAACCGGAAAAACATACGGAGCCGGGGAATGCCTCATCACAGTCGCTGAAAACCCACAAGGCCACGAAATCCTAACCGTAATATTAGGCTCAACAAACCGCTTCGGAGAAACTAAACTGATGCTGGACTGGATTTACAATTCGTATAATTGGTAAAACAGGCCAGACAAGATATAATGACCTCCTAAAACATTATTCATGATTTAATATGGGAAGAACCGTACAAGAACAAGTCGACGAAATAGACAGAACAATTGAGGATCCGGAATTACGAGAATTTATGAGAGGAAAAGCACTAGGGCGACCTCCACAACCAAGCTCAGCCGAAATGGCAGAAGCAGCCGAAAACGACGAACAAACAGTATTAGAAATGAGAGCATGGCTAGCAAGTCGAGCCAAAGAAAGAGCAAATACCTAACCCAAAACCTTTTTAATCCATCCCGCAAGCTTAGCTCCAACCCCAGCTGAGGCTTCTTCTCTTACCTCGTCTCCTTCCATAGGCAAATCTGCTCCATACGAAGAAATACCAAGGGCTACTGCACCATCCCATTCCTCATCTTCCACATGCCCACCATAAACTCCTGTTTCAAGAGGCTCCCCTAAGTCTCCATATACCTCCGAAGTATCCCAGTTCCGCTTGAAATCGTCACTCATCGCATCACAATCAATAATCTCCGAAACCAAAACGAGCAACATATCTCCTTTCCCCGAATAAAAGACTCGTCCATAAGGATCTGTAACTTTAACAGGAAATTTTCTAAGCTGTTTCGGTTTAAGATCATCTTTCGTCGCATTTTCAAAAGTAAAAACCACATCACTGTTAGGCAGTCTATACTTCGCAACACCTCTCATATCCAGTTGAGACTTAATCTGCGAAGCAACAGCAGACACATTAGGAGAATTCTTTGATTCCATAATTAAATTTGATTAAAAACTAAGCCAAATCATAAACATCAACGATCTACCACACAACCAAACCACCTTTACTAACCTGCTCAAAAATTGCAGAATAGCAAAGCGTAATAGTCAGCAGTCAGCAAACTACAACACTACCACTACTAACTACAACTACCTAACATGTTCCCAATCACAGACACCGTCCGCCACCTCATATTAATCTTTGGATCTTTTGGTCTCTCATTCGTAATTGCAATGATGGCCGCAAAGCCTTTCATCGCTTTTCTTCAAAAAAACCGCATCGGAAAACAGATTCGCGAAACAGCGACAGACGGAAAAGCAGCAAAGCTTTTTAATGCACTTCACATTAAAAAATCTGGCACACCAACAATGGGTGGAATCTTAATTTGGGTAACAGCACTAATAGTAATTGGGCTTTCGCACATGCTCGCACAGTTCGGAGTTTTTGAGCATTCATTGTGGAATCGAAACGAAACATATCTTCCAATTTTCACATTGATAGCAGCCGCAATTCTTGGTGGAGTTGACGACTGGTTCAACATAAGAGGAATAGGAAAATGCAAAGGAATCAACGTAAAGCCAAAGATGTTCTGGCTAACACTTTTCGCAACACTTGGAGGACTATGGTTCTACTACAAACTTGGATACGATCAAATCCACATACCTGGAGTAGGAGACTTCGTAATGGGACTTTGGTACATCCCACTATTCATTTTTATAATCATCGCATCAGCGAATTCAGTTAATTTTTCAGACGGACTAGACGGCCTAGCAGGAGGGCTAATCACACTTGCTTTTGCATGTTTAGGAGGCCTCGCATACGCAAAAGGACTTCTGATACTAACAGCATTCTGTGCAGTCATCGTTGGAGCAACAATGGCTTTTCTTTGGTTCAATATTGCGCCCGCCAAATTCTATATGGGAGACACCGGTTCGCTAGCTCTTGGCGCAACAATGGGCGTAATTGCAATGATGACAAATTCAGTCGCTGTACTTCCTTTTATTGGATTTATTTTTGTGATTGAAACCTTGTCGGTAATCATTCAGCTAACTTCCAAGAAACTAAGAAACGGTAAAAAGGTTTTCAAAATCGCACCGATCCATCATCACTTTGAAGCAATCGGCTGGCCTGAAACTCAAGTCGTAATGAGATTCTGGCTCGTAGGAGCAATCGTAGCATTCCTCGGGTTTATTATCGGGCTGATTGGGATGGGAGT
>CAZRWH010000024.1:14708-22488 GCA_964603905.1 uncultured Candidatus Peribacteria bacterium | reverse complement strand
TTTGTATCAGTGCTAAAATTGTTGCGCAAACCTTAAACATGCCTCACTTGTAGCACGGGGATGTTAAATAAATGTTAAATCTTTCGTGAAGGGGAACCTTGGGTTCCCCCTCACGAGCTCCCCCTCCTAGCTGTTTTCGCCAAAAATAATCCTCGCTTAACTTCGTGAAATTTGAAGGCTGGGGCCCACGAGACCCATCCTTAAATTTCCCTACGTGGGCTCGGAGTCATTTTTGGCTCACTTTTTTATTTTTAGGCGCAAGGCGCAAGTGAGTGGTATTTTTGCTGTGCGAAAATGATTATAAGTACTCTGTCATCTGTAATCTGTAATCTGTGATCTATTGTCTGTAATCTATAACCTAATTTCTAAGCTTGAACAGATGTCTTCCATTGAAATAGTCGATAATTACAGGGTCTGTATAGTTGTAGATGTAATCTTGTGTAATCATATACTTGTTCCAAAGAGTTCCTTCTGGGTCGGGGCTAAGGGTGTAAGTATATTGGTCAAATATAATGTATTGAAAGCCGAGATCTTGAAGCATTTTTGTCATTAGCTCTGGGTTTTGGTCTTGATATATACAGGTGAAGTCATCCATGTACTGGTCATTGAATGTTCGTTCAAAGTTGTCTTCTATGAAATAACTGAGGGCTGTTCCTATTTTCCATATTAATCCTGTGTCTTGTTCTAGGGCTTCTCTGACGTCGTTCCCAAAAGGAAATATTGCTGCTTCTGCTTGCTCTTCAGTTATCGTGTTTGATGCGTAAAGTAGCAGGCTGCTTTTTCCAAACATTTGGAGTCGGAATGTTAAGCTTGTTAGTAAGAATATGCTAAGTGTGATGACTCCGATGTATTTCAGTTTTGTCTTGTTGTCATAATTGTCTAGTAGTCCTCCTAGTATGATCAAAACAGGTATTAGACCGGGTAGTCCATACCAGATGATTCCATTAGATGTCATCCCCCAAAATAGCCAGTATGCTAATCCAAACCCTATTGCTAGACACCATTTCTCGTCAGGCTTTTTGAATCCAATGAATAGAATTAATGCAGGTATAAGTGCGAGTGGTATCCATCCAAAATCTACATATGTTCCTGACACACCGCTATCGTGTATTGTCAGGTCCCACGGCATTGTTAGGTAGTTTTTTAATACAGAATCGTATCCTATATATCTGTCTAATTCTTCGTGAGTTCCTGTTGTTATACATGCCGAAGGGTTTATGTCGTATTGGGTTTCTAGGTATTCATGATTTATTTTCGGTTGTGCGTTTAGTCCGGATAGTATTGATCTGCTGTTTAACTCTCCTGTTTCAATTACGTTTTTGATTGCCCAAGGAGAGAATGCAGCTACTGCAAATATTATGAATACAAGAGGGTATATAAGAGCTTTGTGGCCTTTCTCTTTAAATATTTTTACTCCCAATATAGCGATAGAAATCAGTATTAGTGTCACTCCTGTTGCGGTTTGTACGGAGCTTGCTATTTCTGTTGCGGTTCCGATATTTATTGAATTGGCCAAAGCAAATGCCCCTGTTCCAAGAATTAATCCCGATACTAGGCCTGTTTTTCCAAATTTATGGTGAAGTATGAATACCAGAAGTGCGAATATTAGAAGCAGGCTTGTTAATTTAATTCCCAGTGTGAATCCTGCCATTAGGCCTCCAAGTGCAAAATAACCCAGTTTTTCTTTCTTGGTTTCAGCTTTTGCACCTTTGTAGATGCTTAGGAATGCAATGATGCTGATTGCTAGGTTCCCGAGGTCTACTTTGTTCTCTTCAACGCCGTGAAATTCGAACATTGGTGATAAATACAGAACGGAAGCTACTATTAATGCTGTCTGTTTTTTTGTGAATTTCTTGATGACTATATATAGGCCTATCAAGCAAACTAGGGCAGGGAAGAATGAATGAAGCTGCAATGTTGCTGTCATCCAGTCGAACATTGTTAGGCCTAGGCTTGTTAATATTTCCCAGTAATATGTTGATCCTGTTTGTATAAGTCCGCCGGTTTCGCTTATTTGATTGGCGATATTCACATATTGATTCATGCCATCCCATCCTCGAGGTGTTGCAGATATGTTGTCTATGAAATTTGCTGTTATTACGATTCCAAGAATGAATAGAACCAGGTTGGTTAGGCTGAGATATTTGGATTCTAATTCGATTCGTAATTTGAGGATTTTCTTGATTATTTCGATGAAGTTTTTGTGAAAAATTCCTATTAGTAGTACAAAAGCGCCCCAGGCTGTCCATACGTTGAGGAAGCTTAAGGCGGCTAGCATGAAGCATGTTGTTATTATGGCTAGCAAACCTGTTCCGAACGCTATAAACGTATTGTCTTCATCTTTTTTGTAGTCTTTGAAAAAGAGACTTATGAGTGTAAATCCTACTGATGTTGCGGTTAGTGTTATTAAGCTGAGTATAAGCAAGAGTCCTATGCTTTTTTGCATCAGGCCGGTTTGTATTTGCCAGAAAGTTGGTGTTTGGAATCTGTTATGGAACTGTTGAGGCACGATCATGTCGAGCCCCCATGCTGTTCCCTGGAAAGCTGTTCCGTCTCCAACAACTAGTGTTTCGTTTCCTGTTAATGTGCTTAGGTCGTCTATTTCGTGAATGTATCCGCCTCCTATGTCTTCATTTGGTACATAAAATAGGTTTGATCCTTCATAGTAAGAAGGGGAGTTCGCTATAAAAACCGCATTACCTGAAATTAGGATCATCAGTAGTATTCCAATGACTATTTTTGGGAATGTGATTACTAGTTTGAAAGTTTTTTTCTGTGTCGTGAACCACTTGTATAACAGGTACATTCCTCCTGATGAGATCATTATTATTAGATACACTGTCCAATAGTCCCAAATGCTGGTCAGGCTGTTTGTGACGTAGTCGTTGTGTTTTAAATAAAAGAATATCACGGCACCTATCCACGATATTGCAATTACATTTTTTATTATCTGTGAAATCATGTTTCTGTTTTTATGTAGTGATCGGGGGCAATCATAGTTTTATTTATGTTATCAAGTCAAATTGACATAAGAGTAATTATTCAGGTAGATTGCGTTTGTAGTTTTATATTTAAACTTTCAGATCCAGACGAATTTAGAGCCTTTTAATTAGAATAATGATGCACAAGCATTTGCGAAGGCATTTGCAGAAGCGTTTCTACTATCAATCCGTTAATTGAAACAAAATCTAAAAATTTAGTGAGGTCCGAATTGATAAAATAGGTAAATTGATTGTCTGTTTTGATCTGGAAGGTAATAACCTTTCAATTAATCATGAGTGCAACAACATTGTTATTAGTCCTTGTAGGGCTTGCTGTTGGAGGAGGAATCGGGTTCGCGGTAAGGAATTCTCAGAAGAAAACTGAGGAGTTTAAGGCTGAGGAGGAGAAAAAACGTGTTCTTAGAGATGCCGATAGCAAGGCAAAAGAAATTTTGTTTGAGGCTAGGAACGAATCTTTGAAGATTCAGGAAGAAGCTAAGAAAGAAGAGCGTGCAAAAAGAATGAAGCTTCAACAGGTAGAGGAGAGGCTTGTTAAGAAAGAAGAAAATCTTGATCACAAGATGGAATCTGCTGAGAAGCTTAAGGAGGATTTGGAAACAAAAGTTCAATCTGTTAAACAGCTTAAACTTGATGTTCAAGCTATTTACGAACAACAAAAAGGTCAACTTGAGGAAGTAGCTAAGCTTTCTAAAGAAGACGCTAGACAACTACTTCTTAAAAAAGTTGAGGAAGAGTCTAAGGAAGAGATCGTTGAGCATGTTAAAAAACTTGAGGCGAATATGAAGGAGGAAGCTGATACTCGCGCTAAACACATTATCGCTGAAGCTATTCAGAAGTATGCAGCTGATACTGCGGTTGAATCGACAGCTACAATCGTTTCTCTACCGAACGATGAGATGAAAGGTAGAATTATTGGTCGTGAAGGACGGAATATCAACGCTTTCGAGCAAATTACGGGTGTTGATGTGATTGTTGATGACACACCAGGTTCGATTGTTATTAGCGGATTTGATCTTGTTAGAAGATACATCGCGAAAGTTGCTCTAGAACGTCTTGTAGAAGATGGACGTATTCATCCTGCTCGTATTGAGGAGATGGTGAAGAGGGTGAAAGAAGAGGTGAATATTCTAATCAAGGAACTTGGAGAAAGAGCAGCTGTAGAAACAGGTGTGGTTGGATTACCAACAAGTCTTATTAAGATCCTTGGACGTCTTAAGTTCCGAATCAGTTATGGGCAAAATGTTCTTAAGCACTCTATGGAGGTTGCTTTCCTTGCTGGCCACATGGCTGCGGAACTTGGTGCTGACGCTAATGTTTGTCGTCGAGCTGGACTTTTGCATGATATTGGAAAAGCTGTTGATCACGAGATTCAAGGTAAGCACGCGATTATTGGTAGAGATATCTTGAAGAAATTCGGGGTTTCAGATGCAGTTATTCACTGTGTAGAAGCTCATGAAGGTGATGTTGAAGCCGAGACTCTAGAAGCTAAGATTGTTCAAGCGGCTAACTTGATTTCTGTTTCTCGTCCTGGAGCTGACAAAGATAACCTTGATAACTTCTTGAAACGTCTAGATGAAATAGAGAATGTTGCTAACTCTTTTGAAGGGGTTAAGAAGTCTTACGCTATTCAAGCTGGACGTGAAGTTCGTATCTTTGTTGACCCAGACAAGGTTGATGATCTTCAAGCTATTAAGATTTCTCACGATATTGCGAAAACTATCGAACGTGACCTTAAGTATCCTGGTCAGATCAAGGTTGAGGTTCTTAGGGAGAGGCGTGAAGAGGCGTTTGCGGAATAGTGATTAGTGAACAGTGGACAGTGGACAGTGATGTAATTTTGAGAGGCGGGCGTTACTCCGTCTCTTTTTGTATTGACGATTGGGGTTCTGTTGAATAGAATTAGCACCGCGCTTTTATGAGTGCTAAAATTAATCTTTTAACTCACACAAATATGGCAAAATTGCAGCCACTTGCAGATCGCGTTGTTGTTAAGCGAATCAAGCAAGAAGAAGTTACAGCTTCAGGTATTGTTCTTCCTGATACTGCGAAAGAAAAACCTGCAGAAGGGGAGGTTGTTGCGGTAGGTCCTGGTCGTCTTGATGACAAAGGGAACCGTGTTCCAATGGAGGTCAAAGTCGGAGACAAAGTTCTTTTCACTAAATATGGTCCAACAGAAGTGAAAGTTGAAGGTGAAGAGCTTTTGATCCTAAACGAGGATAGTGTTCTAGCTATCGTCTCTTAGACATATGACAAAAGACTTATGACTTATGTGAAAGCAAATTTTAAAATTTTTAAAACTCTAAAATTCTAATCTCATGGCAAAACAAATCGCTTACAGTGACGATGCTCGTCAAAAACTTCTAGAGGGTGTACGAAAGCTCTCAGATGCTGTCCGTATCACAATGGGGCCAAAAGGTCGTAATGTGGCTTTGGACAAAAAATACGGTGCTCCAACAATTACAAATGATGGAGTGACAATCGCAAAGGAAATCGAACTTGAAGATGTTTATGAAAACATGGGAGTTCAACTAGTAAAAGAGGTTGCTACAAAAACCAACGATATTGCTGGTGATGGTACAACAACTGCTACAGTTCTTGCTTACGCTCTTATTTCTGAAGGTGTTCGTAACCTAACTGCAGGTGCGAATCCAATGGTTTTGAAGGGCGGAATTAAGAAAGCTGTTGAAAAGGTTGTTGCACACCTTGAAACTGTTAAAAAAGATATTACAACCAAGGAGGAGATCGCGCAGGTTGCTACAATCTCTGCTCAAGATCCTGAAGTTGGACGTCTTATCGCTGAGGTTATGGAAACTGTTGGTCACGAAGGTGTGATCACTGTTGAAGAGTCTCAAACTTTTGGTCTAGATAAAGAAGTTGTAGAGGGGATGCAGTTCGATAATGGATACATTTCTCCTTATATGATTACTGATCCTTCTTCTATGAAGGCTGTTTATGAAGATGTAAAAATTCTTGTTACTGACAAGAAAGTTACTTCTGTACAAGAGCTTCTTCCTCTTCTTGAGCAGGTTGCTCAAAGTGGAAAGAAAGAGCTTGTAATTATTGCTGAAGATATCGATGGTGAAGCACTTGCAACACTTGTTGTGAACAAGCTTCGTGGAACTTTTAATGTTCTTGCTATCAAAGCTCCTGCTTTTGGAGATCGTCGTAAAGAGATCCTCAAAGATATTGCTGCTCTAACAGGAGGAAAAGTTATTTCTGAAGAGATTGGTCTAAAACTTGAAAACGCAAGCCTTGGAGATCTTGGAGAAGCTCGAAAAGTTATTTCTGACAAAGATCACACAACGGTTGTTGACGGTAAAGGTGACAAGAATGAAATCGAAGCACGCGTAAACGAGATCAAGGTTGCTTTGGATCATACTAAGAGTGACTTCGACAAAGAAAAACTTGCTGAAAGGCTAGCTAAGCTAACAGGTGGAGTTGGAGTTATCAAAGTTGGTGCTGCAACTGAAGTTGAACTAAAGGAAAAGAAACACCGCATCGAAGACGCTCTATCAGCTACAAAAGCTGCTGTTGAAGAAGGTGTTGTTGCAGGTGGAGGTGTTGCACTTCTGCAAGCTGCTACAGTTCTTGATAAGGTTGAAGGTGATACTGATGAGGTTACAGGTATGCACATCGTTCGAAAAGCTCTGGAATCTCCTGTTTGGCAGATTGCTCAAAATGCAGGTAAGAAGGGTGACGTTGTTGTAGACCAAGTTCGCAACGCTAAGTCTGGAGAAGGTTACGACGCTGCTGCTGATGAGATGGTTGATATGATGAAAGTTGGAATTATCGATCCAAAAAAAGTTACTCGCTCAGCACTTGAGAACGCAGCTTCTCTTGCTGCTATTTTCCTGACAATGGAAGGTGCTGTAACAGATATTCCAAAGAAGGACGATGATGTTCCTGCTGCAGGTGGAATGCCTGGTGGAATGCCAGGTATGGGGATGATGTGATAAAAAGATTGTCTGTTTGAAAAGCTCCTCTGCCAGAGATGGTGGGGGAGTTTTTTGCGTGTTTGTGAGGAGTTATGTTATATTGCCTTCCTGTTTATTAATCAATTTTATTATGGAAACACCTGACTTATCTAACGCTGATCTTGAGGCAAGAGCGGATATGACTCAGAGACTTTATGTGCTTTCTAATGCTGGTATGGTAACTGGTGCTGGACGTTGGTTGAATTTGAGTCCAAAAGGGTATGAAAAATTGGATGTTTATGGGCTTGTTGCATTTCTTGATATGTATGTTGAGCAGTTAGTTCAAGAAGCTTTTCCAGATGGTAAGCCTGAATTGATGCAGCGCGATATGGTTGCTTGTAAATTGGCAGGTCCTCTTGAACAGGTTATTGGTAGGGACTCGGATCACGTTAGAGCTTTGTGTCACTGGCAATCTATCGAACCTGAAGAAGTGTATGTACTCTTGGGTGTCTTTGTTGCTTTGAGGGCTGAGGAGCTTGGTAGGATTTAGAGATTGTTAGGAAAAGGCCTCGATGCGGAAGTGTCGGGGCTTTTTTAGTTGGCAGTCAGCAAGGAGCAATTTGCATTATTACAAACTATATAACTCTGATGTCATACGTCTTAAGTCTTAAGTCTAATTCGTCTCTCGACTCTCGACTAAAAAAATGGTATAATTAACAGATAGAAAAATCAGTATTAGGTATCAAGTATTATGTATTAAGTATGACTATTGATATCTATTGCTACTGACTAGATCTTAAATCCTACTGACTATCTTACAACCAATACTCCAACTCGTAGTTAAACACGGTGCTCCTGACGTTC
>CAZRWH010000024.1:11124-14608 GCA_964603905.1 uncultured Candidatus Peribacteria bacterium | reverse complement strand
ACTATCTTACAACCAATACTCCAACTCGTAGTTAAACACGGTGCTCCTGACGTTCATTTGAAGGTGGGGCAAGCTCCTGTTTTGAGAATGCCTGATGGAGATCTTTTGGCTTCTGATGGGGCGGTTTTGACTGAGGAAAATATTGAGGAGATTGCTAGGCAGATCACGAGTGATAGCAAATATAAAGAATTCAAAGAGAATCAACAGGTCGATTGTGCTTATACTCTTGAGGGGGTTGGGCGGTTTCGTGTGAATGTTTATCAGGAGAAAGATGGGCCTGCGATAGCTTTTCGTTTGATTCCGTCCGAGGTTCCTGAAATTGATACGTTGGGGCTTCCTGGTGCTCTTAAGGATTTAGCATTGAGGCCTCGTGGACTGGTTCTTGTTACTGGTCCGACAGGTAGCGGTAAGTCGACAACTTTGGCCGCTTTGGTGGATTTGATTAATACAAATAAAAGGTGTCATATTATCACGATTGAAGATCCTATTGAGTATGTTCACAGTTCTAAGAGATCCCTTATTACACAAAGAGAAATTGGGGCGCATGCGGAAAGTTTTCCTGCGGCGATTAAGGCTTGTCTGCGTCAGGATCCAGATGTGATTATGATTGGAGAGATGCGTGATTTGGAAACGATTGCTGCGGCGATTACGTTGGCGGAAACTGGTCATTTGGTGCTTGCGACGTTGCATACACAGGATGCTGCTCAATCTGTTGATCGTATGATTGATGTTTTTCCTGCTTATCAACAGGAGCAGATTAGAACTCAGCTTTCTACATCGCTTTTGGGTGTGATGTCTCAGGTTTTGGTTCCAAAAAAAGAAGGTGGTGGGCGTGTTGCTGCTGCCGAGATGATGATTATGAATGATGCCGTGAGGAACTGTGTTAAGGAGGGGGAGACTCATCAAATTTATTCTATGATTCAAATAGGTCGCGACGAAGGTATGCATACTCTTGATGCTTCTTTGGCGGCGCTTGCTAAAGCTGGAATTGTTGATGTTGAGGCTGCGGCTGCTAAGGCACAGGATTTGGATCAGTTTAAATCTTATGTTAGATAGCAGAAATTTTAAAACTAAAAAATGAAGGATCTACGAAAAATATTGGGTGACTCGGAAAAGATGCTTGAAGAAGCTATTTTCCAAGATGGAGATGTGATTTTTAAGGATGGGGATGATAGTCAGGAGTTTTATTTTATTCAGGAGGGTAGGGTTAAAATTGTTAAGCAAATTCATGGTGGAGGAATGAAGGTCCTTGCTGTCTTGGAACAAGGTGATGTTTTTGGTGAGAGGGCGCTCTTGAGCGATGAGGTTCGTGGAGCGTCGGCGATTGCTCTTTCTGAGGTAAAGCTTCAGGTGCTTTCGGCTGAGAATTTTCAGGGGATGCTTGCTGATAATCCGAAAGATGCTGCAAATTTCCTTCTCAAAGTTATTGAGGTTGTGAATGAAAGGCTTGCGTATGTGAACAGTGAGCTTGTGACTTTGTATGACATGACTCGAATTTTGAGTGGTGCACCGGATGATTTAGGTATGGTTGCTCATGATGTGATTAAGAAATTTATGGAGGTTTCTCAAGCTGAAGAGGGAGCGATTTTGCTTCATAATGTTGCAACTGAGAAAGAGGATGTTTTGGCTGTCTCTGATGAGAGTCGAGCTGAGTTTGTACAGATCATGAACGATTTAGCTGATGACAGAGCTGCGGAATTTTCTACTGATTTGTCTCGGCGTTTTATCGAGGAAGAAAAAGAACTTCTTTGGGTTCCGATTCGGAATTATCAAGGGAAGTATCTTGGGATGGTTGTTCTGCGCAATGTAGAAGGGGAGTTTACAGATGGGGAAAGAAAGTTGGTTGCGTCTGTTGCTGATCAGCTTGCGACTGCTGTTGAGCGTCATTATTCCAAGGAGAGTGACAAGGAGAAGGTGAGATTGAAACAGCAGATGGTGAGTGGTTTGTAGTTGGTAGTAGTAGTGGTAGTTGTAGTCATGGTGTTTTCGCTGTGCGAAAACGGTTCTATAGTTTACAGTCTACTCTCTACGCTTTATAATCAAATCAGCTACTAGGGCGCACCTTAGGTGCACAGCCCCAAAAAACAATTATTTCGCGGAGCGAAATACCTTAAATAAAAAATAAAAATGGACGATATAATTATTCCTGAAGAGGAAATGGAAAAGGAATCTGATATAGCGGATGATGGTTTGGATATGGAGGATGAACTTAAGGAGATTGAAGATTTTGAGAGAGGTGCTGTTACCGAGGCGGAGCCTGCTAGTCGGGTCAAAATTACTTTTGGTAGGTTCGTGAAATTGGTTGCGAATCACAGTTTTCTTGATGTTGTTGAGAAGAATGCTGATCAAGAAATCATCATTAGCACGAATTTGCTTACTGATCTTGCAAATGCGCACGATGGTCAAACTGAGAGGAAGTTACCTGTTGTTTTCATCTTTGGAATTGTGATTGGAGTTGCTATTACATATTTCCTACTTACTAAATAATGAGTTTAGAAAATCTGAGAGAGAAGGCGGCGAGTTCGATTGAGAATTTGATCGGTTTTGCTGCGAGAGTTGTTACGCTTTATATGAGGGCTGGAGATATTGTTATTGGTGGTGAGCATGCGATAAAAGGCGTTAATCCTTATGTGGAGAGGGTTCGTTCTCAAGTGGGTGAGGCTGAGGTTTTAAATGAGTAGGATTAATGTTATTATCGTTTCCTATTTTTGATTTTTTATTATTATGAGGAACCTTACTGTTTCAGAGGAGGGAATTGTGAGTTGGAGTGATCCCAGGGCAGCTTTTTTGGAGTTGCTTGAAGGTGATAGTTATGAGAGGTTGGATCATTTTATTGGTTTTGGTAATGCTGATAGCTTAGTACACGATGAAGAGGTTATGGCTGCTGTTTTGCGTTTTTTTGAGCGCAGGCTTGAAGAATTTGAACAGGTTGATATGTTGTTGCCTATGTATGAGACTGCTGATCCTGAAGAGTCTTTGAATATGGTTAGAGATAAGCTTAGTAAGTTGTTTCCTGGCGTTATGAAAATGTATAGACTGGAGATTCGTGATCGTCTTGCTGAATTTGGAGGTTTCTGATAACCTTCCTTTTGATCTAACCAACCTTTATGGAACTCAAATACAAACGTGTCATGCTCAAGGTTTCGGGCGAAGTTCTCGCTGATAGCTCTGGGGATGGCATCGATTTTGATGCGGTTGCTGCTTTGGCAAACCGAATCAAGGACCTAAATGATCTCGGTTGCGAGATCGCACTTGTTGTCGGAGGAGGTAATTTCTGGCGGTATCGAGATAACGCTAAACAATCTATCCAAAGACAAGATTCTGACACGATCGGTATGCTGGCAACAGTTATGAACGGGATTGTTGTCTATAACGCACTCAAGAATATTGATGTAACTCCTCGTATCATGAGTGGAGTTGCTTACGATGTTGTTGAGAAATTTGATTCAAAATTTGCTCAAGGACACCTTCGCAAAGGACGTGT
>CAZRWH010000024.1:8847-11024 GCA_964603905.1 uncultured Candidatus Peribacteria bacterium | reverse complement strand
CTGGACTACTGGAAAGAGCAGAATCTTGAGAACGCTGTTTCGGGTGAGGATGTCGGGACTTTGATTAGCTAAAAATTTAAAACTTTAATTACAAAAAAATGCCAACAAATCAATACATCGATCAAGCAAGACAGGAGTTCGAGAAAGCTCTTTCTCATCTGAACTCTGAATATGGGAAACTTCAAGTTGGACGTGCGAATCCTGCAATGGTAGAAACACTTACTGTTGATGTTTATGGTATGGCTCAGCCTATGAAAGCTGTCGCTACTATTTCTTGTCCAGATCCAAGAACTTTGCAGATTCAACCATGGGACAAAAGTAACATTGCACCAATTGAAAAAGCTGTTCGAGAATCTGATCTTGGGCTTAACCCTGTGAATAATGGTAACGCTGTAATGCTAAATATTCCACCTTTGACTGAGGAGCGACGTCGTGATCTTGTTAAGGTTGTGAAAAAGCTTTCTGAAGAGGCTAAAATCTCTATCCGAAATGGTCGTCAAACTGCTCACACTCGTTTCAAAGAGCTTGAATCAAACAGTGAAATCACTGAAGACGATAAGTACGGTGCAGAGAAAAAGCTTCAAGAGGTTGTTGATGAATACAACAAGAAAATTGATGAAGCTGAGAAGGCTAAGAGCGAGGCGGTGATGACGGTTTAAATTAGGGGCTCTATTGATTGCGAATGAGGGATGTGTTTTAATTACTCCCTCATTTGTTTAATATTTTTGTTTTGGAAAAAGATTGGTTTCTGAAAAATTTACCTGACGACTCTAAAGTTGCTGTTTCTCGTTATGTTAGAGATGAAGGAAAGCCTGTTCCCGAAGAGTTCGAAGGTTTTGATGATGCTCTTTCAAGTGGCAAGCCGTTTATTATAAGAGCTTGTGACCCGAGTCAGTATGGCGGGATTTCAGGTCTTTTGACAAGTCCTAAGATTACTCCTGAAGATATTGGCAGAGTCAAAGAGGGGGCGAGAGGAGTGCGAGCGAAATTCTTTAAGGTTTTGAAGCAACGTTTGGATGGTGCTTCAGATCAGGAGTTTGAGAACGGTCTTCGTGATCTTGATAAGTCTAGGATTCGCCAGTATTGTCGATTTTTGGGCATTGATGAAGCCGATTTTCGAGAAAGTATTACTTATAGTTATTGGGAGCTACTTGGAGGATTGAACAGGACTGTGATCGCTGATAGCTGTATTGAAGACAGGCATCATATTTTTACGGTTGATACTGCTGGTTTTGGAGCAGGGGAGAGTTATGTTTGTGTTGAAAATGGGCAAATTGTTGTTAATGAGGGGTATGGAACTTGCAAACCTGGCTCGGTTTTGGATCATGAAAGGTTGATTGGGTTTTATGAGGATGTGAGGACGTTTCCTAAATTTGATCCTAGGCATTGTCCTGTTCTTGAGATTCAAACTGCTCAAGATGAGGATAATTTTTTGCAGTATCATCGAGGGCGTGATTTTTCACCTCCGACTTTTGAAATTACTAGGGATCCTCAAAGAGGTGAAGTTGAAGCTACATTTGTCAGAGGATGTACCCCTACTGATGATTTTGTTTGCCATATGACTTGGCTACATGATTACCAGCCTGAACTTGTGAATTATGAGCCGGGTTTTTTGGATACTACTAAGGCAGCAGAGTTCTTCTGGCTATATAACCAGTTGATGTTTCGTAGAAGGCTTGTTCAAGTTGCTGATAGCAGAGGATGGACGTCTTTTACTCGTAGTCAAAGTGTTCATTTGCCGGCTTCAATGTTGTCCAAACCAGGTGTTACGATAGTTGTACCTAAAGGCAGTATAGAAATTCCTGAGGCTTATATGAATAGGGTTGCAGATCGTGTTTTTGAGGAAGGAGGTACTGCTACTTTGTCGTTTCGTGTCATTGCAGATGGAAGGAGAGCTCTTTTGAAGTGCTTGGATTACTTGGGCTAGGCTTATCACTTTACGATAAATGGTGTATTTTGTTTGGTGTAAATTAATAAATAAAAATGAATATAATTTTTTCGATTGTTGCGTTTATCGTAATCTTCTCTCTCCTGATTTTTGTTCACGAGCTGGGTCACTTCATGGCTGCCAAGAAGGCGGGTATTCGTGTTGATGAGTTTGGCTTTGGTATTCCTCCTAGGATTTGGGGGAAGAAAAAAGGTGAAACTATTTATTCGATTAACTGGATACCGTTTGG
>CAZRWH010000024.1:0-8747 GCA_964603905.1 uncultured Candidatus Peribacteria bacterium | reverse complement strand
GGAATGGTTACAGTTCTGCCTAGGGTAGGGGTTTTTGAAGTTGAGAATGGATCTACTGCTGCTGATTTTGGTTTTCAATCAGGTGATGTTCTGCTTCGGATTGATGATGAGGAAGTTTTTGCTGTTTCTGATGTAGATGATTGGACGCTTTATGATGCGGCTGAGTTTGAAGTATTGAGGAATGGTAATGTCGAGCATTTGCAGGTCAGCTTGGATACGCTTGATAAGGAGAATCGTGCTGTTGTTAGTTATGTTTTTCCAGGGCTTCCTGCTGATGAGGCTGGGCTTCAGCAAGGTGATTTGATAATTGGTTTGCAGGGCGTGTCAGTCCATGTGGCTGAAGATGTTTATGGTATTACGACTAGTTCTGAGAGTGATGTTCTTGAATATATTGTTAAAAGGGACGGTCGTACGGTGAGTTTTGATATTCCGAAAGGTGAGGATGGCCTTGTTGGTATTTATGTTGATAACATTGATTATTCGGATGGATTTGGTTTGGATATTTATGATACTAGTGTTGTTGTAACGGTGACAGATATTGAACCTGTAAAGTACGGTCTTCTTGAGGCGCCTGTTGAGTCTGTAAAAGAGCTTTCTAGGCTTGCTGTTTTGACTGTAGGAATGGTTAAAGGTCTTGCTACTGACTTAATTAGTAGTGGGCAGGTTAGTGATGGTGTTGCTGGTCCTGTTGGAATTGCTCAAATGACCCATGTATTTGTGCAAGAGGGGTTTGCGGCAGTTATTCGTTTTATTGCGCTTTTGAGTTTGAGTTTGGGGGTTTTCAATATCTTGCCTTTTCCTGCTCTTGATGGGGGGCGATTGGTGTTTTTGATGTTTGAGGCTGTGACAGGCAAAAAACCAAATGAAAGGCTTGAGTCGTCTCTTCATGGTTTAGGATTTATTCTGTTGATGCTGTTGTTGGTGGCGGTGACTTACAAGGATATTGTTGGGTTGGTTGTTGGGGGTTAATGATACGCCTCTTTTCTGTGTTTTACGGTTAAAACAAGCAATATTGTTATTGTTCCCTTTTCGTCGAGTTCAAAGATTACTCGGTAGTTGCCGACGCGGAATCTGTATGTGTTTCGTGCGGTTAGTTTTTTTGCAAATTTGAGTGGGGTTTCTTGCTCGCAGTAGAATCTAACTTTTCTCATTATTCTGTCTGTGAGGAATGGTCCCAAAAGATGCAGCTCTTTGCGAGCCTTTTTAGTGTAAACGGGTTTGTAATGGGTCATATGCCGAGTTCTTTACGAATTTCCTCCTCGGTATAAACCTCGCCACGGCGTGCTTGGGCACGTGCCTCTGCGATGTCATCTGCGAATTTTTCAAGTATTAGTTCGTCTTCATCAATTGGTGTTACCTCGAAAATTGGCTTTGAATGGTGCAAAACAATGTATCGAATATTGTTTTTGCGAGCATCTTTCCAGAGGGTCGTGATGTTTTGACGGAACTGTTTGATTCCGATGATTTTTGTAGTCATTTTTGAAAAGTTACAACTAAAGTGTACACTTTTTTGGCAAGATTGTAAATAGGAGGAGATAGATATTAGACGATAGATTATAGATAACATACTGATATTAAATAAATGTTAAATAATTCTAAGGAGAAGGGGGCGGTGTTTCGCTAACGCGAAACGGTTTTTGTATTTTGCGCTCTGCGAGCGCTGCATGTTAAATTTTTGTTAAATAGTTGTCATTTTTTCTAAACACAAAACATTGCTGGAAAAGATCAACTTTTTTTTTGGTGCAGCATCGGTAGAATGGAAAACCCTATCTATTTTGTTTTATTGATGGCAGAGGTTTCTCACAAAGATTTGTGGACTTCAGTTCTTAAGGAGCTGAAATCAAAGGTTAAAAAAGCACATTTTGTGACCTGGTTTCAGGATACTGCTATAGTTGATCTTAAGGATGGGAAGATGATTGTTGGAGTTCCGAATGTTTATGCTCGTGATTGGCTTGAAAACAAATTGAATGGGAACCTGATAGATGCGGTTAAGTCTGTTGATGACAGTATTTCTGATATTTCTTTTGAAGTTCATCCTAGTCTTGGACTTGCGGATGACACTAGGGGCGTTGATGTTAAGAAGTTGGTTGATAAGGCTCCTCGTAAGGTTCGTGGAAAGCAGGAGGTTCGTCTTGCTGAAGGGGTTTTGAGTAAATGTTTGAATCCTAAATATACTTTGGATAGTTTTATCGTTGGGCAAGATAATAGATTGGCACATGCTGCTTCGGCTGCGGTTGCTGCTAACCCTGGAGGTGCCTACAATCCACTTTTTGTTTATGGAGGGGTTGGACTTGGGAAGACTCATCTTTTGCAGGCTACTGGAAATGAGATTCTTCGTAATGATCCGAACAAGGTTGTTGTTTATGTGACTTCCGAGAGGTTTACAAATGAGATTATTGAGGCGATTGGGAAGCGCAGTGCGAAATCTTTCAAAGATCGTTATCGAAAAGTTGACTGTTTGATTATTGATGATATTCAATTCTTGGCGAATAAGGAAATGACTCAGGTTGAGTTTTTCCATACTTTTAATGAGCTTTATGATAATGGAAAACAGGTGATTATCAGTTCTGATAAACCGCCGAAAGAACTTAAAGGGCTTGAGCAACGGCTTACATCTCGTTTTGAGATGGGAATGATCGTTGATGTTCAATTCCCTGATTTTGAGACGAGGCTGGCGATTTTGCATGCGAAATGTCGTGAGCATCAAGCGCTTATTGCTTCTGAGGTTCTTGAGTTTATTGCTCAGAATGTCCGAAGTAGTGTGCGTGAACTTGAAGGGGTGCTTTTGCAGGCTATTGCACAGTCGCAACTTGAGAATTCGACTCCAACTATAAGAAGTGTTGCTCGGATCGTTCAGAAGCTAAATAAATACGATGCACTTGCTGGTTATGATGAAAAAGGTGATGACAGGACTGTAGCTCGAAGTCCGGAAGATGTTTTGGAGATTGTATCAGGTTATTTCAAGCTTTCTCGTGAGCAGCTTCTAGGTTCTGATCGGCATAAAGGGATTATGCGTCCGCGTCAGATTGCTATGTATTTGATTAGGCAAGAGCTTAGACATTCTTATGAAGAGATAGGGAAGTTCTTCTCTGGTCGTAATCATACTACTGTTATGCATGGCGTTTCGAAGATTGTTAAATCTCTTCGCAAAGATGAAGCGCTACTTCGAGATGTTAACTCCCTTAAGGTGGAGATGGGGCTTTAATAGTCAGTAGTCAGTAGGAATGAGTCAGTAGCGATGGAGTTTTGTCTATTGGTGAGACTTTTATTTGTAGCGAAAAATACTGCCATATGTCTCGGCTATCGACTCTCGGCTAAAATCATGGTATAATAAACGGATTAAAACCAATAAAAAACCATGTTTTCGCGTTATATCGATGCAGTGAAGGGAAGCTTGATTGCAATTGTAATCTTCTCGGTTGCAACTTATGTTATTCCAACTAGTGAAAATGCTGAAGGGGTTGAGCTTATTTTGACGGTAAGTACGTTTTTATTTGCGATTTTGGCTGGATTCTTCTTGTCTCGGCTGAACTCTAGGTATGATCAAATACGTGAAACCGTTTCGTCGGAGGATGCAATTTGGGCTTCTCTTTATAATGTAGCAAGTTTTTATGGTGATAAATTTGTCAAAAAACTCGAAGACATTATTGATAAATATTATATCGTAGCGTTTGATTATGATGTGGGTAATTATTACAAGCATAACATGTCTTCTTTCAGGTCTGTTTATGATGAGCTTAAGAAAGTTGATCTTAAATCGAATTTAAAGAAGAACGATCTTTTCGATGATATGTTGTCACTGCTTTCACAGATTGAGGAGAAAAGGAATAAGAGTTCTGTTCTTGCAAAAGAAAAACTGACTACAGGGCAGTGGATGGTGCTTCTGAGTCTCTCAATGATTATTATTTACTGTGTTTTTGTGCTTCGTACTCCTGATATTTATTCTCAATGTACGGCTGTGGTTTTTTCGACTGCTATGATTCTTGTTATGTTGATTTTGAGAGATCTTCAAAATCTTAATCACGGAGGTGAGACTATTGCTGTTGAATCAGGTCAGGAAATATTCGAGCTTATCGGAAGGACTCGTTATTATAATAAGAAGCATATTGATCGTGGTATTGTGAAAATCCCCGAATTTGTAAATGAGTATCGTTTGGGGCTTCATGATCCGGGTGATGAGTTTGAGATTGAAGAGGTTAGTCGAAAAACTAAAGTTTAAATTTGCAAGTTGTAATGTGTTCCCATCTCTTTGCAAGCTTTCTTCTTTGTGCTATAAATAAGGCGTGATCATCTAATTTTTGTCCTATGCGAAGGCGTCGAAGAGGGACTAGGAAGGAGTTTTTGTGGCCGTTTATCGTCATGATATCGGTTGGATTGATTATTGTGCTTTTTATGCAGCTTGTTTTCAGCTTTTTTGAGCAAAAAGAGGCTGAAATGAGAAACAAAACAAATTTCTATATTGAGCAGGGAAGTGCGGAGCTTATGGAATGGGGGTCAGATGATTTTGAAAAAGCTTATAACGGAGGTGTTGTTCTTGAGGGCGATACTATTTCTACAAAAATTGCGAGTAAGGGAGTTATGGTTCTTTATAACGGAACTGAAATTAGGTTTTCTGAGAATACAGAAGTGACAGTAGATACTCTTGAGAATCATGGAGATGAGGATCTGATTGTTTTGGATGTTGAGAAAGGAGAAATCTGGATCGATCAGGTCGTTTCGCCAAAAGGGACGGTTAACTTATTTGTTAATATTGATAATGTTAGGGTTAATTCAAGTACATCTGTTTATTCTGTTTTGAATCGAAGTGATCAAGCGGTTCGTGTTATTGAAGGAGGAGTGGAAGTTGAGTTGATGGATCGCGAGAAGGGTAAAGACATTGTTATTGATGAATTTGATCTTGGTGTAGGGCAGCAGATTTATATGGATAGTGCTGATGTTGAAGAGTTGCTTTCTCGTAGAAATATGAACTTTTTGCAGGCGCTTTCTGACGAATGGAAAGAAGGTAGTTTTTATGCTTGGAATATGGGGTATCAGTTTGAATTAGTGGACAGTGAACAGTTAACAGTGAACAGTGAAAATGAGGAAGTTGAAGAAGAAGAGGTTGTCGAGGATGTAGAAGAGGAAGAATCTACAGATGAACCTGTAGAGGAGGCTGTCTATGATGATCCTGTTTTGACTTTAAGTTCGCCAGTAACTAATCCTTATACTCTTGAAGGTAGTGAGATATATGTTACGGGTACGGTTGATGGGTATGCTTCTAAGATTGTTGTGACAAGTTATTCTCCGGAAGGCGATGCAACTCCTTATCAACTTAAGAAATTCGTTGCAGGTGATACTACTTGGAGTTACGGAGCAGCTATTGATTATGGAAACCTTTTTGTTGGTGAAAACCAATTCTTGGTTGTTGCGTATGATTCTGATGGGGAAGAGGCGGATAGCATGGTAGTTGTGGTAGAAGTGGTAGTCGAGGAAGAGGATAGTGAACAGTCGACAGTGGACAGTGGAGAAGAATCAGAGGACAGTGAGCAGAGTGCAGAAGAGGTGACTCCACTTGCTTGTGGAGCGGTTACACCTGTAGAAGTGACAACTGTTGCAGGTGAGGATTATACGGGTGAAACGGTTTCTGTGAATGAACTTCCGGCTCGGATTTTTGGTGCTGTCGAGTGTGCAGATTCGATTTATGTTAATGGCTATAAATTGTCGCTTTTTGAGTCTGGATCTAATGAGTGGTTTTATACGGCTGATGAATCTTATGGAAATATTTCCGAAGGGGAGAACGTTTACGAAATTTACGCTGTTGATGTGGAAGGTAACAGAAGCGAAAGTGTTTATGTGACTGTGGAGTGGGTAGTGACTAGTGACTAGTGATTAGTGAACAGTGGACAGTGGTATGTTTTTGTATTGCTAATTCGGCTCTGGGAGTGTATTTTTTATTCCTTTTTAAATTTAACAACTGTTATTATGGGTAATTCTGCTAGAGAGGCGTTTGGACTTCCGTCTCCACATATGTTTGGTCGAAGGCTTTTGGCTCAAATTATGCGTCCGCGTGCTCAGCTTGTTTCTCAAGGTGTTAGTGAAGAGAGAATGGAAGAGATAGAGGCATTTTTGAGAGAAAGAATTGGGCAGATTGATCCAGCGGATATAGAGGATATGGACAAAATTGAAGATGTTGAGGCTTTGCGTAATCAAATTTTGCCTGAGCTTAGAATGGCTGTTGATTGTGAAGGTATTGAGAATCTTGAGATGATTCTTTTGGCGATCATTGGGAATTACTTTTTCAATGGATTTGAACTTATGGTTGAAGATGCTCTTGATGAAGAATGTCCTGCTCAAAATGATCAGGATAAATTTGATGGAGCTATTGCTGGTGCTTGTGAAGTTGGAAAAAGAACTCAGGATATTGGTGCTGCGCTCAGGTTTTTTGCAGATGCTTCAGTTGCATCTCCTTACCAACGTGTTGGTAAGTTTGATATGTTTGATGAGCAGGGATAGATTGGTGATCCTATTCAACCAACCCAGTACATCTCCAGTTGATTTCTGGTACCCAGTTCTCTTCGCTGACTACGCAAGCTGGTGAGCATCCTGGTTTGTCGATGTCTAGGTCAAACCACCATGTTTTTGTTGTCTCATTGTAGAAGAAGTCTCCTGTTAATTCTCCTTCTTCTGTACATTTGCTTGTGTTTGCAATTTCGTATATTGCCAACGTGTTATCTGCACCTTCTTCAATTGTATCTGGTTGTTCGATTGAGGAGCATCCTGCTAGTGTGATTACTGCTGTTAGAGCAAGTAGTGAAATAGTTTTTTTCATATGATTTATTAAAGTTTTTCTAGTACGAAGAAATAATGATAAGGATTTAGAACAGGTCTAACTTCTTTCTTGATTTTGAAATGTTGTTTTAAAGCTTTACGTATCTTGCGTGCTGAATATCCTTTTCTGCCCATTTCCCAGTAGTGTTCGCCATTGAATTTGATTCCCATGAAGAAATGCGGGATTCGGAAGAACAGGTTTAGGAAAGGTTTTTTGATCAATTTGTCGACGAAAGGGAATTTGAGAGCGGCCTCGAAGTTTACTGCAGAATAGGGGATCGAAATGATTACGTTTTTGCTTGTAACTCGACTAAGTTCGCTTAGGGCTTTATCAACGTCTTCCCATGGTAAATGTTCTAGTATTTGGCATGCCATTATCAGGTCGTAAGAATTGTCTTCGAATGGCAAATCTCGAATGTCTGCGACGTGGTCTGGGTTTAATGTTTTGTCGAAGTCGCAGGTTTCGATTCGTGTTCCGTTTTGTTGTAAATAATTGGTTACTGTTCGGTTGCCTATGCCGATTTCTAGCGCTTTTTGAGGTCTGAGTTTTTGAGTTAGGTTGATTTGGTAATAATAAGAAATCCACCTGGATATGCTATCGTAATTGTTTGTGTAGTGAGTTTTGTCTACTTGTGTCATAGGTAGTTGTATTTGTTGATTTCGTGTTCTTCGTTTGTGATTGAATAAATCGTTTCTCCCGTGTCTGTTGCGTTTAGAAAGAACCAGTATGGGTTTGTTTCCGGATATATTGCAGCTTCTATTGATGCTAGGCCCGGATTAGAAATTGGTGTTGGAGGTAGTCCTGCGTAGATGCGTGTGTTGTATGCGTTGTCGATTTGGATGTCTTCGTATGTGATCTCTGTTTCTCCTGTTATGTAGTTGATTGTTGAACACATTCCTAGCATCCATCCTGCGTCCAGTCTTCGCCAGATTATATCTGAAACCATTGCTCGATCTTTGTCGATTCGGACCTCTTTTTCGATTATTGAAGCTACGATTACGATCTCTTCTAGGGTTCTACCGCTAGCATCGATTGCTGATATATTTGCAGGTGTTAGTACTTTTGATTCGAAGTTGTCCAGAAGCCGTCTTATGAAGGTCTCTGTGTCGAATGTATCGTGTGATAGGAAAAATGTGTCAGGGAAGAGGAATCCTTCTGTATATTCGTTCCAAAACCAGTAGTCTGAGAAGTCACACATCTCTGCGCATTGGCGGAATTCTCCTTCGTATGTTAAGCCAAGATCAAATAGTGCTTCATCGATGTCTCGAATGAGCCATCCTTCTGGGATTGTGAAGACAATGTTTCCTGATGAGGCTGTTGTGATTGTGTCCGCTATTTCTATCCCTGTCATCGATTTGGTCATGATAAATCGACCGGTGACTATTTCGGTTGTTAGTTCCTCGTTTTTTAAGTATTTCAGGAATCCTCGATCGCTTTTGATGAGGCCCTCATCTTCTAGTCGTGCACTGATTATTGAAGCGTTTTCTCCTTGTTCAATCTCAAATATCACTTGGCTGTCGTTTGCTGGGTCTACTGCAAAGTTGACCGAATTTACGGCTTTTGAGTTGATGACAGACAGTCCAATGACTATGAAAGCTATGAATAGTAATAGTTTTTTCATCTTAGTTGTTTCCTGCTGGCATACTTAGTCCCATTTGGTCCATTACTTCCTTCATTTCGTCTGCTGCGATAGATTGAGATTTCTTAATCGATTTGTTAAAAGCCTCGACAAGTTGTTTTTCTATCTTGTTTTTTTTCTCAAATTCTACAGGCAGTTTGACTTCCATAACCTGTTGTTCTCCGTTGATTGTTACGATTACTCCGTCAACATTTGCTTCGATATGTGTTTTCGCGAGCTTCTTTTTGATCTGTTTTGCTTGTTTTTGAAGCTTGTACATATCTTTCATTTGTCCGAATGCGCCCATGTTTAGTTTGTTTA
>CAZRWH010000023.1:20295-22618 GCA_964603905.1 uncultured Candidatus Peribacteria bacterium | reverse complement strand
CGCTACAATAAGGCCACATGAGAACATTTCGCCGACGCAAAAAAAGCCAAACCAACAAAATAATCGTGAGTATAGTCGCGATTATAGTCGCTGTGCTCCTGTTAGCGTCGTATCTACTGGGGCCACTCAGGACGTTCATCCCGAACTATCTCAAACTTACAGGAACAGTTTTTACGGATCGAACTTACCTTGTTCTGTTTCAAAACAACTATGAACTGAGGCCAACAGGCGGTTTCATATCGGCGTATGGAGAGCTGACTTTCAAGCACGGTATCCCGACAGGGCTCGAGTTCTACGATGTTTACGGCGAAATCGACGAGCATGAGTGGACGGATCCACCTCATTACCCAATGGAGGCTCTTCTTGGTGGGCCAGATTACGGTGGTTATACCTTCCGCGATACGAACTATTACGTCGATTTTGAGGATAGCGCAGAGGAGATTATTGATTTTTATCAAAAAACCAACCCAGACACAGATGTTGACGGTATTGTGACGGTAGATTTTGCAGCATTGGAGAGTTTTGTTGAAAAATACGAACCGCTCACTGCGGACGAATACGAACTTACCTCAAACAACCTTTTTGAGACACTTTCTGCGGAGGTATCGGATATTAACCGTCACAGCCTAGAAGATCTTTCGACTCGCAAAAATATTATGAAGGACGTGGTTAAGGATTTGATCAAAAAAATCGTACTTCATCCTTTCCAAATAAATTCATTCTCGCACTTAGTTGCGCAGAATTTTGATGAGAAACACATGGTGCTTTGGTTCAATTCAAAACGACTAGAAAACAAAGTAAAAGAACTTGGATGGAGCGCCACAATGCCGGAAACATATGATGATATTTTGGCCGTGAACGAGGCCAATCTTGGCGGTATGAAAAACGATCGATACATAGCTCGCAACGTCAAATACGAGCTTACGATCGAAGACGAATCGATCAACGCAAACGTACAAATTACGCTCGACCATTACGGCGGAGACAACATACCATTGAGCGGAGATTACAAAGGCTATGTCCGCGCATTTGTGCACGAAGACGCACGCCAAATTACGACCGCATATGACGAAGAATATGACAATTATGTTGCGTTCGGGGAGATAGTTTATTTAGAAAAATCCGAGTCGCAAACGGTCGAATTTGAGTACGAATTGCCGCTCGAAATTGTGGACGACGGAGTGTATATTTTGGACCTAATTAAGCAGCCTGGAACGTCAAAAGATCATTACGAAATCATCGTTCATGCGCCACAAGGATCGACGTTAGAAAGTGAGATTTTTGAGACACATGAAGAGCACGCATACGCATCAATCGACTTAATTCAGGACGTCAAATTAGGCCTAAAAATCCATCCAGACGAGACCGCACCGCGCGTCCATTCACACGAAATTGTGGAGCTAAATAAAATTTGGATAGGCTTCAACGAGCCGCTAGAGTGCACTACAACTTCGGACCATTTCAACTACTCAATCACTGACTTAGATGTCACAAATCCTGACCGGACAGACGTAGTCACAGTGGACACTATAACCTGTAACGAGCGCCATGTCTGGCTAGACACGCGTGGGATGACCGGACAAGACGAAGAGTTCTATGACATCACAGTTCGCAACATTCGCGACAAGTCAGGCAACTACCTAGACCCCAATCCACGGACCCTCACAGTCGTACAAAGAAATCTCTAATTAACATACATGACAGCAAACGAAAAATCTGTTCACTGTTCACTGTCCACTGTCCACTCAAAAATAGCAATTATCGATTTTGGAAGTCAATTTGCTCACTTAATCGCAAACAGAATTCGCCGCCTGGGCGTCTACTCAGAAATTGTCGACAACGACATTTCAGCAGCCGAATTGAGCGCCTACAAAGGCATCATAATTTCCGGCGGACCGGCGTCCGTCAACGCGCCCGATTCGCCAACAATTGACGCTGCGATCTACGACCTCGGCGTACCGATTTTGGGAATTTGTTATGGCCATCAACTCACAATGAAAATGCTTGGTGGAGAAGTCCAAAAAGGCACCGTCGGTGAATACGGACTTACGAAGTTTACAGTCAAAAAAAGCGGCGGAGTTTTGGCAAAACTTGAGCCAAAATCGTACCAAGTTTACGCCAGCCATTTTGACTCAGTCGGCAAATTGCCCGAAGGTTTTGAGGCTCTTGGCGAGACCGAAGATGATCAATTTTCAGCAACAATAAATCGCGACCGAAAAATATTCACACTACAATTTCACCCCGAAGTTACGCACTCAGAATGTGGCATGGAAATCCTAGATGAATTCATAAATATTACGCAGGCAAAACGCGACTGGAGCAT
>CAZRWH010000023.1:4015-20195 GCA_964603905.1 uncultured Candidatus Peribacteria bacterium | reverse complement strand
TGGAAATCCTAGATGAATTCATAAATATTACGCAGGCAAAACGCGACTGGAGCATCGACAAATTCATCGAATTGGAAATAACCTCAATCACGGAAAAAGTAGGTGACCGCAAAGTGTTCATGCTCGTTTCAGGCGGAGTCGATTCATCAGTTGCATACGTCCTACTCGCAAAAGCTATCGGCGCAGACCGCATCTACGCGATGTACGTCGATACAGGCTTCATGCGTAAAGACGAAACAGAAGAAATAAAGCGATTCTTGTCTACAGCGGGAGTAAACGATCTACACGTCGAATACGCAGCAGAAGAGTATTTCAATGCCCTAGAAGGCATTTATGACCCAGAAACCAAACGCAAAATAATCGGAGACAAATTCCTGGAAATCCAACGGCGAGTCGCAAAAGAACTAAACCTCAACCCGGACGAATGGCTACTCGGCCAAGGGACAATTTATCCGGACACAATCGAATCAGGAGGAACCAAGAACGCCGACAAGATCAAAACCCACCACAACCGAGTCCCAGAAATCGAAGAAATGATCCGCCAAGGGAAAATAATCGAGCCAATCAAAGAACTCTACAAAGACGAAGTAAGGATGGTCGGTAAAAAACTTGGACTACCAGACGAAATGGTCGACCGCCATCCATTCCCAGGGCCAGGACTGGCAGTACGTTGTTTGTGCGCTGAAACACCTGACCAAATAGAAGACAAAATCGAACTAGACGACTACGCCGCTCACATCCTTCCAATCAAGTCAGTAGGTGTCCAAGGAGACGAAAGGACATATAGACACCCACTGGTCATCGAGGGTGGACATGACTGGACATCCCTTCGAGGACTAGCACCAAAAATCACCAACAAATACAAGTCAGTTAACCGCGTAATGTTCGCAGTAGCATCAAACGGGCCGATCGAATCAATCTCACTCACACCAGCCTACCTAACACCACAGCGCATCGAAGTGCTCCAAGAGGCAGACAAGCTTGTAATGGATTTCATAAACGAGGTGGACACGGAAGGTCTAGTATGGCAATGCCCAACTGTTCTTCTGCCAATTAGCATCAACAGCGAAGACAAAGAGTCAATCGTCTTGCGTCCGGTCAGCTCGACAGAGGCGATGACAGCAAACTTCACAGAACTACCATGGGAAGGCGTCCAAAAACTCGCAGAAAAAATCCTACAATTACCAGGCATCTCAGCCGTCTTCTATGACATCACAAACAAGCCACCTGGAACGATCGAGTGGGAGTAATTTGTAAAAATGCTCGAGATAAGATAAAATCCATCTCCTATATTATAAATTTTTCAAAAAATGGCACCAACATGTGAATTATCAGGATTAGAAGTAAGAAGTGACGACCTGGGAAGTATAGAAGAAGTGGAGCAAGGCGTAGCAAAAGGGGTATCAACAAGTTTAGGAGTTGTAAGCGCAGCCGAGCTAGCTAAGTATCAAAGAATAAAAAGCAGTGCAACTGCACAACTACGTCGCGAGAAGGCACCTCGAGTACCTAACGGACAACGAGTGACATTAACAGCAAGGCAGGTTAACAAAAGGATCAAAGAAATACTATGGCATATCTTGCTTCAAGAAGCAGAAAACAACGCTTAAAATGAAAGAAAAACCATCAATACAAGAAATAGGAGCACGCGTCTCAAAGCCATTCAGGTGGCCTGACGGAGCACGCAGAATAGGGTCGGTCTCAAGACGGAGAATTCAGGCCGTACTCGATGAAGCTCGAGAAGTAGCCGATGAGCGCGCCGCACGATTAGCAGAATGCGACCGCTGCCTCTCCCGCGACTAAAATTCCGTCCCGCTTAGCGGGACACAATCACTGCTCTCTGCTGATTGCTGACTGCTAACTATAAGCTTACAAGCTCCGCTGATCCAATTCTATGTCCAAGGAACTTTTCTCCCATCTCCTTGAACTTCTCAGGATCATCCGTAGTCATGAACTTGCGCTCGCCGTTTTTTGATAGAGATTTTTCGATCCCAGGGTGTCTTTTGAGGTATTCGCGAAGGCTGCCTGCCACAATTTTCCCGTCGCCGATAATATTAACTTTTTTACCTGCATATTTCTTAAAAAGATCCATCATCAGGGGGTAATGCGTGCATCCGAGTATCAGCGTGTCAACATTGTGGCTCTTGATTGGTCGCAGATATTTTTTCAAAATCATTCGAGTTTCTGGCTTTGTATGCCATCCTTCTTCGACAAGTGGTACGAGAAGTGGGCACGCTTCGGAGATAACTTCCGCATCAGGGGCCAATTTTTCTATCTCGTTTTCATATGCGCCAGATCGAACTGTTCCTTTTGTGCCAACCAGTCCAATTCGTTTGTTTTTAGAGACCTTCACGGCTTCTTCGGTGCAGGGGAAAATAACGCCAAGGATGTTTTTCTTCTCTTTCAGTCCGCCGTCAACAATGTATTTGTTCTGTAAATGCCTCAGCGCAAGCGCCGAAATGGTATTACAAGCAACGATTATAAGGTCTGCTCCTTGGTCAAAAAGAAATTCAACCGCCTCTTCCGAAAACATCTTAATCGTATCTCGACTGTGTCCTCCATAAGGAGCTCGGGCGCTATCTCCCAGATATAAATAATCGTATTCAGGCAGCTCTTTAAGAAGCCCTTTTAGGACAGAAAGTCCGCCAAAACCTGAGTCTAGAACAGCTATCAAATCAATATTCTTTAAATGATATTCGTCAGCTTGGAAAAGACTAACCTGTAAGGCCTTGAAGCACAAGCCAAAATAAGGTATAATTAACGGATACAATAGTAATTTAGTGAACAGTGAACAGTGGACAGTGAGAAGCTACCACTACAACCACAACTACCCACTACCACACTACAACTACCACCACTACTAACAACTACCTAAGTGGACTTCAAAGAAGCAATCAACATCATCGAGCAACGCGGAGACTTCAATCAGTATGCAAAACTGAGGAGTGTCTTCGAGAAAAAACTTGATGAACTTGATCGTTCAGACTTCACGGAAAGAGGCCTTTGTTATTACTACTTGCTGCTTAGTTTGTTGAAGGCTCATCTGGTTTACGACACTGAGGAGTGTCGCGAATTTTATGCCAAAATGGATCATGAATTCAAAAAGCAAGAAGAGAAGTATCAGGAAGAGTCGGAAAAATTTTCTCGGATTGAAATAAACGATTTTTACCATTTGATGGAGCGTTGTTATAGCTCACTCGAGATAGTTTACGACAAGAAGGGGTTCACACAGAGTCGGAAGAAGTCTTACGAGCGCAAAATGGATTTTCGCAAAAACCATCACCTGTTTAACAAAGAGTACTGGAATTGGTTTGAATATAAATTCTTGGAGGTGACATGTTTGTATGGTGACAGCTTCCTGAGATGGGGGGTAACGGCTGTTGCGTTCGGAATACTGTTGGCATTCTTCTATTTCTTGATTGATATACCGGTAGAAGAGTCACAAAAAATGGTTACTGACCTCGGAGGGCACTGGTTTGACTACATATATTTCTCGATTATTACGCTGACGAGCTTGGGGTTCGGTGATTTTGTTCCCCTTACCTTCGCAGGAAAAGTGCTTACAACAATAGAAGCATTCTTCGGGTTTGTAATGCTTGGTATATTTATTACCTTGATCCAGAAGAAAATCTAGCGTTGTAGCCAGATCCACAAAATTGGCTGCAAGCCCAGGAGAAGAAATAAGATAACTGCATAAACTTTCGCATTTGCTTTTTCTAGCTCGAGGCGTTTTTCGGTCGCTTTCGCGGATCGTATGTATTTTTTCGCGACTTCCTTGAGTTTTTCCACTTTTTGGTCAGCTTCTAGGCTCGCCGCGCGGTGTTCAAGGAGAGGAACGGAGTTTTTAACCTGGGCTTCTAGTTGTCCTACCCTGTAATTTGCGACTTCTAGTCGTTGTTGAGCTTCTTTTAGGTCGTCTCTTGTTTCTTTGTATAAAATTTCATAAACCCCTCCGGCGTTTGGTTCGGTAACCGAGTCATCTTCCAAGACATTGCCAACTTCGGTGTGGACATCGATGACTGGGTTTTCGATTGTTTGGTGTGTGCGATCTTCCGAAAGTTCCTCAACTGTCTTTGCATTTGGGTTTGGAACATATCCAGTGTTGAATGACTTAACTTCGTTTTCATCGAGTCTTACAAAACCATTGATTTTACGCGCGCTAAGGCGCCCTTTTCGTATATAACGATCCAAGGTCCTGATAGACACCCCAAGTATCTCTGAGGCCTCATTACGGTCGACTGTGAAAGTATCGCTCATTTTGTTTTGTTTTTTTATTAGCAAGTGCATTTTAAGGGGAAGTAGACAGGGTGTCTAGACAAAGTAGACAGGGTGTCTAGACATGTCGACAGGTGTATAGGCGCGAGAAATGGCTTATAGCCGTCATTGTGGACACGCTGTCCGGACATGTCTACTGTCTTGTCTGGACAAAAAATTGCCTTGTCTACTTCGTTTTTCGTTGAGTTATATTATAAAACATGGATGAAAAAGTCGATTTGTCGTTATGTATAGTCAAATTGATCTGGAAAAAGGTGTTTGGGGGTGGTAGTTTCTGGGTTGTATAGTCGTAACCTAACAAATGGCGAGCAAAAGCGACAAAAACAGCTGTCCAGTTGACATATGCGTGGTGCTGGACAACATAAGAAGCCTACATAACGTTGGTGCGATCTTTCGTACATGCGACGGAGCAGGTGTAAACAAGGTGTATCTTTGTGGTATGACAGGTACCCCTCCCAGGAGGGAAATAACTAAGACTGCCATCGGCGCAGAAGATACGATTGAATGGGAGTATCGCAGGTATACACTACGATTAATCAAGAAGCTAAAGGCGGAAGGTTACACCATATGTTCTCTCGAGAAAAACGACAAAAGTAAGGTTTACAACAGCGTTGATTATCCAAAAAAGGTATGTTTGGTGGTTGGACATGAAATCAAAGGAGTAAATCCAAAAGTATTAGAGTTATCAGATCACGTCGTGCATATTCCAATGCGTGGAAACAAGGAATCGCTGAATGTTGCAACAGCTTTTGGTATCTCAATTTACCAAATGACTAATCAGATATTTCCGTGTTAAGATGACTCGCGATGATAAGAAGAATAATCAGAACAATTAAGTTAACGATATTTATCGCCATCATGACGCTAGTGATGGGGTGGTATTTCTTGATAGGGCCTCACAACAATATCGATGGGGCAGAATTTAACCTTGAGGAGAACGCAGTTTGGATCAAGCATGCGTGGGTCGGAAACGAGCAGGATGTTGGTGTAATCGAAGATTTAGCCCTAAAACTTGCAAAATACGACATCAAATACGTTTATGTTCACACCGGTCCTTTCGATTCAGATGGAACGGTGCCTTACAGTAGGTATAAATTTGCAGAAGAGTTCTTGGATATACTGAAAGCAAAAAATCCTGATCTAGTTCCGTTTGCATGGCTGGGACAGTTAAGATCGGAGCTCGACATTGATGATCCAGGAATTCGTGAAAACATTGTCGATATTTCAAGCAGCTTGATAACTCAGACAGGTTTTGAAGGTATTCATTACGATATTGAGCCTATTCCACACGAGGACATTGCGTTTTTGTATTTATTAGAAGAAACTCGTACCGAAATAGGGGAAGATGCGTTGATTTCTGTTGCAACTGACGAATGGCAACCAAGTTTTTTGAGTGATGTTGCAGAGGTGATTTTGGATCAAGAAATAATAAGTTATTGGGAGACAGACTATTTTGAAGAAACTGCAAAAATCGCAGATCAAATTGTTGTAATGACTTATGACACATGGCTTGATGACCCTCGTCATTACGAGTGGTTGGTTGAACAGCAAGTTATTTACCTATCTCAAATCCTAGGAGGTTATGAAGTTGATCTACTAATTGGAATTCCTACCTATGAAGACGACAAAGAAAGCTTTGATCCAGCGGTGGAAAATATGGAAACAGGTTTGCGTGGAGTGATAAACGGACTTAACAATAAGAGGACAGATGTAGACGCGTTTACAGGTGTATCAATTTATGCAAACTGGGAAACAACTTCGGAAGAATGGGATATTTACCAACAATTATGGCAATAAACCTTACATACCAAAACGAGACAAACGAAGAAATCGATGAAAAGTTATTCACCGACCTTCTGCCAAAAGTAGATGGAGACGGAGATATCAACTTGATAATAGTTGATGACGCAAAAATCCATGAGATCAACAGAGAATACCGAGGAAAAGATAAGCCAACTGACGTGATATCGTTCGCATTTGACGAAACTGACTCGTTCCCAGGAGAAAACATGCTCGGTGAAATATACATATCGATCGACACCGCCAAGAAACAGGCTGAAAAAGGGATCGATTATGAGCTGAAATTCTTATTCATTCATGGCGTTCTTCATCTTCTCGGATACACTCATGAAACGGATGAGAAGTACGAAAAGATGATGACCCTTACTAGGAAGATAATAGATAACAACTAACAGATAACAGTATGGATAATTTCATGGATGAAGCGATTGCAATCTCGCGGGAAGGAATGCGGTCAGACCAAGGTGGCCCATTCGGTGCTGTCGTTGTGAAAGACGGAAAGATAGTCGGACGCGGAAATAATCAGGTGACTTCAACAGATGACCCAACGGCGCATGCCGAAGTGGTTGCAATTCGCGATGCATGCAAAAATCTCGGTACGTTCCAACTTGATGGATGCGAGCTTTATACAAGTTGCGAACCATGTCCGATGTGTCTCGGCGCAATCTATTGGGCTCGTCCGGACAAGGTTTTTTATGCAAATACACGTCAAAATGCGGCGAAGATAGGTTTCGACGATGAGTTTATTTATCAAGAAATCGAAAAACCGCTAAACGACAGAAAAATTCCATTCCAGCAAATCGATCGAGAAGAGGCGATTAAAGTTTTTGAGGAATGGGACGCGAAAGATGACAAGGTGATGTATTAAGTGCCGTCTGGAGTGAATCTTTGAAGTTCAAATTTGCGTTCACGGTAATTACCTAGCCGGCATCTAGTAGGCTTTACTCGTTCAGGGTGGAAAGAAAGATAACCCTGCGGCAATTGGTCCTCAAAAAAGATATTCACAGTAGACTCAGGTGGAGTTTCGTAGCAACGAGCCAGGAACTTTTCGGGGATATCGAGGTCAATTTCTATATCCGGATCCAGTGTTTGAAGTTGCAGAAGCTTACTAATAAAACTTTGTGCGATGGCAGAAGGATCTATTTTGCAATCCTCAGGCCATGGTTCCCCCGGAAACCAACCTTTATGAGATGGAATCCAACATGGGTCTTCATGAGGGATAATGCCAATAGCAAAGTATCCATATCGTGCATACAGGTCTTTCAAAATCAATTTAGTGCGAAAAGGAACCGGCTTTCCAGGGGATTCATGCATATATCTCTCAAGCATTCGATCTAGAAAAGCTATGACACATTGTTGGTCCTTAACTATCTGTCGGGTATTCAAAGCTCGTAATAAATCTGTTAGAGCATCAGTATCGTGGACAAGATTTAGTTGGTCAATTACGGCGTCGTAGTTACTCCCTTTCCACATGATGTAATGTGCAGCTTCGAAATAAAAAGCAGGTGCTGTGTCTTCAGGCGAAAACCCTAATTGGACATCATTAGCAACGTTGATAACCATGAATTTTTCAAGTTCGTTAAATTTTTCTCGTGCAGCGGCCTGTAAATCAAAGTCAGTCCAGGATGACGTCCAGCGATAAGTTGGAGAGGCGTCAGGTGAACTGGCTGGCTCATCTATTTTTAGATGGTAGTAGGTTGGCAACTTGAGAATAAACTGCGATTGGTACTGCAAAAGTACTGCCGGAGTCAATGCAACTTCATTTTCTAATAAATAATCAAGGAGCTCCTGCAAAAAACAACGAACAGCTTCCAGATGCTGTGGATTAAAAATAGTAGAGCCCCGAGCTCCAGAAAGTTTTAATACTTGATCAAGTGCCTCAAAGTCATTTTGAAGATCTAAATCCTCCAAAAGCAATTGGGCCTGTTGTGTAGAAGGGGCGTCCTCCCCAGGAAGATACAATTGTTCAAATAATCGTTTTGCAATAGGCTCAAGTCCGTCCTTATCAAGCTCTAATCCAATACCAAGTTCCTCTCGAGAGAATGTCGGAGCGCTAGAAGGTGATTCCATGGAGCTTTAATTTTAAGTATACGAAACTTAGACTCCATTCTACAAAACCGTCAAAAAATACGCAATCAATACGCTCAAAATCGCCCCGTTAATAAGCTCAATCAGAAGAATGACATTAGGGTAAGAGGTCTGCATCCATGCATCACAAGCACGAGGAATAATTCTGACTCCAATCAAGATCAGAGCAAGAATCACAAAATCGAGTGGCTTGATATACTGATAAGCGATAGTTGTAAGCAAAATTGGAATAAACCCAGCCACAAAAAAGGTTCCAATCAAAAACTTACCTTGAGTAGACCAGTTTTTCATAGATGGATGGCTTTTATTCTTGTCATAAATTTTCGCTACGAAAGGGTTCATATACAAAACGCCACCCGCTACGAACCAGGCTACCGAGATGATTAGCGATGTAGTTAGTATTTCCATGGTTATTGTTTTTTATTCTTAAAGATCAAAAACACACCCGCAAAAACCAAGATAAATCCAATGCCACCAGCGATAATTCCTTCTGTAATTGACTCTTTTGCGTACTGGATGCTCATTGTGGCGTATCGAATCTGATCTGCCGCCTCTCCGTAATTTCCGGCATATTCAGCGACGTAAGACTTCTGTTCTTGAATCTCTGCCGCAGTATAAAGATCTGATGCGCTCATGAAGCTAGAAACGGCATATGCACCAGCAACTAACCCTACTACAAGGAGGGCGATTGCAATAACAAGTTTCATTTTTTTCATTTTTGTTTTGTTAAATTTTACAAAAACAAGATACTACAGTTTGCTTAAATGCTCTACTCGAGACTTGAGATTTGGTGCTAAATTTGGTATAATTAACAGATGAAAAATGCACCACAACAACCAAAAAACAACGAAGGAATTCCAATAGAGGTGGTTACGATAACCCCGGGCTTAACGCTAGGACGTTTTGAGCACATTACTGAGGATGAAGATATTCTAATCCTAATAACTTATGCAACGGGAGTGTTTCCAGATGAATTAGTTCCAATTGTCCAGAAGAGAATCTCGGAAGGAGCAGCTGTTATTTCACTGACAGACAATGTTGGGGATAGTACAGGATTCCGAGGAGTAAGATACGCAGCTGGAGCAGGTGCATACGAGGCAGGTATGAGAGGGTTGGAAAAAGTGAATGCAAAAGATTTAAGCCTTGTTTACGACACAACGATAAAAGCTTATGAAAACGGACTAAGAGGACAAGCTTTGGCAGATTACATCGCGGAACATTTTTCTTTCAAAGACGGTGAAGAGTTCCCGCCTCCTAAATGGGATACGGAAGAGGGACTCGAGGCGCTGCGATCAGCGAACAGAAATGCGTTGTCTAGACTGGGATATACAGGTGATGAACTGAAGCAAGAGATGAGTAGATGGGAGAAGGGAATGCAAGGTTCTGAAGGACAGGTCTAATAAAAAGGTGGCGCAAAGATAATTAAGGAGTTAAAATAAACTCCAATTTAATGAATACAAATGCGCACCCTAGAGCAAGTAATATCAGATCAAAAACAGGAAGGGCGAACCGAAGATGCTCGAGCATTGGCTCAAGCACGTTCAAAGGCGCTTTATTTGACTGGAGGCGGCAACGGAACAATGTATATCGACACGGTAAATAGCATGGGTGAAGCCGGTGGGACATGCCACATGCCTACAGGTAAAGTTACATTGCGTAACGACATTGTGGGCGAGTCAGATCGCTTAGAAACAAGGGAATTACCAGATGATGTTGTAGATATGCAAAAAGTAACTCACATCATGGTTCACGAACTTCTTCACCGAGGAAAAGGAGGTCAAGAAGACCGAATATGGGCCGAGGGAGTTGTAGATTTGAAAGCAAGAAGACTAACAAAACACGATGGAGCAGAAGCTTACGACGAAAAAGTACAAACAGCAGAACGAATTGAGAACATTCTCGGAGGCGAACACGAAATGTTAAAAGCTGCACGAGGACCTCAATGGCAGGCAAAAATGACCCATCAGCTAGTCATGAAGCTAATGGGCAGAGGCTTCGAGGTATCTACAGCACAAAAAAGGGCTGAGGGGTTGGTGAGGGAGGTGGATTAAACGAATTTTCGGCTTGGATAGGAGGAATGTTGTTTTGTAAAAAAGCTTGTTTTGCAAAGCAAAACACCAATGGAGACCAGGTGATATTTTGTTAGTTAGCGAAAGAGTATCAGCAGCGATCCTCGTTTCTTGCGAGCGTACATGTAGCCCAAAAGAAACAGGAAGTGATGCCACGAAAGAGCCAACTAATAAAATTCCTTCTGGTCGGGGTGACTGGACTCGAACCAGCGACCTCACGGTCCCAAACCGTGCGCACTAGCCAACTGTGCTACACCCCGACGGTTTTTTTCGCTAAAAAAGCTACCCGAGTATATGAAAGCATCAGGGAAAAGTCAATTTGGATTTTATTCCGATACATCCGCAACAGCATCTTGGTCCGATACATCGCTATCCAAAGCCGCAAATATAGGCCCATCAACAGAAGCGAGTACGACGTCAAATATGTGGCTAACAAAGGTGTCTTCATCTGGAGAGATTGAGTCCTGCGTGGTTTTTTCAATAACAGTTCCGTTTTCAGAAATTTCAACATCAAAAGACAAGTAGTCAGTAGGAGTGACTACACCAGCTTGATATTGAGAGAAATTCGAAAGATTAATATCAAAAGTTCTAGAGTCGGCTGACAGTTTGTAATGCGAATCATCAATTTTCTTAACCGAGAAATTATGTCCTTCAATTTCTTGTCCGTCATATTGTTCTATGAGGTCTTCTCCAAATTTTGCAAAGGTCTGCTCCTGAGTAGGTAATTCCGAAGATTTTTCTGAGGTTTCAGCAGGTGCTGAAATACCAAGTTCTGCTTCAAGAGAGGCAACTTGTTCTGCAGAAAGTTTAGTAGATTCAGTAGTGTCGCTCGGCAGGAATAGGCCGATAGTGCTTGAATATCTCCATCCAGGTTTGATTTCGTACGAGCTATCGCCTGTTTTTACAGCAATTCCTTCTGATAACGCATCTGCAGGGCTATAGTCCTGAGGTAATATTTCGGTTGGTTCTCCTGTGTCAAAATCAGAGAGAGAAGGGGATGGTTCAGGTTCGGTCTCAGTAACTGGCTCTGGTGTAGGCGTCACCTCAGGTGCCGGTTCTGGCGTTGGATTAAGTTTTTCGTTTAGCTCATCAAACCATTCTCTGGCTTCGCGTGTTTCATCAAAAGAAAGAGCTTGCTCAAGACGTTTCAACATTTCAGGTTCACCTAGTTTTGTTGCGCGAGCAGATTGTACCCCAAGCCAATGTGCGTCATAGCTCATATCGGCATTTGTTTCGAGCATGTTTTGATAAATCTTTTCAACCTCAGCCCATGCATTCTTTTTTTCGAAATCTTTCATTATAGTCAAAGCCAATTCCGGCTTTTCTCGAAGGAAATACACAACTGCATCAGGATTATCTTTGATAAAATTCAAACGATGTTCCTGGAATTTCATGCTGCCTGGCTCAACAACATAATAAAATCGAATCTGTTCGTCGGCAGGAAGTCGTGTAACTAGGTCATTGTCGTTCTGAATCATTTCATAAACTTGTTGAGCAACGACATATCGATCTCGGCCTTCAAGGTTGCTCATTCGAAGCGCGAGATTGTCAAAAATTTCAGCTTGGTTTTCAGGAGCTTGTTCCAAAGTTGGCACCAAAACTTCAGGTTCTGGCTGTGGTGTTGGAGTCGGCGCGGTAGCCACCGGTTCTCTGAAAACCGGAGGTTCTGGCTGTGATGGCGATCGATATGAAGGGAATAGGGATTCTGAAGGTTGGCTTGGTGCAGGCTCAAAAGTTGTCTCAATAGTCGGAGCGTCAATACCTGCAAAAAGAGGGTCTTCTGGCTGTGACACAGGTTCTGGTGTTGGGGCAACAGGTTGCGGCGTCGCGACAGGCTCAGGCACCGGAGTGTCCACCAAAGGAGAAGTAAGACCAGCAAGCATCGCGTCATCACGAGGTGCAGGTTCTGGAGCCGGTGTTGGCTCTATCGAGATTGCAGCAGGCGCAAAGGTTAAATCCTCTTCAACTTCAGTTTGTGTAGCCGCTGTTTCTGGCTCTAAATCGTCTACCTGTCCCCATTCAACATCATCTGTATCTGCGTCAGCAACAGGTTGTGCAGCTGGGGCTGGGGAAGCATCATCTGGCTGTTGTGCAACAGAGTCAGGTTCCGAATCATCCATGCTCCAGTCAAACGTACTCAGAGCTTCGTCTTCTTGTCGTGCTTCCGCTGTTGCGTATGTGCTAGTTGGTGCAAATGGAGTGGTGTCAGGTTCTCGTTCAGTAATTGGTTCAGGTTGTGGAGCTGGTGCAGAAGGAGGCTCATCTGTTGATTGTGTAATTGGAGTAGGTTGTGGTGTTGGAGCCGGTTCAACGTCAGCCGAAGGTTGAGCGGTAGGCAGAGGTTCAGGTTGTGCAGTTGGCTCGCTATCAGCCGAAGGTTGAACAACCGGAGTAGGAGCTGGTGGTTCAATTGTATCCCAAACAGAGGAACCCGTATCCGTAGGTTCGTCAGTTGTTTCGTCTGGTTCTACGGAACCATCAGCAATCGCAATTGATTGGGAGCCTTCGTCGCTTCCAACAAACATTCCAAGGTCTTCATTATATTCCCATCCAGTTTTTAACATCGTATAAGATCCATCCGCTTCCCTCCTCGCTATACCTTGGGAAAGAGCTTCAAGTGGAAGTAATTCTTCTGTTGCAACTGGATATTTTAAATCTGTTAAATCTTCATAAGCCGCAATAACAGCATCCTTCGTATTCAAAAAAGTTCGATCACCATCGACAATTATTTCGCAGCCACCACCTTTGTCGTACTTGAACATTCGAGTGACATAAGCGGGCTTCAAAGTAACTACAGCTTCCTGATCTCCTAACCGAAGACGGATTTCACGTTTTTCGTGGCGATCAAAGGAAGAATCCACGGTCATTTCAACTCGAAGATTACCGAAAGATTCATTCATGTCGTTAACCAAGTTTTGAGTCAGGATCATTTCGTGATCCGAGATCTGTTTTATGTAGTCGACATATTCCTGCTTTGAAAGAGACGAAACCTTGGCTTTGCTTTCCCAAACAAGTCTTTGTTCCGGCGAAAGAATTATTCCAGTCGAGAGTTCAAGCGGCTCGACTATATCTGCGTTTTCTTCAATATTTTCGGTGGTTTTACCTCCTGGCAATTCACCTTTCCGGATGTATCGATTCCGCTGTCTCATCTGTTTTCGAACGCCTTTTTTCACAGCTTTATCTTCGGTCAATGCAGTCATCGCTTTTGCCATCGCATCCTCCCAATTTGATCCATTTATATCTGCAAAATCGAACTTTACCGTGTCTTCATTTGGGTATCCTTTAACTTTTACTTCAAAATTTCCGCTTATCGCAGGTTTTCCGTTTTTATTTTTATTAAAAACAATTTTTGCACCCTCAAGTTGAACATAATTACCTTCTCCATCAATCGCGTCATCGAAGAAATGATTGTTAAGAATTGTGCCTGCCGCTACAAACTGATCATCAAAAAGCGTCTCATCGTATCCATCAGCGCCGTAAACAAGTCCTTGTTCAGGGTTGAAGAAAGATTGGTAAGTTTGGTATTCAGGACGGTTTTCAATATTAACGTTATTAACAGAAGCCAGGATCAAATCTTTATGTTCCCGTAATTGATTCAAAAGCTCTTCTTGTTTGGCAGGATCAGTCTCAGTTCGTGCGGCTTTTGCAAGCCTAGCAAAACGTCTTTGAGATCCAGCTACAGTAATTTTTTTCTTCAAAAAATCTGGCATTTCCGCAAGAGTAGGATTGTTTGGATCAACATCTTTCATCTCAATGACCTGCCTTGTGTACCAATCAAGCTCCTCTTGCATAGATCCAAAACTTTCAGGTGCCGAAACGGACCCCTCAACGCCTTCGCCTTGAGCATCTGAGTACTCAACACCCTCCTGCGGTTCAAACCCTGGAGGATAAAGTATGTCTTGGGCGGTCTTAACCTCGCTCATAGGCTTGCCAAGAGGGATATAAACCTCGTGACTTGGAGGATCTCCGAACCTGATATTCGTAACTTCGACAAAGATATTTGTAATATTGTTATCTCCATCTCTCTCAACCGAAATGATCAAGTCACGTCGGCGATGCAGCCCTTTGAAAGGACGTGGCCTCGAATCAGAAAGATATAAATCCTCTGTAACAGTTACCGAGCCATCTCCATCAGGCAATTTCGCAGATGGAAACTGTTTTTTGAACTCGGCTTCACCAGGGAATTTATGAGAAAAAGTTGTTTTGGAAAAGTCCTGAACTTGATAAGCCTCGCCACCTTGATCAACAATCTTCATTCCAATTTCAAATCCTTCTGTTTGCGTAATTCCGTACCCGTCCAGCCTGTCTTGAGGTAGGACTTTTTCACCTTTGAAAGGGATAGACGTTCCAGGTTGAGCCAGCGCTCGTTGAGCGATTTCTCCTTGGTATTCTGGGATTGGGTACTCTTCTTTGCTTTCAGGTTCAGCGTCAGGTTCTTCGGTGTCGTCTTCAGGGTCTTTTGTTAACTCAGCCAAAGCCTCATCAGCCTCTTCAACTGTAACTCCAGCAGCTTCAGCCATCTCTTCTTTAACCTCTTGTTCAAGATTTTCAGTAGCTTCGGTTTCTCCTGTAAGCTCTTTGATTTGATCCAAAATCGCCTGATCCAAAGCTTTCAGCTCAGCATCACGCGCCTCATCCGTATCCTCAATTTCTTGATCTAGACGTCCCAAAATTTCGCTAAGTGCGGTGTCCAACTCTTCGTGACGTTTATTGACTCCTTCTGTTTCGCCGTAAATATCTTTTAGTTGGTCCATAACTTGTTCAGCACCATCAACTTTCGACTCCCAAACCTCTTTTTTCTTATCCAGTTGCTCTTGCAAAGACGCCTCATCAGCCTCCACAACTTCCGGTGGATTATCTGCAGCTTCAGGGGACGAACTAAGTCCTACTGCCAGCCAAACCAATCTGTTTTCTTTGAAAAAGTTCATAATTATAAATCTTTGAGTAGAGCTTCCGCGGCCTCCTCATCTTGCGAATGGTCGAAAGATTCGGCCTCTTTTGTCGCCTGGCGAAGAGGTCCGCGTTTAAACCCGTCGATCTCTTTTGAATATTTAGTAAAAATTCCCAATACCTTCTGGTCGTGGGAGTTTTGAATGCCCGCTTTTTTCATTTCTCCATCCTTCAAAATCGCCAACAACGCCTGCTGTTTTTCCTCGCTTAAATTCGCAGCAAGAGCAAGGATTTTTGTCTTTGTTTCCGCTGAGATGCAAGTAGCGTTTTGTATTTGTGTTTTTAAATCGATCATTTTGCGCTTTTTATATCTGTTAATTATACCAGATTTAGGCGCAAGGCTCAAGGCGCAAAGCGCAAGGCTGGACGTACTCCCCCAAAAAACGTAATCTTTAGCCGTGAAACTCACATTTGTAAAAGCGGTTGGAATACCTGTAATAAGCGAGCAGGCGGAGGGGCCTGTGGCCTTAATGAAAGAGACATTAATCAATCCTGAGGACGGAGGAGTTTTGGCAGTTTCGCTGATTGGATCTAAGCAAGTCATATCTGTTAGAGACATCCGAAAGTGGAGCCCAGAAGGGGTGAAAGTTGTCGACGAAACATCCCTTATTGATCGTGAAGAGTTGATTAAGCTTTCTGAATTTTCGCAAGTACACACTCAGATTTTTGCAAAAGAAGTTTACAAAGAAGACGGGACATTATTAGGACTGGTGCACGACTTCGTATTTGATACTAACGTAGGACAACTCACCCAGATTTATGTCGTAAAGAAGCTGTTATTCTTCTTCACAGTAGAAAAAAGAATCATAGACTACCGCGAAATAATTGAAATCCAAGAAGAGCGAATAATCGTAAAAGACAAATTGCTAGAAAAGGCAAAAAAGATTCAGGATTTCCTGGCGATGAGGAAGAAGATACACATGAGGGGGAGGATGGCTTCGAAGAATATTTAACATCAAATTGCTATAGTGACGTTGTTTTAATCTGTAAACGTTTATTAA
>CAZRWH010000023.1:0-3915 GCA_964603905.1 uncultured Candidatus Peribacteria bacterium | reverse complement strand
TATTTAACATCAAATTGCTATAGTGACGTTGTTTTAATCTGTAAACGTTTATTAACAACTTCATCACTTTTCGTTATAATTGCTGATGCAATAACACACGTCAATTATGGGATTAAGGTCTCCATCAGAGCCGATAGTACTATCAAAAGAATCGTATCAATGGCTCGAATCAAAACTAGCGCGTAACAATAAACGCACAAAATTGACCCCCTCTGAAAAAGCTTTATTAGAGGGCTCCAAAGAATTTGACGACATGGTGATGAATTTGATGAGGTAATCAAGTTAACATGTCAGAGAGTCAAGTTCAGTTCTTCCCATATAAAGGAGAAAAATTGCCAGAAAATTTTCAATACGATCAAGAGTACAAACCACTCATTGATTTTTTCAACAAAAAAGCAAAAAAATGCACAAAAGAATTAGTGTCTAAGGTTTTCATCATAAGAGATTCAGATAATAATTTTGTTGGATTTGTAGCATTTAGTATAAAAAGCATCACAAAAGAAATGTTAAACCAAAGCAAATGCGGAGGTTTATATGACAGGCCGGCAATAGTGATAGGACAACTGATGATAGACAAAAGGTATCAGTCAAAAAAATACGGGCGAACTGTAATAAAATTTGCTGTTTCCATGGCAAGAAGAATGAATAAAATCCTGCCATGTAGGTTGCTTGTAGTTGAAGCGTTTAACGAGAAGTCGCGACAATATTATATCGACAAGACAGATTTTGAGCCTACGGTTGGCGACCCTGATTTTCTTGTAATGGACCTTAAGCCAATTTTGGGCAGCTAATAAAAAGAACCCCGCTTTATGCGGGGCTCTTCGTTTTTGTTTTTGCGCTATATCTAAAAGGTTATAGCGACGAATCTAGGTCGATGCTTCATCTCCGAGTCCGGCTCCGGATATCACTGTGTTTACAATCGCGAACGATAGTAGGATTACGATGATACCAACGATAGCGTAAAGAAGAACTTTTTTCGCTTTCTCTGTTTGACCTTCTTCACCTGCAGAAGTTACATAAAGAATACCTCCGTAAATAACCATTGCGACAGCTAGGAACCCTAAGAAGTATAGGAAGAAGTTGATGATTGTGTTGGCAAGTCTTCGGAAACTGCCTTCACCTCCAGTAGCTTCTTGGATGTTGGTAGGGCTGTCTGACGGATCGATTAGAGCCGCCTCTGCACCTGGAATTCCAAGGAAATTCCAAAGTACAACTAAGAGAGTTAGAACTCCTCCGAAGATGAGAACGTCCCTTAGCAATTCTCGGTTGAACGAGGTAGTTTTCATAGGAATAATGTTTAAGTTTTATTTGAAAAGTATGTGATTTCCTCCTTAATCTCCATGCTTTAACTAAGACCGATTATAACCAAGATTTTACCTGTAGTTGAAGCTTTTGGGATTGACACATACGACAAATAATTCGGCGTAAAAACTATTACCGAACGCATAAGTGCGATAAACCGCATCAGCTAGCCAATAATCTGGACTTCGGGCTTGAGCTCAATATTAAATTGACCCTTCACCGCTTTTTTGGCGATATCAGCAAGTTCTAGGATATCGGTAGCAGTTGCAGTGCCTGTGTTAAGAATGAAGTTCGCATGCTTGCTACTTATCTCAGCTCCTCCTACCATTTCACCTTTTAGGCCACATTTATCGATCAGATAACCTGCTGACATTTCTGGAGTAGGGCCAGGATTCTTGAAAAAAGAACCGGCAGTCATTCCCCAAGGCTGTTTTTCTTGTCGTTTTTCCATTACTTCTTTCATTCTTTCGGGAAAACATCCTTTTTCTACGGCAAAAGCGGCTTTCAATAGTACTTCTTGAGTATCTTTAAGCTTTGACCATCGATATTTAAAATCAAAATATTCATTCGGGACTTCAACAATTTCACCATCTCGGAAAATCCATCCACGCGTCAAAACATCAGAAATTTCCTTCCAAAAACATCCAGCATTCCCGTAAATTGCGCCACCAACAGTGCCCGGCAAAGATATAAATTCCTCAACGCCGCCAAGATCGTTTTTCTCAGCGAATTTAGAAACAAGCGCGATTCTAGCACCCGCATCAGCAATGATTTCAGATTCATCAATCTTAATTTGATTCGCAGTTATCTTGATGACCAGGCCATCATATCCAGAGTCCATGAACAAAACATTCGATCCTCCTCCAAGAACAAGGTAAGGGGTCTTGTTATCTGTTGCCCACTTGATAACGCTAGGAATTTCATCCAAATTGTCTAATTCATAAAAAAACTTAGCATTCCCGCCTGCGCGGAAAGTAGAATGCTGTGCCATGGACTCATTTTCTTTTAATTTCGAAAGATCCATAAAAAGTATTTTCAGAAGTAGTTCGGTAGTTAGAAGACTAACGATTAAAAACAAGTTTGACAACCGAAACCAATTTAAATAAACTTGCACTCGCATTTACGAGCCACCATAGCTCAGTTGGTAGAGCAACCGCCTTGTAAGCGGTGGGTCGTCGGTTCGAATCCGACTGGTGGCTCCATGCAATTAAGCATGGAGCGGGGTCAAAACCGCTTTTTTTTGAAGTTACGCCTGTTTATTCAGCACACTCCCCACTAACCCAAGAATCTACCTTGGCAGAACAAGCACCACAACCGTTGCCGTATGTGACACCGTCACTTCCACAAACAGGATTCCAGTCCAGCGTGCAAATTTCAGCTTGTTTTTCTTCATCCGTACAAGTGTAGGCTTCAGAGTCAGTGCATTCAATTTCAGTATCGCCAGCAGGACAAGTAGCTGGATTTTCTTGTTGAGTGCATCCAGTGAATACAGAAAGTCCGATAACGATGACGCACAGTGCGATGATTTTTGTTTTCATGGTTTTGGTTTTAAATTTTCTAACCTTAAAAACACTATCACGGACTAGGTTGATATGCCATGAAAAAACGTATCTCAACTAGAGCAGGAGTTAGTCGGGTTTTTTGTCTGCTTTTTTAACTTTACAACTTCCTACTTTTTCTGCAGACACTATGTTTGGATATTGGCCATCTGCACCTGTCGCAATGCCGTAGAATGTAAAGTTATATAATCCGCCAACCTCTAAAGTTTGTTGAAAAGAAGTCGAATCAAATTTTAGGTAAGCCCATGCATCTGCATTTTCAAAAGTTCCATGGTCGGTAAAGACAAGCCACTGTGTATAAGCTCCATCTCCTCTAGATTTGCTTCTAACTGCGCTATCAAGCTTCTGTATGCAAACATCAGGGGCGTATTGAGTTGTTACAGCTTGATATGTGCATCGAACACCAGCAATACCTGCAGCAATTATCAAATAAGCTGCGAATTCAATAATATAATCTGGTATGGCTTTAGATTTAGGAACCCCTAAATTTCCATACTCATCATCATCAATCCTATCTTGAGCCCAGGGTTCAGCGGGTGTGATAGGTGTGTTTGCAATTTCTTGCCATTTCGCTTTCTTATTTGGTCCAAACATGATGATTGTAATTATAAAAGACCGCATCATAGCTAACAGGTTAAGAAAAAGCAAATAAAAAAACCTTTGCCAAACCTGACCTTCCTGCTAAAATACGCATCGCATCATTCAAAACGTGGGTAGGTACCGAAGCGGTCAAACGGGGCAGACTGTAAATCTGCTGGCTCAGCCTTCGGGGGTTCGAATCCCTCCCTGCCCACCAGTGAAATGACTCCGAGCAACGCTCGGGGGCAGTTCACTGTATTTGGGCCGAGATGGATTCGAAGTTTATACCAGGAGGGCACAAAAGTGCCCGACGCGGTGAATCCCTCCCTGCCCACCTAATATATACGTTTATTCACCCAAAAGTTTGTGGCGTTTTACCCAAACACAACAGAAGCCTTAAGTATCTCTTCAGCCTTCTCGCGGACAGTGGATAACTGAATCACCATTTGTCTTTGCCTCTCTAGGTCTTCTGCGG
>CAZRWH010000022.1:12469-22816 GCA_964603905.1 uncultured Candidatus Peribacteria bacterium | reverse complement strand
TCTTCAGCAGCTGCAGCCTCTTCTGCAATCTGCTCTTTGCTATCTGATGACTTATTCATATTCAAAGTAAGACCAATTCTATGATCGTCTAGGTTAACGTCGATGATCTTAGCCTCAACTTTTTGTCCTGCAGCAAGATTAGCAGGTGACATGTCTCCTGTCTCAGGCATCTCAGAAATGTGGATTAGACCATTGATTTCTTCGCTAAGTTTGATGAAAGCACCGAATTGAGTAACACGAGTGATTTCTCCTTCAACAACTGTACCAGCTTTGAATTTCTTAGCAGCGTCGATCCATGGATCTGGAACAAGACGTTTCATGCTTAGGGAGATCTTGTCTCCTTCGATTCCGATTACAAGAACCTCAACTTCTTCTCCAACTTTTCCGTAGTCACCAGGGTTACTAACGTGTCCCCAAGCGATTTCAGAGATGTGAACAAGTCCTTCAAGTCCGTCGAATGCAACGAAGATACCGAATTTAACAACACCACTGATCTTACCTTTAACTTTTTGTCCAACCTTAAGTTTAGACATAGCAGCTTTTCTGTTTTCAGATTGAGCAGCTTTTTCAGAAAGGATAAGTTTTCCTTGGTCTTTGTCGATACCGATAACTTTACATTCGAATGTAACTCCAAGAAGTTTTTGAAGTTTTTGTAAAATCATTGCGCTGTCTGCACCATTTACACGTGGGTAGTGTAGTGGAGCAAGTTGTGAAACAGGGATGAATCCCTTGATTCCGTCGATCTCAAGAAGAAGTCCACCTTTGTTAGCTTCGCTAGGTTTGACCTCAACGATTTCGTCGTTTTCGTAAGCGTGTAGGAATTTCTTCCAGCTCTTTTCTTGGCTAGCTTTTCTTAGAGAAAGAACAGCGTATCCATCTTCGTTCTCAGCTTCAAGAACAGAAGCAGTAATCATATCGCCAACAGCGATATTTTTGATAGTATCTTGACTATCTCGAACCTCTTTACCGGAAATAAGACCAGTAATAACACCGCCAATATCAAGCATGATACGGCTTTTAGAGAAACTGATGACTTCTCCTTCGATAAGTTTCCCAGGAATCGGGAAAATCATTTCAGGGGAGTCCTTCAATAATTCCTCCATAGTAACAGTAGCGTCTGCCATAAAATCTGTACGCAGTAGAGAATTAAAATATATAAGCTGTTCTCATGAGTGCTCTACTGCACTTGTGTGTTCCACTTCATGGGAAAAGCTGGGAAAGTATAAGGTTAGTGCCTGGTTGTCGTCAAGAAGAAATTACTTGGTGTCAGCAGCAAGCTTAATCCCATCGCCATCTTTTGTGACTTTGACAGTTGTTCCTTCTTTGAATTTTCCATCCAAAATACCTTCGGCAAGAGGATCCTCAATACGGTCTTGAATCTGTCTTCTAACAGGTCTAGCTCCGTATTCAGGGTCGTAGCTGAGCTTAGCAAGGTTCTCTAGCCCAGATGCCGTTAATGTTATCTTGATTTTTCTCTCTTTAAGTCGCTTTTGCAGTTCAGCAACTTGAAGTTTAACGATATCCTTGATGTTCGCATGAGTAAGTGGATCGAAGACCACAATCTTATCGACACGGTTTAGGAACTCAGGACGGAACTGTTTTTTGAGCTCTTCCAGAACTTGTTCCTTCTTTTCGTCATAAGCTTCCTCAGCTTTTTCAAGCTCGGTAGCATCAAGATTAAATCCGATTGGAGCAGCACGTTCAGTTAGCTGGTCAGCTCCAACGTTGGATGTCATTACGATAATTGTGTTTTTGAAATCAACTTTTCGTCCTTTGCTATCTGTTAGAACTCCATCTTCAAGAATTTGCAGAAGAAGGTTGAACACCTCAGGATGAGCTTTTTCGATCTCATCAAAAAGCACGACGCTGTAAGGTTTTCGTCTGACAGCTTCGGTAAGTTGTCCGCCGTCTTCATAGCCGACATAACCTGCAGTCGCACCAACAAGACGCGAAGTGTTATGACGTTCCATGAACTCACTCATGTCGATCTTGATAAGAGCGTTTTCATCGTTATAAACCTCAGAAGCAAGAGCTTTTACAAGTTCGGTTTTACCAACACCTGTAGGCCCAAGGAAAATGAAAGATCCAATAGGTCGACGTGGATTTGAAATACCTGTTCTAGACCTTCTGATAGAGGTGGAAACAGCAGTAACTGCAGCTTCTTGACCTACGATTCTTTCGTGAAGAAGTCCTTCAAGTTTCATTAGCCGTGCGGCGTCTGTTTTAAGAAGTTTTGTTACAGGGATTCCTGTGATTTTTCCAATAACTTGAGCAACATCGTCGTCTTCGATTTTTCCACGAAGCTCTTTTGGAACCTTAACCTGCTTAGTTGCTTCCATCTCTTTTACAAGTTTGATCTCATCGCTCCTAAGTTCGGCAGCCTTTTCGTAATCTTGCCGTGATACGCACTCTTCTTTTTGCTTGATAGTTTTCTCAAGTTTCTTTTGAAGATCTTTCAATTTAGAGTTGTCAGATTTTGTAGCCATACCTTTCAAAGATGCAGCTTCGTCGATTAGATCGATAGCTTTATCAGGTAGGAATCTGTCGTTTATGTATCTTTTTGAAAGCTTAACAGCTGAAACAATAGCGTCGTCAGTAATTGTTAGGCTGTGGTGGTCTTCGAAAGAAGGTCTAATTCCTTTTAAAATTTCGACGCATTCTTCTTCCGACGGTTCGTCAACAACAATCGGTTGGAATCGACGTTCGAGTGCAGCGTCTTTCTCAACGTTTTTTCTGTATTCAGAAATTGTGGTTGCTCCAACAACCTGTAGCTTTCCTCGAGATAGGGCAGGTTTAAGGATGTTTGCTGCATCCAGGCTACCTTCTGCAGCGCCCGCTCCAACAACTGTATGAAGTTCGTCGATGAACAGGATTACGTTGTCTACAGACATCGCCTCGTCAACGATTTGTTTGAATCTCTCTTCGAACTCACCACGGTATTTTGTTCCTGCAACAACAGAAGACATTTGCAGAGAAAGAAGTCTCTTGTCTAGCATGTTGGCAGGTACGTTTTCTGTTACGATTGCTTGAGCAAGCCCTTCAACAACAGCAGTTTTACCAACACCAGGTTCACCAATGATGACAGGGTTGTTTTTTGTCTTACGTTGAAGGATGCTGATAGTTCGTTCGATCTCCTCGCTTCTTCCAATAATCGGATCAAGTTCTTTCTTCTTGAACTGCTCAACTAAATCCGTTGTAAAGTAGTCTAGGGCAGGGGTCTTTGACCCTCCTTTCTTCTTTTTGTAAGGAGCCTCTTTTTGTTGTCCAACCATTACATTCTGAAGTCCTCCAAGAAGCATCTCAAGAGGATTCGCACCTTGTGCCCCAGGCATTGAAGTCCCGCTCTTTAATGTGTCAAAAGCTGTCAAAAGCTCGTTTTTTACGTCTGTAGGGTCTATCTTCATGTTTTCGAGGATGACAGTAGCAGCCGTATTCTCTTGGCTTACAAGCGCAAAAAGAAGGTGCTCTGTTCCTACAAACATGTGTCCGAACTGAGCTGCGTGTGCGATAGCGTCTTCAATAGCTTTTTTGGAGAAGCCGCTAAGAGCAATTCCACCGGTTTTGCCACCGGATTTAGCTTTGCTTGCTGCAGTTTTGGTTCGTCCGACAGTCTTGAGTACAAGATTAACGTTCTCCAGAGAAACTCCGAAATTCATCAGAACAGCAGCCCCAAGGGAGTTGGTCTGACTCAAAATTCCCATCAGTATATGTTCGGTTCCTGTGTAGTCACTTTTCGTTTGTTTGGCGACCTCTTGCGCTACAATAAGCGATTGCTTGGCCTCCTTTGTGAATTTATCGAATTTCTTGTCCATTACAGTTTTTAGTTTTTATAGAATTTATCTTACGAATTATACCATTTTTTCGTTAGTCGTTCACGCATATAGGTTTGCGCGAACAGGTATAATGTTGTGTAAGTCAAAGCTTAGCACTCTGCATTTTAGAGTGCTAGGACGGGGGTGTCAATGGGATTAGTTGGTATTGATATGGAAGGAGATGTACTCATCCACAAGTCCTTCGATCTCTTTTGAATCTAGATCCCTTGCCGCGACTTGGTTTGTAAAAGCAACTCTTTCTTTCCAGGTGAAATCGTTGTCTGCGTAGGCTCTCCAGAAGTCAGAAAAACTTGTTACATCGGCAGAAGGAGCCCAGTGTCCACTTTCTTCAACAGCATTTCTTAACGCTACGAAGCTGTGGTCTCCTTTTCCCATCTCAAAGAAAACGTCAGTTAAGTCTGAGGTATTATGTGCAAGTATTTGATCGGCAACTTGTGCAACAGCCCCTTCAGGAAGTGCGCCGTTATTTTCGATCGATACAATCTCTTTTGCAGCCTCCCATACTGTGTCATATCCTGTTGTATCGAGTCTTCGGACAGTGTCGCGTTTCTCTATGCAGTATCCAACTTCAGAAGGTAGGACGTCCTCTTTGCAGCCTTCGCACATATTCAAGGCTCTCTTAGCAGAACGCAGAGGGTATCCAGCTAGATTATTTGTCATCATACCTGTTCCTCTTACGCCACAATCTGTTATAGCTTTGACTCTGGCAGCAAACCATTCACAATCTTCTCCAGGGCGATATTCTGTGAAATTCTCATCAGACATAATATCTTCACATCGTACAACCAAAGACCCGTCTGAATTCAAAACACCTTCAGCGGTATTGGCAGGGGCAAGAAGGCCGGCAGCCACCGCAGTAAGTGCGAGTCGTCGCATTTGTTGTTTTTCCATTTTTGAAATAGTTAAATAAACAGGAGATAACTATAACACGTACAATTCCTAATCAGCAATCTTCACATTTAAAGTCAATTCAGGATTATTGACAGTGCGAGGCATGATCTATAAACTCCAAATCCTTTAATAAATAACATTAAAACACATGGTATCAAGGCCAAGCGATTCAGAAAGAAGAAATTCAACAGAATTATCACCGGTTTTCCCAGGCGCTCTAGAGGGCGTCGAGCAGGTAGAATTAGTGGGTTTTCAGGAACTTCCAATAAAAGAGGTTATTCACAACGAGCCAACAGCTCTATGGGAGATAGCTATGTATTATGATGAAGAAACAATTAGAGGAGAGTTCGGGATTGATAATGTTGAACTAGCAAGGGAACTTGCCGACAAATCATCATTTATTAGGCTAGGATTTGTTACAGATGAAAACAGAGAGCCTACAGAAGAGGCTTTGAAGGCGCTTAATTGTACCAAGGAGGAATGTGAGATAACAGGACCTAGGCGAGGAGACCTTCAAAAACTGAATAAAGAGAGGTTCAAAGCCGCTTTGGCTGAGGCTGGATTGCCAGAAGAAATTATAGTGCCAAAATCAGAGCAATTAATAGACAAGCAAGCCTTTCTGGCAGCTTTAAGTGCTTTGGGTGTAGAGCTAAAAGGAGAAATAAGCAATGTACATTATATAGCAGAAAATCTAGCTAAACTAAGGGACCTCGTTATGCTTATAGAGTTCGAAGACGGCATGGTTGTGCCTGTTCCATTGGCTGACATGACACAGTACGTAAATATGATGGGGATGGTAACTACAAATAATCCATTATTCCCATTCGGTGTACCTGAAGAGGGCAAGATATCCATCAATGGAGACGATCTGAATTTGCCACACAGAGGGATGGTGTATAACTACAGAAGAAGAGGATTCGAAAAAACTGATAGGCAATCTCCTTTCAGGAAGAAAATGGCTAGAATTGGGGTCGGAAAATATCCAGATCTAAGCGAGGTAGAAGGCCCAATATCACTGGGTATAACAGCAGAAGATGGAAGTATTCCAACAACATCATTGATAACAACATTGACAGTAGATCCAACTCAATGGTCTCAGTGTTATCAGTTGATTGCAAAAAAAGACAGGGAAGGAGACCTGCGGGCACGTGGAAGAAGGCTTGTGCGTGAAGACGAAGTCAATGGAGGAGTAAAAGATTACATGATGCAGCCGACACTAGATGAACTAAACAAGGATGCAGCTGAATCATTAGCGCAGACAGAGCAAGAAGCATTCCTACAAACAAACAAGGTAGTAGTTGCAATTGATGTTAATACAGGTGAGATATTTAGAGCAGGTAACCTGCAATTGCGAAACCTAGGAGTAAGTCAACTAGACAGAATGACGATCTCAATAGACGGAGAAGTTGTGCCTTCAGGTACTGCAATTTTGGCATTTAGAAACATGCAAGAAGCATTGCAATTCCTGCATAAAGAATGGACTAACTAATCCACAATACTTCCGGCCATTGCTCTGATGATGTCTTCGTAATCGCTAGAACCGACAAGGTAGTACGAGGAGTCTTCGTCACGTTGAACGTAAATTCCGAATTGGCCGTTACCGGAAACTTCCTTCATGTTTTGATCAACAGGGGAAGCAAGCACTTCAAGTCCAACAAGCTCAGCACCATCAGGGCTGTCGCTGAATCCATAATGTCCTCCACCACCGCTGTAGTACCAAGTTTCTGGGTATTGAATAGTGAAGTCATAAGGAGCGCTTTCGAAATAAAAGTACCCTTCCATAAGCTCTATAGTTTCTTCGCTTTCGATTTGGTGAAGGGTTTTTTGCAGGCCTTTTGCTTCGTTATCTCCCCATGCTAGATCCCAGTCTGCAACATTTCCTTCAGTGAAATACGCCAAAACTTCGTAGTCGATACTTGGGCCTATTCCGTATTTAAGTAGAACTCGCTTAACCTCATCACCGCTTTTGTAAGTAACGTAGGCATAGAATGGAGCAGCAAACTCAACCTCAGTTACAGACCAGTCTCCTTTTGAAGGGGATTCTGGTGCAATGTCGTCAATCTTATCGACGATGTAGTCTATCGCACGAGTGTAAGTTGATTCATCAACTTCTGAAGTAGGCTCTGAAGATTCAGTTTCTTCAGTAGTAGTCTCTTCTTCCTCTGCAATCTGCTCTTCGCTATCTGCTAACTCTTCATCAAATGGAATAAATTTGAACGAATTTACAGCGCTAAAAAACAGATTTCTCAGGTCATTCCGATTGTCTATATCAAAATTATAGTGAGAAAGCTCGTATACAAAACCTCCTGTTCGTGAAATGTAGTAAATGTGAACGTCTTCCATCTCAGATACAACTTCTAGAGAGGTAAGAGAGTCTTCACCAATGCTACTATCAACAGCCATAGAAGAGGTCGTAGGGCTGTAAGCGTCTAGCCACTCTGCAAGCTCTAGGTTTTCTGCATTTTCGATCTGATTAACCATGATGTAGTCTTGGTCAACTTCTCCTGTTCCAGTTTGTGGAAGGAAAAATGTAACGTAAGCGCTACCTTCTTCGATCTCCCAGTCACTCATGATGTCCCAAGAGAATCCTACTCCCATGTTCTCGTAAGTCTCTTGTTTTACTTCTTCGTCTTCATCTTCGATTTCTTCGATGATTTCGATTTTTGTGATTTTCAAAACATCCTTTCCTTTGTCGCTGGCCTCCGTAACTTCACCGTAAACATCTAGGTGATTACCGATATAGTCGTTGTCGTCGAGGTCAAATTTTTCACTGTATACATAGAGGACCTCTCCGTCTTCAGTCTGCAAAATATGAGTGGCATTGCGGCTGACTTTGATTCCTCCAAGGGATTTCAAAACACCTTCATAAGTGTCATAAACAGGTTCTTCGTCTACAACTTCTCCGTTTCCACCGAAGCATCCACCCAGTGGTAATAGAAGAATCAAAAGAGTCAGCAAAGAAATAAGTTTTTTCATGTGAGTATTAAATTAAAATTTTATTTTACAAAAGTGTAGCTCGATCTCCAGGAACTTCAAGTCCAATATGGCGATAAGCACGTTCTGTGATCATTCGGCCACGCGGAGTTCGTTCTAGGAAACCAAGTTGTAATAGGTAAGGTTCGTAAATATCTTCGATAGTGTTTTGCTCCTCGTTTGTAGCGGCAGCAACGGTACTTAGACCAACAGGTCCACCCGAAAATTTGTCAGCGATCGTATGCAGTATCTGTCTGTCAGTGCTATCTAGTCCAAGTTCATCTACTCCAAGAGAAGAGAGGGCTTTTTCAACTATAGGTAGCCCGATGGTTTCGCCTTCGCTATAAACAGTAGAAAAGTCTCGAACCCTCTTGAGCAATCTGTTCGCAATCCTAGGTGTTCGTCTAGAAGATTGAGCAAGCCTGCGAGCTGCAGCAGACTCAATTCCAAGTCCAAAAATGCCTGCAGATCTCATGATAATATCCTCAATCTCAGGAAGATCATAGAACTCAAGCTTAATAAGGTTCCCAAAACGGTCTCTCAAAGGAGAAGAGATCATGCTGAGCTTAGTTGTTGCTCCAATCAATGTAAACCTAGGTAAACCAAGTCTCATCGATCGAGCAGCAGGGCCTTTTCCAATAACAATATCAAGGCAAAAATCTTCCATCGCGCTATACAAAATCTCTTCAATCGGAGCTTTGAGACGATGAATCTCATCAATAAAAAGAACATCGTTCTCCTTGAGATTAGTAAGGATAGCGGCTAGGTCTCCTTGCTTTTCAAGAGCAGGGCCTGCGGTTGTTTTGATATTAACGTTCATCTCTCGGGCCAAAATATTGGCCAAAGTTGTCTTCCCAAGACCTGGAGGGCCATGCAGAAGGACGTGTTCAAGAGCGTCACCACGTTTCTTGGCAGCCTCAATAAACACAGACAAATTCTTCTTAACATCGCGTTGCCCGACGTACTCAGACATCGCAGTAGGACGCAGAGAATTCTCCTGTTCGTTGCCGTTGCCAACTTGGGCAGGTGCGACAACTCGTTGGGTATCTTCTTTATGTGCTTTTGAAACTATAGCCATATCGATTTCAAAAATACCGCAAAAGTGTGTAAAATCAAAGCCAATGAAGATATCAGACATACTTGCAGTTTTTTCCGGGACATTCCTGTTGGCAGCCATAGCTAATCTGGCCATTGGAAACATGCCTTTTTTTGCCGGAGTTGAAGAAGCAGATATTACCGGGGCGCTTTTCGTATTCTTTTATGCGATCCAGACATTGGTTTTTATGATTCCGTTGGCCGCATTGATAATCCTTAAGAAAAATGTTGATTGGGAAGATTTTGGATTTGTAAAAATATCAATCAAATCAATTCTCAAATACGCAGCTCTAGGTTATGTGATCTATTTTGCAGTGATGTTGACGGTCATGACGATATCTATGAGGTTCAACGTCGAGTTGCCTGGATTTGCACAGCAGGAATCGCACATACCCCTTCTGGGAGGTGAGGCTCTAGTGGCCGGGGTTACTGTGTTAATTATGGTTCTTGTAGCACCGTTAATAGAGGAGATATTATTCCGTGGATTTGTTTTCAAAACTATGAGCGAAAGGTGGCCAGCTTGGATTGCATTTGTAGTTTCTGCAACAATTTTCGCAGGTCTGCACTTCGAATTTGCAAGCTTTATGCCCCTGTTTATTCTGGGGATGGTTATGAACTGGATGTTTTATAAGACAAAAAGCATTTATCCGGGGCTAGTTTTCCATATAATTAATAATGTTCTAGCTCTTGGGTTGGAATATTATGCTTTTACAAGCTTTGAAGTACTAGCGATGTAGTTTTTAAAAAAATAAACATGCCACTACCAAAAGGGACAGCAGACGCGATAATTAAGGCGGATCTTGAGGCGAACGCAGATGAAAGGTGGGAGGAAATGATGGGTGATGATGATGAAGCGTTGATGACGCAAGGGCCGGAGGATAATCCATACGTTGATGAAGGCGAGGAGCCGGGTGGAGTATTGCCGCAGGATATTCTAGGAAGGTTGATTGCAAGTCGAAGAGATAGGATGCCAGATGATTCAGTAGATCCCACAGGTGTCATGAGGAGGTACAGACGTTTTGCTGATCCTGAAAGGCACAGAAGCGGACGTCCGTGGTTGATGGGAGAAGGAACTCCGTGGTTGTGTGAGGTTCTAGACATGACTGACCCGGCTGATCGTCAGCTCTTTGATAAGCTTACCAGTATCGATGACGATGATGATGGGGCGAAAGCTCTTGTTAAAGAAAGGGCCGCAAGGAGAGAAGCAGCGCTTTTTGAAGACGATATAACAGAGGAGATAGACCCAGAAGAAGCGGCAAGGCGTAGAGCTTTGGTGCGCGCGGCATCTTCGAGGCTGGTTAAAAAAAGGCTGGCGAGGAGCAGGGAGGCTTTGTTCTCGGATGACCATGATGCAATTAGAGAAGGGAGATTACAGTATGCAGAGATGTATTTGGGAATGCCGGTAGATGAATATATAAAAGGTTTGGCCAAAGTCAGTCAACGTCTTGCCACAGAGACATATGGCAAAATTTTGGATGGAACTTGGAAGCCAACAGAAGAAATGCGCGACGATTATGATCTAAGGGTGGCGCAAGCATCTTTGGGGGATTGTAGT
>CAZRWH010000022.1:4009-12369 GCA_964603905.1 uncultured Candidatus Peribacteria bacterium | reverse complement strand
TGCCCGCGTAGCTCAGTGGATAGAGCAGAAGCCTTCTAAGCTTAAGGTCGCAAGTTCGATTCTTGCCGCGGGTACCACAGACTTACAGGTTGACACCCTGGCCTTTATATGGTTAAATGCTTTCTTGTTTTTTGATATAAAAAACCATGAAAAAACTAGCCACAGCAGGACTGGCAACATGCCTAATAGGTTGCGATTCCCCAGAGGATTACAAGCCATGGAATTATCTGAGTCACGAAGAAACTGGAGAAATTTTGAGATGGCAAAATGACGCACAAATCGAAACGCATCTGGCAAGTGTCCCAGGTGGAGAAGTTTGCAGGCAACAAATTTTGGAACTACTAGACCGTGTAGAAAAAGATTGGGATCTCGTAGGATCACCTAATAGTCCAAGATTTGTATCTGATCATGAAGAGAGATACAAGGCCCAAGATTTTCACACAAGGCAGGGTGGTCCGATGTGGGGAATGGGTGTCGATGTTAAATATGGAGAGGTTGTGATTTTCGCAGGCACAAGATGTGAAATTTGGTATGCAGCAGGGGATGGGACAGGGGCATTTTTTAACTACGCTAACTCAGGAACCGAAATTACAGGAGGATACGTCGTTTTTGCAGAAGAAGATATCGTTGATTATTGCAATGGTGATAGCGATGGAACGTTAGAGCATCTGATGTACCACGAACTTGGACACGTTGTTGGGCTTGGACATGCAAAAGGTTCAAAAGTTATGAAGCCTAGAACAAAAAGAGGTAGTAATATTGAGATACCAGATCTTCATACAGATGGATTAGGAATTAGTAAAATTTACGAATAGAAAGAAATGAACAGACCCCAAAAAATTGGAGCAATTGGAGTGTTGGCTTTTGGGGCGTGTTTGACGAATTGCTCGGAATCACTGCTTAAGGACGACCGGTGGAGTACTATGAAAAATGACAACGGCGAGACCATGCATTGGAGAGACCATGCAAGATTACGAACTTATGTAGGCGATATACCAGGTGGAGAGGAATGTAGAAAAAAGATAGCGAGATTGCTTGACGAAATAGAGCCAGAGTGGAACGAGATTATGCCCCCAGAGGGTCCAGTTTTTGTGCCAGATCATTACGATGGACATGCGGATACAACATACGATCCAGCCAATCTGCCAATGTGGAGCTGGGGATCAAATGGTGTTTCATATGGTGATGTGATTTTTGTGGCGGCGACTATAGATGAGATTGAAAGGCAAGCAGGAAAAGAAAATGCAAAAGCATTAACGGCAAATAGCGTTCGTCAACGAGGTGAAATACTAAGCAGTTTCGTCATGGTTTACGACGGATATATCGAGGATTACTGCGCCGAAGTACTTGAGCCTGGATTCTTTGAATACGTACTAAGCCACGAACTTGCTCATGTTGTAGGACTTGGTCACGCAGAGGGCTCAGAATTGATGAAAGAGGTTATAGACGACAAACAAGCTTCCGCAAAACCAAACCCTAATACCGAAGGATTAGGGCTCAGGTTTTTGTATGATTAAAACAGGCTTTAATTAGCCACGTAATCAGCCGCGTTTTCAAGAAGGAAATATGTGTCTGATCTAAATTCCGGGTGCGGCCCAAACAATATTACGCTTCCATCACCGTAAGTTGTTTCGACGATAGCAGCGCCTCCATTCGAGCTATAGCCAGTAGCACTGTCAAGATCGACAGTATAAGTTGCAATAACTGTTACGTCAGAGTCAACGTCGAACACAGGTCCTCCTGCATAAGTAATCCCCAGCATGTCGCCGGCAACATAAGCACCATCAAGGATTTCATGCTCAGATGTGATTTCAAAATCAGGAACAAAACTGTTTCCGATATAGTCTGTCCAATCAAGATCATAATCTGCAGTCACACCCATCCCAACTCCAAACATATTTGCAGTTTGTTCGTATGTGTATCCATAAATCGAAGCGTAAGCATGTACAGATTCACTTCCTGCAATTGCACCTCCACAGATACCAATAAAGCCACCTCCACTAGATACATACGATTGGAAAATCGATTGAAGGTTAGTGTTAAGACCATCAACCAAAGCGGCATCTTCACCTCCAGGATAAACCACAAGGTCATAGTCCGTAGTTGAAAGGCTTCCAGCAGCCTCAACCTCACTACTTGTCATCGAAGTTACAGTGTGTCCTGCATCTTCAAGAATACTAACGATATATGGAACTCCCGTACTTGAAGTTTCTACAACAAGAATGTTGTGATAGGTAGCAACCTCTTCCTCTGGGGCTACTTCCTCCTCAGTTGGAGTCTCTTCTTCGAATGGAGTTTCCTCCTCAGTAGGCGTTTCTTCAGCTGAAGCTTCTTCTGCTGTTTGCTCACTGCTATCTGCAATCTCAGCAGGTGTTCCATAAGCAAGCCATCCCACGGTTTCATCGACGTGTATTTCGTCCCATCCGGCAGCATCAAACTCTTCTATTCGCATTTGGAAACTGCTTGTTGTAATTTCTTGAATATCAAGTTGAGAAGTGTCAGATTCGTTTTCGGTTTGGATCTCTGCAGCTACGGCAGGAATGTCTTCATAAAACTCACTACAATCTGCATTGAAACATACGGTTGTCCAGTCGCTGTCAACAGATGTGCTGTCGTATAAAAAACCGTATTCACTTAGGTCGAAAGTTGGCTCAAATGCAACGTATGCAATGTCCTCATAATTATGACGTCCATCCCATCCATCTCCATTTGCTCCCATATCTTCTTCTGATTTAACTTTGAATCCAGTGGTTGTGACGTCGCTAATATCTGCACGAATAGTGTGACGACCTGTTTCTGTTTGAACCTGAGCAAAAACTATAGGTGTAGTTGTAAAAGTTTCTGAGAATGTGACCTCTGCCCAATCCTCATATGCATCTTGGAAAATGTTAACTGTGCCAGCTTCCATGCCGTATCCAGAAGGTAGTTGCGTCGCGTCGAAAGCAAACCATTTTACTGTCTCATAATAATGCCATCCATCAGACCAATTGTAGGCATCAAGCTCACCTTGATCTTCTTCAAGGCGGATTTGGAAATCTGCCCTTCGAATGCTTTTTATATCTAGCATTACATCTTGAGCGCCATTTTCTGTTTGGATTTCTGCAAAAACAACAGGGACATTTGTGAATCTCTCATCAAAAGTAATCGAAGTCCAATCTGTATTTAACTGTAATTCCCCATATTGGAAATCGGGAGCAACAAATCCTTCAAAAGGGTTTGTTGGAGTTTCCTCCTCAGTAGGTTCTTCTTCAGTTGGAGTCTCTTCTTCCACAGGGGATTCCTCCTCGACAGGTGTTTCTTCCTCAACAGGAGTTTCCTCTTCAGCAGGTTCCTCCTCAATAGGCGTCTCTTCCTCAGTTGAAGGTAGTTCATATCGAGATACTGTGCCGGCATCTTCTGCAATGAATATATAGTTGCCATCTATCGCAATTCCTTCTTCTGATCCCGAAGTAGGGAATGAGTACTCAATAACATTATAAGCAGAGTCCAAAGTAGCCATTATGTTGTATCCATCGTAAATGGCATAAAACATATCAGTAGCATCGTCGTAATGAAGACCTGAAATATCTGTGTAAAGCCCTGCAATTGTGTCCACATGCGTCACGCTCCCGTCAGAGTGCAATTGGAACTGGTAAACGTCTCCTGTCTCCTGCAATCCTGCGAAAAAATATCCTTGCGAATAGGTGAGTGCCTCAAGGCCAAGATTATCTGAGCCGGTCATGTAAGGGGTTAGGTCCCACGAGTTCCCAGTTAGCGATCCAGTGGCAAGATCGAACTCAAAAATAGAATCAGGATTCTCGAGTCCAATATAAACAAGAGTATCTGTGGGGTCGATGAGTGTCACAGCCTCCAAATCTCCACCAGGAGACCATGTTGTGGCATTGGATCCATCGTAATCCATTGTTGAAACGTCACCGTCATCACCAACGATAACAAGTTTTTGTAAGCCGTCATGCCAAACGGCTCCACTTGGTTCATAACCACTTGAGATATTGTCTCCACGAGTAGCTATTAATGTTCCGCTATCTGCAGGCCAAGTCTCTGCAGCAAGGGAAGTCGGTACAATCGTAAGCAGCAAAAGGAAGATTGCCAATGAGGCGATTTTCTTTTTCATGTTATTGGGGGTTAAATGCTACGGATCATAATATCACCACTAAGAAACCAAGAGCAAGTTTTATAGCTCGACATAACTAAGGAGACCCTATTTGCATTCCATGTCCCACATGTCGAAATAAAGCCAGTCCGCCGGGTGCGGGATTTCGGTCATTCCCATTTGTAGCATCTCAAAATCTGGAGAAGTAGGCTTTGTTATGTAGGAGACATGCCAGTCAACTTCACTAACAAACCTGGTTTCGTCTTTGTCGGTTCTTGTGTGATGAACAGCTTCAAGTCGCTCGCCTCCACAATGAATCATTTCGGTTAGGAATAAGAAATCATTTCCATATCGAAACTCTCGGTACTCTGTGATTTGCCTTGGGCTGTATTTCTCTCGTTCTGCAGAGAGTTTGAATGCAAGATTTTTTTCGCGGAAATTTTCAGCAAGATAATCCAAAACATATTGAACACTGGTAGCGATTTTGGCGATTTCACCTGCAACAGATGGCTCTAGGTACGAGATTTCAACTTTTTTATGAGTGCGATAAGGTCCATTAAAAGTTCCCTCAATAAGCAGTTCACAATATTCATCTCCAATCATCTCAGGGCCAATCAATAGCCTAGCCTTGTTAGAGGAAAGAGGCGCAATAGGTATTTCCGTATCTACTCTTGGGCAGGCATCAGATTTCGGTGGTTGAGGATCTGGTTTCTCAGGATAATGATCAACAATTATCGTCGGAGAAGCACCATAATTATGTTCAACAGTTACAACCGGTTCTCTGCACGGTTCCCACGGAGGATCTTGGGCACAAGATGGGGCTAATGCGAGAACTGCGGCAAGTAGGGCAGGCTTAGAGTTTTTAAATTTTTCCATGAAGAATAGTTAGGAAGCTATTCTATAACAAAAACGAAAAAACGTCAGCTTGAAATGCTTGCAAATCTTATGGTTTGGCCACAAAATGCGAACCTGAATTTTAATTTTTAAACCTTTTTTGCCATGGCTACCCAACTAAGCAGACGAGAACTTTTGACGTCTTTATTTCAAGATGCCCCAAAAGCACAACCTGCAGAACCCACAATTCAAGCACCTGTAATTGGAGCTTCAAATCCAGCAGAATTCAGCAGAAGAGATATCAATGCAATGATAGGAAAAGCAATGATTTTGGCAGGCGCAGGATTTTCTGCAAGAGCAGAAGCGGCCGGAGATAGTGAACACTCAGAGCATGGAGAAGGAGATCATCACGATGTTGAGCACGTTGCTCACAACCCAACAAGCTTGGTGGTACTTGACGCAGCGGGTACAGCTTCATTTGTTGATGCGATTTTGGCTATCGCAAGAGAAGACGACTCTTACACTCAAAAATTATTGGCTGTGATAGGAGTTCCTACATATAACACAGGGGAGCTAACTCACGGGCCGCTAGAACATCATAAGGCTAAATTCCCACTAGAAAACTTGTGGAATGCGATTGCTCTTAATGCGGTTCGTGCTACTTGTTATGACTCTCATGCAGCGCACGAAACAATCCACGAGGCTCTAACAACAGCAAAAGGTGTTGGACTACTAATGGGGCTTACAAGTCTTGCAAAAGGTATGGTAAGTGCTGAGGTTGAGGCAAACAGGATGGCTCAAGCAACACCTGAAGATATTGACGAACGACCTACAGAAGTAATAAAAGACAGTATATTCCAACTTTGTTTCTTGGCACCTGCAACACAGTTGCCTCTAACAGCTTTTGGTAATGCGTCAGTTGGTAACCAGGAATTCTCTGAGGTTAAGGCCAGCTTTGCATCACTTTATGGAAAGCTTCCACCCTCAAAATTAAGGCTTTTCTCAATGCTTAATGGCGGAAGAATTACTAATCCTCAAGTTGCAAAACGTGTAAAAGCGATTTGTGATAATCCAAATATCAAAGATACGGACGAAGATATGGAAGCTGCACTTCACGAAGCTGCAATGGAGCACACTCGTGATCTAGCAAACCTTCTTATGGCGACAGCTTGTGATGACGGACAAGCGGCTACGGGAGATGCAGGGCCACTTATCGGTCTATTCCAAAAATTTGGCGCCGATGCGGTGAAAGCTATCCCTGCAATTATTCCTTACACAATGATGATCGCGGTCGATAGAGCTAAGTTCGCTGCAGACAGGGCAGGTATTCCAGCAACCTCAATTTTGACAAAAGAACGACTTAAATATGGCGCGGAATTCATCGCGCAAACGTGGAAAAACCTTGCAATGTATTTCGGTAAAATCGCTCCAAATACGATGCAGAGAGTTGGAGGGAACGGAAGCGGAGTAGATGTAGCAACTGGAGTCGGTATGGACTTTAAGCTTATAGAGCAGCTGTTCCAAGATATCGAAAGCATTCTTAGTGCTGTTTTCACTCCAGCTATAAGCACGGCAAGACCTGGGAAAGTTAACCTAGTAAAAATTGAAGAAGCTCTGAAAGAAATGGGAGACATGCAAGGAGCTATTAACAGAATGATCGGAGCACAAAGAAGAGAACAAGGATCTGTATCTAACGAAGATGTAGAAGCGGCAGAAAACAAGGTTCTTGGGCCTAGGCCAGAGCACGAAGAGCTGTATGCGCTTGAACACAAGCTGATGGAACTTTCAGAAGATCCAAAAGCAGAACAAGTTCAAGCATTTGCCAAGACTCTTGAAGGCATAAAAGACGTGATGGGAGTTGAACTACAACATGAAGTTGCAGCTTACGTCAAAGAACACGGTCAAAAACCTTCGATGGCTGTGATTGCAACTCTTCTTAAAGACAATCCAAAGATCAAAGACCTTCTAGACTTCAACTACTGGCACGACCAAATTGGAGCTGAGCTTACAGACACAATGTATGTAATCACTCTTCAAGGTCTTCACTTGGTTTTCATTATAAATACAGTAAACAGAGTCATCTACAACGCTCAATGGTTCAACAAAATGCCAATGATGGCTCAAGAATGGTTCACAATGGCATTGAACGAATTTATGAGTATGTTCGCGGACAACTGGGCGGACGCAGTTGCTCATTCAGGATGGCTTACAAACATGTACTTCAACAAGCTGGACAGAATGATTGACGGACCGGTTGGGGAAAGAGCAGGCAAACATCTGAACGATGACGTCACTCAATTGATTCCTACGCGATTCAAAGCAAGGCAAGAACAACTAGGAGCTGTTATCGCTTATATGCAAGACAAAGATCCTGACGAGGCTGTTCAACTATACAAGCTATGGGAGAACATCTGTACAACATTGCAAGGCGACTATTGGAAAGCTCTAATCATGGCGATGATCGCCGCTGTAACAGGTGGAGGAAAGTCTCTAATTGGAAATGCACCTCACTTTACATTCCGTGCAGGCCATGAAGATCTATCTCTGATCGAAACGCTTAACGACTTCAAAAAACACCCAGTTTATCAACTTTGGGAGTTCATCTTTGGGGCAGGTTACGCAATTTATATAGGACCTCTATTTGCAAGTGGAGTATTCGAAGACGAGTTTATCAAAAAAGGACAAAAGATGATGCAAGATAGATTTACTGCAGATTTTCCAGAATTCACAGAAACATTAAGGAGACTTAAAACGGAAGAAGATGTAAGAAAGATGCAAATGAGCGATTAAAACTCATATCAAAAAAGGCCTACCGGAAACGGCGGGCCTTTTTTATTTTAATCAATTAATTCCAAAGTCCAGCCTCCTGCAAACGATAAAGCACAAGAATAACATCCTGTCTTGTGATGTCATCACCAGCCCCAAATTCACCATCTTCTTCAACGTCAACAAGTCCATTTTCGTAGGCGAAATATGCATATCCTCGATACCATTCTGTTGATTCATCGACAGCAATGTCTGAGAACAGTTCGGCATCAGTATCAATCGTAGAAAGATCTATGCTGAGCGCTTCAAGTACAATTTTGAGCATTTCAACCTTGTTTACAGTCGCCGCAGGAGCAAAAGTGCCGTCCGCATAGCCTTCAACAATTCCTTCGCGAGTAGCGGCCATAACGTAAGATGTATACCATTCCCCTTCAGCAACATCGCTGTACGTCGAGTCATCTTCCGAAAGTTCGTAATTAAGAGCCTCAATCAAAACCTTAGTTGTCTCAGCTCGGTTAATGTAATCGGCAGGTGCAAGCTCTCCAGTTACGTCACTTCCGGTAAAGATAGACTGATCGTGAACCCAATAAATTGCTGTACATTGTTCGTCTGTAAATTCAGACGGCGTGACATCAGGGAACACATCGCAAGCCTCATAATCAGGCTC
>CAZRWH010000022.1:1349-3909 GCA_964603905.1 uncultured Candidatus Peribacteria bacterium | reverse complement strand
TCATAAGCACCGATATCATAAAGATCGCCTCTCATATTCCCGTCAATATCGTAAACAACGGAATCAATAGTGGTTCCAGCATCAATTGCTAAGCTTCCTTCCATCAAAGAGTAGTCGTCATTTTCAGCGTCAGTAAACGATGGATCCGCGGTCAGGTTGTTTGTTCCAAAAGTAGCAGGGGAGTAGTACTTGGTTTTGATCCATAATTCATCAACTTGATTGTCAAAGAATATATTGTTCTCCATTACCCCATAAAGGAAATATGACCTGATGTGTACAGCTCCTCCTTCTCCTCCAGAACCGTTTCCAGGATCAGATTCGTTTTTGTAGAAAATATTATTTTTTACTTCAAAGCCCTCTCCATCATTGTAAAGATAAAAGGCACCTCCACTTACATCAGCAAGGTTAGTTGCAAAAGTGTTGTTGTAGATTTTTGGATAAGCATAAGCCCCAAAATATGCTGCAGCCCCACTTGAATTTGAGGTATTGTCGTAAAAAAGATTGTTTTGAATGGTTAGAACAACATCCTCTAAATAGCTTGCATAAATAGCACCTCCATTATTTGCATTATTTGAGTAAAAAACACTGTTAGTAATAGAAACATCAGAAGTTGCGTCGTAAATCGAGATAACGCCTCCTCCACCATTTGCATCGTTGTCATGGAAAACACAGTTGTCGAAATCAACAGCGGCACTTGAAACGTAAACCGCACCTCCCGTGTCTCCACTTCCGCGAGTAACAGTCAGATCCTTAAGAACAGAAGTTCCAGTGCCGGCATTAGAAAAATAAAAAGGTCTATGAAAATAATTTGGATCAATTACGACAGCAGACGGATCAGATGAGTTCCCTTGGATTGTAAGATATTTGCCAGTAATTGAAACCTCTTCATCGTAAGTACCATCTTCAAGCTGGATAACCGCGCCATCTTCAGCGCTATCAACAGCGTCTTGGATCAAGGCGCATTCACCGCTTCCGTCAGCCGCAACTGACCAAATACCATCAGCATTAGCATCGGTACACGTTGCCGCATGACCTGTCATTGGGATTGCCGAAATCAGTGTCATAACGAACACAGTTAGGACAAACAAAGCCTGTTTCTTCATATTGTTTTTGTTTTATGGGTTTTTTTAGGACACTCCAAAAAATACAGCATCTACTGCAATTTGGCTATTCTTGCTGCAACTTTCTCAAAACTCCTAACCGTATCTAATCTGATACGCCTTTGTCATTTTTCGTAAGTTTCGCTTGCATGTATTTGTTAGAGCGTCCTGGAGGATTAGTCCATGCTCAGAAGCACGGAATATTCATCCGCACCATTATGCTCGATCGAAAGTAATCTATAAATAGTTTCTGCAACTTCGCCACGAGTCATGTCTGAATCAGGTTCAAAGCTTGATCCTGTGATAGGCATCATGTTGGTTTCTTTGACGTAGTTTACGAAAGGTGCAAACCAAGAAAGATTATCAACATCTTTGTAAGGATCTGCTGTTACAACAGGGTCAACGTCGATATCAGCCGCATTTAGAAGCATCTTAACGAATTCAACCTTGTTTACGTTGTCAGCAGGTTTGAAAGTCCCGTCCGGATAACCACTAACAACACCTAGAACTTTAGCTGTAGCGATGTAGTCGGCATACCATTGATCACCGTCAACATCAGGGAAAGTTAGGTTTGAACCATCAGAAAGTTCTGATTCGATTGCCTCGAAGATCATCTTAAGAGCTTCTACACGAGAAACTGTGTTATCAGGCTTAAATGATCCATCTGGATAACCTCCAACGATATCAGACTCTTTTAGGTATTTGATAGATTTGTAGTATTTGTGACCTGAGTCAACATCTGAGAATAGTATTCCCTCCATAACTTTACTAACTCCATTGATAGCTCCGTTTCTTGCTCGGATTATCACGTCTTCAGATGAAGTTGGAGTAAAAGTAATAGTAGCTTCACCGTATTCAAAATCTGTTTTCTTAAGTGTGTCCTCGTCAAATGTACCTTCTCCTGAATTCAGAAGGATGGTCGCTTTACCAGATACATTGTAGGCTGGTACTCGATTACCGTCCTCGTCAATTGCTCTAATAGTAATTGTTTCAGGGACATTTATAACGAACTCTCCATCGTGATCAACTTCGAATCCGTGGATAGATTTAACCTCTTCGATTACGTTGATTTCGGTTTCTAGTTCGTAATCCTCAAATTCGATATTTAGAGCGGTTGTACCTGTTTGAGTAGGTGCGAAAACCAATTGATAGAATCCGTTCTCAAATTTATCTTTGTTTATGTTCGCAATACTAAGGTATCCAACACTTGTATCTTCTAGAGAAAGCTTGATGTTACCTTCAAAACTTGGATCTGACACACGATTGTGGTTCTCGTCATAAAGGTACATATAGATTGTAAGATTGTTGTCTTCTAGAACGAAAGAGTCATGAACAATATCGATTTCATAGAAGTCTCGAGTATTAGAAGCTGTAGAAACTACCTCTTCTTCCTCACTGTCATCTGTCATCTGTTCACTATCATCTGTAATCTCCTCACTGTCCACTGTCATCTGTTCACT
>CAZRWH010000022.1:0-1249 GCA_964603905.1 uncultured Candidatus Peribacteria bacterium | reverse complement strand
ATCAACCGGTCCTTGGCTCAAAACTAATTGAGTATCGTCATCAATATCATCTGGAGAATCGACGATCGCCAATTCATTAGACGAAGTATATGTGTATGTAAGAGGGTCGCTGTCAGCAGCTACAAGCTCTTGGCTGACGTCTACAACAACATTAGTCATGTTGTCATCTTCTTCATATTCGTAGTCCATATATTTTTGTACATAATTCATAGGATGAATCGTATACAAATATAGTTTTTCTTGACCAATTCCTTGATTAACAGCTTCAAAAAAATCTATATCTTCCCCTGCATAATCAGAATAACTAAAAGGCCAATAAGGGTGCCATGGAGCCTTTGCGTTGTCGATTTGGAAATGAAGGTGGTTTGTTGTCGCTGTACCTGTATCTCCAACCGTTCCAATTAACTCTCCTTTTGTTACAACTTGTCCTTCTTTAACAGAGATTGTCTTAAGATGGGAATAACTAGAGAAAAGGTCTGTTGTTGCATTCTCATTTGTAAGCATTGGTACGTCGTAGTGGCCAATGACAATCATATTTCCAAACCCACTTGAGCTATAAGTTGATTGCTCAACAACACCATTTGCTATCGCATAAACAGGAGTGCCAGCCAAGGTTTTGATATCTACAGCTGGATGACTTCCTTGTCCTTCTCTATGGTCATGAAGTGTGTAATTACCCGCATAAGTTACCGAATAGGTTATTTGAGCATTCGCAAGCTCTGTGTATCTATCTGTGCCCCAAACAAGACCATCTATTGGCTCTGTAAGTATATCAAGATCATACGCCGGGATATCAATCAGGTTTTTGCATTCAGAATACAAAATTGATTGGTCAGAAAGGTGAGTCCAGTCAGGCACCTGTTGAACTGGAAAAACTGTTCCGTCAAAAGGAGCGTGCTGAGGTGTCGATAAGACACTTACTTGAAGGTTTAGCTGGGTAAATTGAACCCCAACTACAGAGATGAGCATGAATCCTAGGATAAGCATCCAATGCATCAAGTGTTTGCGAGTTTGCTTTTTCATGATTTTTGAGTAATTTATATATCAGGCAATTATACCAGAAAAACAGATTCAGATCAATGCACATATTCACGTCAAACACACCGGAGGAGACCAAAAAAATTGCAAAAGACATATTTGCGAAGTTTCCTGAGGTCCAAATTTTCCTTCTAACAGGAGAACTTGGAAGCGGAAAAACAACTTTTTCAAAAGGAATCGCAGGCCACCTAGGAATCGAAGAAAAAAAGAT
>CAZRWH010000021.1:20763-23041 GCA_964603905.1 uncultured Candidatus Peribacteria bacterium | reverse complement strand
AATATGAACGAAATATCAACTCCTGAAAGTGCGGATTTTGATCAGTTGGCTCGTTTTGATGAGGCTGATAGTAAGGGGTTAATTGATAGAATTAAAAGAGTTAAGTCGTACGCTCCTCCTTTGGTTGAGCAGCAGAGAATAGACGGAGTCCGTTCTAAAGTGGATTTAATAATGAGGCGATCTGATGCTCAACGTCCCGAGATTCAAAAAGTTGCTGCTGCTGCAGTTAGCGAGTTAGCCATGAGCTCTGTTTGTGATTTTGATGAAAAACGTGGCAATGGTACTCAGCGGTCTATGGATTTGTCTAAGCCTTTTTCTAAAGGTGACCGATATTATTTGGAGAACGGGGTCATTTTTCGCAGAATGTTGCCGCATAAGCCATTTCAATTTCGTGCGGGTGATAGGTACAGAAAATTGACTGAGGATAGCCCTATTGGGGCATGCTATGCTAAGACATATAAATATGAGCGTGGGTTTGATGTGGAAGGCGCTATTTCTCCGGCACAAAATGTTGATGAGTTTAACCAGGCTGGATATGGATTTGAGCTTAGTGAAAACATGTTTAAAGCACTTCATTCTCGTGATTTTAGCTATGGTATCCCAGCTCATTTAGTCTTTCTTATGAGAGGTGAAAATCCTTTTGGTAAAACACTTGATGATCTTGTTGAAAATGGATCTGTTACTAATATAACTATCCCCGTTTTTGGTCAAACGAAATCGAAAGAATCTTATATGCTTCGTCATGCTTATTGGGAACTGGAGAGAAAACCTGAATGGGTAGCGATGTTCAGAATTGTTGTAAATGGAAAACCAGGTCCTCTTTCTGCGTACGCGTCTATTAGTATCCCATGTGCTATAATTGCCATGATTCGTGGTTGTAAATATAGATACTCTGTAGATGTTTCACCTTTGGCGGTTAATCCTAGGCCCAAGTACACTGGAATGGCTTTTGATGGTAAAGGCTGGTGGGTTGATTTAATGAGAGATAGTGGCATTGTTGATGTTCTTCAATCAAACGATTGGACTAAAGTATTTATTGAGGGGTTTTTATTTGAGAAGAACAGGGTGTATTAGTTGTTTAGATGGTTGTGTAATTAAAAATTTAATTTTCAAAAAATATGAACGAAATATCAACTCCTGAAAGTGCGGATTTTGATCAGTTGGCTCGTTTTGATGAGGCTGACACAAGAGGCTTGTCTGCTAGGATAAGGCGTGTAACTCCAGAACATCCTACTTCATACGAAGAGCAGGCTCGAGCGGGAATTAGTATGAAAGTTGACTTGGTAATGAGGAGGTCTGATGCTCAGCGTCCTGTTATGCAAAGGGCCGCTTTTGAAACAGGAGGTACAGGGATGGGATATAGGCCTGCAATAAATGAGAAGCTGGGTAATGGAACTCAGCGTTCTATGGATTTGTCTAAGCCTTTTTCAAAAGGGGATCGCCATTATTTGGAGACGATTGTTCGCAATCGAATTGGAGGTTCGTCTAGACCTATGGAATTGAGGGCCGGTGATAGGTATAGGAAGCCGCATGAAGGTAGCGCTACTGGTGCGTGTTATGCTAAGGCAGGTAAGTATGACATTGCTTGCGATGTTCTTGGTGGAATTTCTCCAGCGCAAAGTGTTGAGGAGTTTAACCAAGCTGGATATGGTTTTGAGCTGAGTAAGGAAATGTTTTATTCGCTTCATTCGAGTGGTTTTTCTTTTGGATTGCCGGAAGATGTTGTTCTTCTAATGCAGGGAGAAAATGGTTGGGGCAAAACTCTTGATGAACTTGCAGAAAAACGAGCTGTTCCGAAAATAACTATTCCTCTTTCTGGTCAGTCTAAGCAAGAGGTGGATGATTTACTTGCTGATGCTTTTGAGAAGCTAAATAAAAAGTTTGGATGGCTTGCTATGATAAGAATTGTTGTCGATGGTGAAGCACAACCTATTTCTGCTTATGTTCGTATCGATAATCCAATTATAAAAGAGCCTGGCAAGATTGCTAGATGGATGGGGAGGGGGCCAGATTATTCGGTAAATGTTTTGCCGATTGTGCTGAACAATGTCTTGAAGTATCAAGAAGTTTCATTGGGTAGTGCTGGTTGGTGGAGCAACATAATGAGACGGAGTGATCTTCCTGAGATCCTTGAAGAGAACGATGACTCAAAAGTGTTTATCGAGGCGTTTTTGTTTGCGGGTGATTCGTATTAAGTGATAGAGTTTTAAAGATTTAAAACGATAAATTAAATAAGAATGACAACACCATCAAATCCAGATAATTTAGAATCATCAGA
>CAZRWH010000021.1:17104-20663 GCA_964603905.1 uncultured Candidatus Peribacteria bacterium | reverse complement strand
AACTCCTCGTTTGTTGGAACTACCAACACGACTGGTCGTCCACGCGAGATTTTCTTTGGTTTGGCTAGAGGGAATTCTGTTCGTTTGTTTTTTGTGTCGTTAAGGTCGATTTGCAGGTAGTTGCAAACCCATTTTCGGATGTACCATGCGTTTTCGCCGACTCCTCCTGTGAAGATTAGTCCGTCTAGTTGTCCTAGAGCGACAAGGTATGATCCAATGTATTTTGCGATCCTATAACAGTACATGTCGAGGGCTAATTTGGCTTTTTTGTCTTTTTTCTTGAACCATGCATCGCGTAGTTGTCGTACATCTTGGTTGCCGAATATTCCTTTGAGTCCTGCTTCGTGGTTAAGTTTGTCATAAAGCTTTTCTGGCGATGTTTTTGTGGTTTTGAGCATGTGGAAAATTACTGCTGGATCAAAATCTCCAGGTCTTGTTCCCATCATGATTCCTTCCATTGGGGTGAATCCCATGGATGTGTCTATCGATTTTCCGTTTTTGATTGCGGTTATTGATGCTCCGTTGCCGATGTGGCATGTGATTAGGTTCTTTGATTTTCGCTTGCCGAGCATTTTGCGTGCTACTTCTGATACGTATTTGTGGCTTGTTCCGTGGAATCCATACCTTCTTATGTGATGTTTTTTATAAAACTCTTCAGGTAATCCATACATGAACGCTTTTTCAGGCATTGTCTGATGGAAAGCTGTGTCGAATACTGCAACGTCTGGCGAATTTGGTAGAAGTTTCTTTGAGGCTTTTATCCCCTCGAGATTTGGTGGGTTGTGGAGTGGCGCCAGATTGGAAAGCTTCTTGATCTCTTTGATTACTGACGGTGTTATCTTTGTGGCTTTTGTGTATTTTTCGCCTCCGTGTACAACTCTGTGTCCGACAGCTTCTATTTCGGAAAGATCTTCAATTACTCCGCTTTCAAGCATGTGGCTGACCGCGAATTTAAAAGCTGTGTGGTGGCTCTTAATCTGTTTGCATGCCTCTGGTGAGCCGTGCGAGCTTAGGTATTCACAAAACTTAAGTCCGATTCCGTCGACGTGACCTTTGTAGAGGATTCGCCATTTTTTTGATTCGATGAGTTGAAGTTTGAGCGATGAAGAACCGCTGTTTATGACTAAGATTTTCATATTTTAGTGAGTAAGGAGTAAGAAGTAGAGAGTAGCCGATTGCTTTATCTACATTTGCGTTCTTCTTGTGCTTCGACTGATGTGATTGCTGCAATATTCACAATGTCTTCGAATTTGCATCCTCGTGATAGATCGTTGATTGGTTTTTTTAATCCTTGAAGGACCGGTCCAATTGTCTGTGCTCCAGCCAGTCTTTCTACAAGTTTGTATGCACAGTTGGCTGCTTCTAGGCTAGGGAATATAAGTACGTTTGCGTCTCCTTTGAGTTTGGATTTAGGGAACTTCCTTTTGCAAATTTCAGGTACAAGAGCCGCATCAACCTGCATTTCGCCTTCGATTGCAAGTTTTGGATGACGATCTTTTGCCAAAGCTACCGCTTCTCTTACTTTGTCGACATGAGGGTCGCGTGCTGAGCCGTTTGTTGAGAACGAGAGCATTGCAACTTTTGGTTTTAATCCAAAATTACAAGCTGTATTAGCTGTGTCGGAAGCTATGTCTACAAGGTCGTGGCTGTTTGGCTCGATTGTAATTGCGCAGTCTGCAAAGAGAAGGAGCCTTTTTTCTAATATCATGAAGAAAAGTCCTGATACTTTGTGGAATTTTTCTTTTGTTTTGATGATTTGAAGTGCGGGTCTGACGGTTTCGGCGGTTGACCACGTTGTCCCTGATACCATCCCGTCTGCGTCGCCCATGTGAACCACCATTGTTCCGAAGTAGTTTACCTTTGGAACTGTTTCCCAAGCTTTTCTTTCGGTTACCCCTTTGTGTTTGCGTAGTTTTACGAACTCTTTTACGTATTTCTCTGTGAGAGGGGATTTGTTGGGGTTTATGATTTCGGTGTCTTTCAGGTCGATTTTTAGTTTTTTTGCTCGTTTTGTTATTGCGAGTTTAGATCCGATCAATATAGGGATTGCTGTTTTTTCTTTTAAAATTTGTTCTACAGCTTGAAGTACGCGGTCATCCAAAGCTGCCTCTGGGAAGACAATTCTTCCAGGTGCTTTTTTGGCCCGCTTTTTAATGTCGGCCAGAAATTTTTTCATTTTTGTTTTGTGCTAGCGATTGCGTAGCCATCTTATCAAAGTCTCTTTTGCGAGCCAAGTCTTGTCCTTGAGTGCGATAAATGGCATAGCTAGCATAGTCCAGATTGATACTGGATGTGTTATGTTCTTGAATTTGCCTGTTTTTAAAGCCTGAATAACAGATTCGATGGTAAGTTCTTTTGCGTCAATTTCGCATAGGTTTGTACCGAAGAATCGTAAATTATGCGTGTCTGGTGTTGCTATGAATGGGAGGTTGAATTTCTTTGCTAATTTTTCTCCACGTTTGTTGAAATTGAGCCACTTTGTATACCACCAGGACAATTCTACTGCATCGAAGCAGTCTATGTTTTTACGGATTGTATCGTTGAATATGTTTGGTCCGGGGAAATAGGGGTGGGCGGCCATGATTAGAGACTCGGGATGTTTTTTTTTGTATGCGCGTAATGCTTTGTAGGTAAATATTTTTTCTGCTTCTGGCTTCGCGTTTAATATTACTATATGTCGCATTGCTATTTCCTGCTCGGTTCCTGGAATTACCAAGATGTCGTCTCGCTTTGGAATCTTTGTGACTTTGTTGTGGCATGTGATTGCAACGATTTTGTAGCCTTCTTTTATGGCTAAATCACAAAGCTCATCTGCTGAATGCTTTATAGGGTCTTTGGGGTCGTCAGAGGTGTGGTTGTGAAGTGCTGCTTTAAACTTCGGCATCGGTTGTTTCTTCAGTAGTTTCAGTGTCTGTAGTTTCTTCTGTTTCGGCAGTTGGTTCTTCGGTGACTTCCTCTGTTTGGTCGGTGTCTCCAGTTAGTTGTTGGATGCTGTCTACAGCCTCACTTATTGCGTTGGCTGCGTCGCTAACATCTTCTGCAGCTTGGTTTAGTTGGTCGATTTTTTCTTGGACTGAGTTGGTCTTTTCGGTTACTTCGTTTTTCACGTTTTCGTATGCCTCTGTAGCTTCTGTAGTTATGTTGTCAAATACAGTAAGAGAGCATCCTGACATGATTGTTAGCAGTAGAATGAGTGCAAATGTTTTTTTCATATTGTTTTGTTTTTATTCTGAAAAAAGTTTTTTGAAATCTCCGTCGAATGTTTGCAAGAACTGATGTACCTCTATTACCTCGTTTGAAGATACAGGAGTGTTTTGTACATCAAGTTTCCTGTGTTTACGACTTAATGATGCGTTAACAAGTACGTTTGCTTGGCACTTTGAGCAAGTTACATGCATGATCACCTCGTCTTTCAAGCTTCCAAGTATTGTTACGTCGTCTTCTGTGTATTTGGAATTGCATTGTTGACAAGAGTTCTCTTTGAGAAGCTGTTTCAGTAATGTTTTTAGCTCGTGAAAACGCATGAATAAATGTTATTGTCGAGTAACATTTATAGCAT
>CAZRWH010000021.1:10194-17004 GCA_964603905.1 uncultured Candidatus Peribacteria bacterium | reverse complement strand
ATGAGTTGCTTCTTGTTCTTGTCTAAGTCTTTCTCGTGAAGCGTTTATGTCGACTCGGACTTCGCTCAAGATGCTTTCTTTGATGTTCAGGGCCTTGTCTGTGGTTTCAATAACTGGGATCAAAGCTTTTGCTTCTGGTCTTATGATCCCTACTATCCGAACTACCCATTTCATTGTAGACATCATAAGTTTTGAGTTCTTTGCGATGCTTTCGGCTGTTATTCCTTCTGGTGTTTCTAGCATTCCAGCTTGTGCAAGGTCTCTGCTTATCTCTGTCAAAGCGCCTGTTATGTTGTTGGATTTCATTAAATATCCCCACATTCCGTCTCCTAGGATTGCTTTTTGTCCGCTTTCTGGGATCTTGTTCCAGATTTTTTCGAATGATTGAAATATTCCAGATTCGTAGATAGCGGTTAGAAGAGCAGAAATTATATTTATGATTTCTGCGCGATTTTTCTCTACATCGTCTAGTTTTGCATCAAGATCTTCGGCAAGCTTTATTGCTTTGTCGATCTCTTCTTGATTGATTACTGTATCTTGTTCCTCTATGTCGATTTCAATGTCTTTGTTTGGCTTTTGAGGTTCGACTTCTCCTTGTTCTGGAAGCTTAGGGTTTTCTGATTTGTTGATAGTCATAATTTTATGATTTAAATGTCATAGAATTATACCATTTTTACGCTAATTTGTCTAGATACGCTTGGATTCGCTTGAGTGATTTTTCTTTTCCAAGAGTGGCTGCTACTTCGAATGCGCCAGGGGAGTACTGTGCTCCTGTTAATGCGACTCTCATTGGCCATAATACTTGGCCGTTTTTCATCTCTGCCTCTTTTATTACGGGGATCAAAGCTTCTTTCAAGCCTTCTTCGGTGAATTCGATGTTAGGTAGTTTTTCTAATAGCAGTTCAAAAGCTTTTTTTGCTGTTTCTTTATCTACTTTCATTTTTTCTCTTAGCAATAACTCTTCTTCAAAAGGTACTTTTTCTACCAAGAATGGTTTAAGCATTTCTGGTGCGTCGTTAAGTGTTTTCATTCTTGTTTGTATGACTTCTACAACCTTTAGGAAATAAGGATCTTTCCCGTCTGCATATTGTGTTTCTTCAAACCATTTTACTTGTAGGCGAGGCATGATTAGCTCGGCTAGTTCTTCTACAGTTTTTTCTCTGATGTAGTGTCCATTCATCCATTCAAGTTTTTCTAGATTGAATATTGCTCCTGCTTTTTGGACTCGTGAGATTGAGAATTTTTCGATTAATTCTTCGATTGTGAAAAACTCTTCTTCTGTTCCAGGGTTCCATCCAAGAAATGCGATGAAATTTATGATCGCTTCTTTTAGATATCCTTTTTGAATGTAGTCTTCAGCTGCGACATCTCCTTGTCTCTTGGAAAGCTTGGTTTTATCAGGATTCAGAAGCAGTGGGATATGTGCGAAAGTTGGGGTGTCCCAACCTAGAGCTTGATAAAGAGCCACGTGTTTTGGTGTTGATGGTAGCCACTCTTCACCTCTGATTACGTGTGTGATTCCCATCATGTGGTCATCAACTACGTTTGCTAGGTGATATGTAGGAAATCCATCTGATTTGATTAGGACTTGGTCGTCGATAGTTTTTGGGTCGAACTCCATGTGTCCACGAACCATGTCGTCGAAAACGATCTTTGGTGGGTCTTCAGGAATTCTTTGTCGTATTACGAATTCGTCACCGCGCTCTATTCGTTCTTTTTTTTCTTCTTCTGACAGGAATAAGCAGTGTCTGTCGTACATTGGAGCTTGTTTGTTTGCTGCTTGTTGCATTCTCATTTTTTCTAGTCTTTCTGGCGAGCAGAAACAGTGGTATGCATGTCCTTTTTCTAGGAGTTCGTCTGCGTATTTTTTGTAAATATCTGTTCTGTTTGATTGGAAATATGGTCCAAATTCTCCTTTTTCTTTAAGTTCTCCATCTTCTAAATATGGGCCTTCGTCGTATTCAAGTCCGAACCATTTGAGGGTGCGGATAAGGTTTTCTGTAGCTCCTTCTGTGTATCTCTTTTGATCTGTGTCCTCGATTCTAAGGATGAATTTCCCTCCTTGTTTTCGAGCGAAAAGGTATGCGTAAAGTGCGGTTCGAAGTCCTCCTATATGTAGGAACCCTGTTGGTGAAGGTGCGAAACGAGTCTTCATTGTTAGTGAGTAGTGAGTAATGAGTAGTGAGAAGCAGTTGGTAGGGTATCAGGAGGGGGTTTTTTTTGACAAGGTGTGGTTGGTATGTATAATGCTACTCCTGTAATTCAATCCTTATGGAATTTAAATCTAGTTTTCCTTCTGCCGATACTTATGGTTATCGAGGGCCTATCTATTTTATGACGGCTAGTCGTGGTCTCAGGCCTCAAGATGTACATCCTCTAGTGGGATATGAAATTGATTCTGCGTCATTTCACATTAGTGGAGTGGGAGCGAGAGATGATATCAGAATATCTATTGCTTCAGATGGCGAAGGAGGTGTTAGGCCAATAGCTTTGGATGGAGGATATATTGATGTAAATGATCCTTATGATGTTTTTTCTTACTGCCGTCCTGGTCATGAGAAGAGATTTGAGTTGTTTGACAGATGTGGTGTGGGCATTTTTGCGGCAAGAACTGGGCTAGATTTTGTGTCTTTTGCAGAAGTGAAAGAGGCTGTTGTTGCTACTCGTGCTGCTCTTGAACTAATTTGTCCTGAGATGGCTGGATGTCCAATTGTTACTGGAAGGAGCATGATGGAGCGAGCTGATATTAAAACTACCGATGCTGTGATTGAGGAGTTGATTGATCGGGTTTTGGAATTTGATGGAAATTTGGATGCTTGGGTGATTCGAAGATAGTCTGTTTTGCAACCTGACGTCTTTCTGGTAGAATTTCTTTCGCATACAAAATTCAAAATATAAATAAATGGCAACTCGCAGAAGACGGAAGACTACTTATAAAAAGCGTAAACCTGTTGCGCGCAAAACTACGAGGAGGCGAAGCCTAAAAAAACAGAAGCTAGAACTTGATGTTGATGCTCATGTTATGAAAGATATTTGGGCGGTTTTGTATCTGACTCTTGGTATTTTGACGTTCCTTAGTATCAAAGGGAATCTTGGTGTTGTTGGTGATCTTTGGATTGCTTTTCTTCAGCCGGTTTTTGGATGGGGAGTTTTTGCGGTTCCGGTTATGCTTGCGTTAATGGCGGTTGCTAGTTTTTTCTCAAAGAAAGTTAGCTTTGGTTTTGCGAGATGGGTTGGGATTGTTCTTTTTTCAATTTCGACGCTCTCTATAATTCATCTTTCTGTTCCGGATGTTGATGTTTTGGAAGTTGCAAAGGCTGGAGAGTATGGGGGATATGTAGGTTTTGTTGGAAGCTTTTTGCTTAAATCTATTCTTGGGACTATCGGTAGCTATGTTGTTTTGATTGCTGGCGTTGTTGTTTCGATTTTGTTAGCTTTTGAGGTTAGTTTGAATGAAATTTTGGAGTTATTTAAAAAAGAAGAGGTCCCTGTGAGAGCTCGTAAAAAGAAGAAGGTCGAAGAAGATATTTCGGAAGATTACTTCGATGACTTCGGTGTAAATGGAATCAATATTGTTAAGCCTGAACAGATTCAAGTTGAGAAGAAAGAGCCTGTTCGTGAAGACGAGATTGCTCTTCGTGAAGTTAAGCCAGTAGAAGTTGAGGTTGAGCTTGATGAGCCTGACAACAAACAGGATGAAGAAGACGATTACGAATACGCATTCCCAGATTTGGGATGGCTTGATGCGACTATAGATAATATTGCTTTGGACCAAGATGTTCTTCGGGAAGGTGCTGAGAAGATTCGTCACAAACTTGATCAATTTGGGATAAAAGTTGCAATGAATGATGTGCATGTTGGACCTACTGTAGTTCAGTATTCACTTAAGCCTTCTGACGGTATTAAGCTTTCGAAAATCACTACTCTCAAAAACGATTTGGCGATGGCATTGGCCGCGCCGTCTGTTCGTATTGAAGCTCCAATCCCAGGTAAAGATCTTGTTGGAATTGAGGTTCCGAACAAAGATCGTGCGATGGTTCGTCTGCGTGAATTGATGGAGGCTCCAGAGTACAAAAGCACAAAAGGGAAGCTTAAACTTCCTCTCGGTCGTAGTGTAAGTGGTAAGCCGATTGTTGCTGATCTAGCCAAATGTCCTCACTTGCTGGTTGCTGGTGCTACCGGTAGTGGTAAATCGGTGGGGATGAATACTTTCTTGATGAGTTTTCTTTATAATAATTCTCCGAAAGATCTCAAGATGATTATGATCGATCCGAAGAGGGTTGAGCTTAATAATTACAACGGTATTCCGCATTTGCTTACTCCTGTTATTGTTGAGCCAGAAAAAGCTGCTACAGCGCTTCGTTGGGCTGTTGCGGAAATGACACGTCGTTACAAAGTTTGTGCCGAAGCGAAACACAGAAACATCGAAGACTACAACAAGGATCCGAAAATCAAAGACAAGATGCCTCGAATTGTCATCGTGATCGACGAGCTTGCCGATATGATGATGGTTGCTAAGCAAGAGGTGGAGGCTTCGATTTGTCGTATTGCTCAAATGGCTCGTGCTGTTGGAATGCACCTTTTGATTGCGACTCAACGTCCATCGGTTGATGTTATTACAGGTTTGATTAAGGCGAATATCCCTGCTCGTATCGCTTTCACAGTTGCGTCTTCGATCGATTCACGAACGATTATTGATGGTATTGGTGCCGAAGATCTTCTCGGGAATGGTGACATGCTTTATCTCTCAGGAACAACTGGTAAGCCGGTTCGTATCCAAGGTGTTTATGTCGGCTCTAAAGAAATTGAGAAAGTTACAAACAGAATTAAGATTGGATTTGATCCGACTTATGATGACACGATTACCTCACAAGACACTGCTGGTCAGAAGCTTGTTGGAGTGCCTGATAACAAGATGGCGGCTCAAGCTGCTGGTGCTGATGATCCGATGTATATTGAGGCAATTGAATGCATCAAACGTTCGCGAAAAGCTTCAGCATCGTCTCTTCAGAGATATTTGCGTGTAGGTTATGCGCGTGCTTCACGTCTTATCGATATGCTGGAAGAAGCTGGAGTTGTTGGTCCTGCTAACGGGGCTAAGCCGAGGGAGATTAATTGGAGTCTGATAGAAGATTAGGATTGTTAGGCGCAAGGATAAAGGCGCAAACCGCAAGTGGGTGGTGTGTTTTTAGTCGCGAGTCGCGAGTCGCTGGTCGTTGGTCGCAAGTGGGTGGCGTTTTTTTCTATTTATCTGGGTCGGTCCATTCATCTATCTTTTCTTGAAGTGCAGCTTGAGCTATGAGGTGTTCCGATGTAAATATTCTTGATGCTGAGCCTACTTTGAGGCCTACTGATCTCAAGTCGTCTTCTATCCCATCTTCAAATGCGTCTTGTCTCTTTTGTTCTTCAGGAGTTAGAGGCTTCCGGTTTCGTTTTCCTGCTTCGAGTCTTTCGTGCCACAGTTCTGCATTTTCTAGTCTTTCTAGTGGTATTTTTGGTCCCATAGTTTTAAATTTAATTAGTTCTTGTTAAGGCTTGTTGAATTTGTAGAGAGAATGATGTTCGTGCAATCCATCGTTCTCTTGCGTCGTGATCGATTTCAACCCCTTGGGCCTCTAGTGTTTGGTAAAATTGTCTTATGCCTTCCTCCTGCTCTGCTAGCTCTTGAGGGGATAGAGGTTGTCTATTTGCTCTTCCTTGAAGCATCATTTTGGTCAGTTTTCGATTCTTGTCTATGACTGCTTTTGGAATTGTGATTGCCATTAAATTTGGGTTGAGATGTGTTTTGAGTTTATATACGCGTTTTGTATGACGCAACTTTTCTCAATTGCGTTAAAATAGTATTTATTGCAAATTCTCAATATGTCATAAGTCATATGCCTTACGCCTATCTCTCTAAATCGTCAAATCGGATTCCTTGGTTTGAGGAGTGGGTTTTGGTATCTTTCCTCCCTGAATTTAAAACTTTTATAAAATGGAAAAAATAAGAAGATCTGTAATTGCTCTGCCAGTTGTTGCTGCAATGGCTGGGGGATGTGTGTCAACTGAGGCTGACTCATATTTGGACTCGGGAGATACTGATTCTCCGAAAATTGGTGCGTATTTGGCTGTTATAAATGGTGTTGTGACTCCAAGATATATGGCTGGAGTGATGCACTCTGATGGTATTTTGGCTGGGGCTCCAGGATCTGAATATTTGGAGGTGAATGACGATCTTTCTGAAGGGGAGTTTTCGAATGATGTGTCTGAGAGGGTAGCGGCTTTGCTTGAATCTGGTGTTGCTGGTGGTGTGAGAGCTGATTATGAAGCTGAGGTTGATGGCTTAACTGCATATGTTGCAAAGACTGTTTATCGTGGAGTGGCTGATGGGCGTTCTGCTGAAGCTATGTTGATGTGTGACTTCGAAGATGTGAATGGATTAACGATTACTGCGAATGCTTTTTACTATGAAGATGGATCTGATCACACGGAGGTTTCTGCTTATGATGATGTGATTTATAATTATATGTATGGATCTTTTGATAATTGGGAAAATGCGCCTTCGCTTGATACTAACCTTGAAGATGTTGAGTCTGCGACTGACTGGTTGGGGAAAGTTGATTATATGGGTGCCTTGCAAGAATGTGTTGTGCTCTCTGCACAAAATGTGGATTATTGGCCTAGGTAGTTTTTAATTTAAATAAAAAATGGGAAACATTAGAAGGGTAAATTCGCCGGCGGGTAATAACAGTAATTTGATTTTAGGATTAGCTGGCTCTGTGGTTATCGGGGGGGATGTTTGTTTATAAAGCTGTTCAAGTTTTTGGTGAT
>CAZRWH010000021.1:0-10094 GCA_964603905.1 uncultured Candidatus Peribacteria bacterium | reverse complement strand
AATTACAATCGTAATTATCGTGGGCCTGGATCTTTTATGTCTTTTCACTCTGATGATGGAGACCTGTTGTGGGAAGTTGGGGAAGGGAAGTGGAGTTCGCCGCCTCAAGTTGAAGGGTTTGATAATCCGACGGAGCTTATGGAATGGTTTTATGATTATGACTCGGATAGTGTTCGTGAAACCTGCATTGAACTTTTTGACCAACACCTCTCTAAAGTACCGCTTGTACAGAATTTAACTGAAACAAAAAATGAAGCCTAATATCCCTACACTTGCCATGCTGGTTGCAACTTCTTGTGCTGATCCTTGTGCTGATTACTCTGATAAGCTAACTATAGTTGACCATATGTGGATGGATCCAGAATCATCTTTGATGGTTGAAGTTGATCATGGAACATGTGAATATGATGATTTCCGTGCAAATATTAGTGCTTTGATTGCTCAAAATATGGATCCTGTTACGGGAGACGAAATCGAGAATGGACGATATTTCGAAGTTGCTATTCGATGTGAAGCTGAAGATGAAGTTGCTGTTGCGACAGAAGCTTATTGGGATTATTCAGACGATGATGGTCCTGATGGGCAATGGGAGAAGAGTGATGCTTTTATTTTGTGTCCATATGTGGCGGATGATTACAAGATGTGGAGTACAGATTGGCATGGCATTGATAACGATTTGCCTGAAAATGTTAGTCCGAATCAGGCCTTTAACTGGTTTGTTGATAATAGTGGATACAACTGGGTCGCATATAACGATTGTGAGAAGTTATTGAACAGTTGCCGGAGTGCAGGGGTTCTTTTGTCTGTAATGTAATTTAAATTTAAAAACAACATGAATAGACATTTAAAACATGTGGCGCCGATTGCTGTCTTGTCGGTTGGTCTTGTCACTACATGCGTTGAGGACAGTGGTCACCATACTGAAGCTCCTGAAGCTCCTTTTGTTGGAACGCTTGAAGCTGATCAAGCTGTTCTTGATGCTTTGGATTTGGTTCGAGAAGCTTGTTTTGATTCGTTGGTTCCGGCTGATCCTGAAGATATGGAGGCTGGTGCTTGTATGAATTTTTATTGTTCGACTAATTCATTCTCTTCTTTTGGTAGAAAGGACCAGTATAATCTAGGATGCTTGGTTACTGGAACTACTGCTAGGGCTTATCATCATGGAGAATATACCGATGTTCAGCTCGATTTTGATGGGGATGTGTATTTGGATGAAGAGGTTGTCACGGATCTTACAGAAGAGATTCGTGAAAAACGAGCTGCTTTGCTTGAAGATCTCTTAGCGTTGGATATATCTTTCGATGATTATAACGAGTGTGGATTTGCGCCTGAAGAAAGGGTTCGTCAGATTCTAGATGTTCCTACTGTTATTGAGCATTTTGAAGTAGATCCATTTGAGGTTAGGCTTTAGCCACAACACTTCTTGTGTTTCTTCCCGCTTCCACAAGGGCAAGGGTCGTTGCGTCCTACTTTTGGTGCAGCTACCTTTGGTGCAGACTTTTGTGGTTCGTCGAATGTGCTTCTTCTGATTGGTCCCATGACTTGTTGAATCTGTTTCTCGTTTGTTTGCATCTCCGGTGTTTGTTGTACTGCTAGTGGTGTCTCAGAAGCCTTCTTTACTCGGATTTTGAAGATAGTGTTTATCGTTTGTCTTTGGATGTTTTTCCTTAGGTTGTTGTAAAGCTTGAACGATTCGGATTTGTACTCCATTAACGGATTACGTTGTCCAAAGCTTCTTAGCGCTACATTGTCACGAAGGTGTGACATCTCATCGATGTGTTGCATCCAAAGTGTATCGATTACACGGAAGTACAGATGTTTTTCTGCGTTTCTTAGTATCTTTGACTCTTCACCATCGAAATCTGGCACCTCTGCTTCTCGTTTCTTGTATTCGGAGATTAGGTAGTCTTTTAAGATTTCGACAGTTTTTTCGTCGTCTTCTGCTGTTTCGATCAGGTATTCTATGTCGATTTCTTTGTTCCTGTGGATTGCGTTGATTGTTTCGGCAATTTCTTTCTTGTCACCTGGATGTTCAGCTACGATGTCTGCAACTTCCTGTTCTATAAGCACTAGAAGTTCGTTATAGATGTTTTCGGATTCAAGTACCTCTTCTCTTAGCTGGTACATGATCTCGCGATGTTTGTTCATCACGTCATCGTATTCAACTAGGTGTTTTCTTATATCGAAGTTTCTTCCTTCTACAGCTTTTTGTGCGTTTTCTATGGATTTGGAGATTCTTCCATTTTGGATAGCCATATCATCTGGGACTTTGAGTACGTCCATCATCTTTTGTATTGAGCTTGATCCGAAGAGTCTCATTATTTCGTCTTCCATTGAGACATAGAATTGCGTTTCTCCTGGATCTCCTTGTCGTCCTGATCTTCCACGAAGCTGATTGTCGATACGGCGTGATTCGTGGCGGCTTGTACCTATGATATAAAGTCCTCCTAGTTCTTTTACGCCTTCTCCGAGCTTGATGTCGGTTCCACGTCCTGCCATGTTTGTAGCTACTGTTACAGCGCCTTTTTGTCCGGCTTTTGCTACGATTTCAGCCTCTTTTTCATGGTGTTTAGCGTTCAGTACTTCATGCGGTATGTCAGCTTCTTTAAGTAGCTTTGAAACAAGTTCTGATTTCTCGATGGCTACGGTTCCGATTAGGACAGGTTGTCCTTTCTCGTGAAGTTCTTTTACTTTGTTTACGATGGCTTCGTATTTGCCTTTTTGATTCTTATAAATTGCGTCGTTTCGGTCTATTCTGACAACTGGTTTGTGTGTTGGGATTTCGATTGAATCTAGCCCATAAATTGCTGCAAACTCTTCTGCTTCGGTCATAGCTGTACCTGTCATTCCGGCAAGTTTTTTGTACATTCGGAAATAGTTCTGGAATGTAACTGTTGCCATTGTTTTCGATTCCCTTCTGATTTCTACGCCTTCTTTGGCTTCTACAGCTTGGTGAAGTCCGTTTCCGTATCGTCGTCCTGGCATTAGCCGTCCTGTGAATGAGTCTACGATTATTACTCGTCCATCTTTAACGACGTAATCTATATCTTTTTTGTATCCTGTTGCTGCTTTTAGGGCTTGCTCGATGTGGTTTACTTCTTGAAATCCTGCGTCTGTGTAGATGTTTTCTACGCCTAGTAGTTCTTCCATTTTTTTGATTCCTTCTTCTGTTAGCATTGCTGATTTCGCTTTTTCATCTACGTTGTAATGTACGTTTTCCTCAAGGCTTTTGATTAATTCTCTGTATTTGGGGTATTTATCTGTTGAAGTTTCTGCCTGTGCTGAAATGATTAGAGGTGTTCTAGCTTCGTCGATCAGGATTGAGTCAACTTCATCCACGATGGCATAGTTAGGCTCTCTCATGCTTCGTTGATTGACGTCTCGTACCATGTTGTTTCTGAGGTAGTCGAATCCAATTTCGTTATTGGTTCCGTATGTTACATCACAGTTGAATGCTGCTTGTTTTGCTTCTGGCGGTTGTCCGTTCTCTGATACACCAACTGTTAATCCTAGGAATCTATAAAGTCCTCCCATCCATTCTGCATCTCTGCTTGCTAGGTAATTGTTGACGGTTACGATGTGTACTCCTTTCCCTGTTAGGGCGTTTAGGTATACCGGCATTGTACAAACAAGAGTTTTTCCTTCTCCCGTTTTCATTTCGGCGATTTTACCTTGATGAAGGACAATTCCACCTAGTATTTGAACGTCGTATGGGATCATATTCCATTCTGCTTCTTTGCCTCTAACTTCCCATTTCGTTCCTATCAGTCTTCTACATGCGTTTTTTACTACGGCAAAAGCTTCTGGAAGTATACTGTCGAGAGATTCTCCTTCTGCGATTCTTTTTTTGAATTCTTCAGTCTTTTTTGGTATGTCTGCATCTGTTAGTTCGGTTTGATATTTCTTTTCGAGTTTGTTGATGTGTTCAACAAGGGAATCAAGTTTTTTTAGCTCTTTGGCGTTGTAGCTTCCTACTAGTTTATTTAATACTTTCTTGATCATTTAGGTTTGTTTTTTTAAAAATTGTTTGCCGGCGAATTTTACCACTAAAAAGAAAAGTGGGGAAGGGCTTGACAAAACGACCAAAAGGTGATAAATTCATAATCTATCATATCCCCTAAATTCAATCACATGAGGTTAAATATCCAAAAACATTCTAAGCTTGCAGTTGTTGTTTCTGCATTGGCTGCGACCTTGATTCTTGCCCAAAATGATGGCTATTCAGATGGTCCTAATGGAGATTCTTCTGATTATAATTCTCAAGTTGTTCCTATGCTTGATAAGCTTGAGGCTATTTGTGAAAGATGTGCTGTTGATCAAGAGGGGAGAGTGCTTTGCGATGGTGAAGGGAATCTTTCTGACACGAATGTAATTGGGGATACAGTAAAAGGTGATTTGCTGAATGATATGGCTGAAGATGTTCGCGCTAAAATGACGTCGCTTGGGCTTGTTGCTCCTCAAGATATTTCTTGTAATCAGGCCGATTATTCGTCTACTCCTAGATTTTCTGTTACTTATTAAATTTTAATTTTTTTCTATTATGGAACGTGATTTATTCCCAGGTGCGGGTACTTACATCTCTGCAAACAAAGTTCTTGAGCTTGCTGAGCAAGGAGAGGACTTGTCTAATGCGGTAACATTTTCGTATTTTCCTAATCTGGACAAATTTCCAGCTGGTAGAATGGCTGTATTGCCTTATCATGGTAGGTTTATTATGTTTAGCGGTCGTAAATTGGTTGAAGAAGGGATGCTTAAAATGGTTATTATGCAGAAAGTTTTTGATGTTACTTACGAGGATGGTTATTTCTATGTTGATATCAATGGTGATATGTTTGAAATGAGTCATCTTGCAGAGAAGCTGGAGTGTCATGGTGTTGCCCCAAGAATGGGTATTGACTGCACAAAACGTTCTATTGCTGAAGTTGAGGCGGAACGCCTTGCTGAATTAAGGGGTCGTCGTAAAGAGACAGACTCTGAAAGGACAGTTGGCGGACAAACTTCACGTGTTCGTCAAAGACTTGCTCAGATGTTAATTGCAATGGGTATTGCTATTCCTACCGGCGTTTTAACTGATCAAGGAATACGTGCATGGGAAAGCAAAACTGTTGCAGACCTAAGAATGGACGAGCAACCTCAATGTAATGGTGCATTCTCTAGTTATGAAGGGGATTGTCTGCTTTATGGTGATGACAACTCTCTTTCCGAGTCTAATTGGCATAATTGTTTGGGAAGAGGCGGGGTATCAGAAAATGAGATGCCTGAGCTTTCTTGTGAGCCAATGTTGTTCAAAACATGGGGGCCTTCTACTGTTCGAGTGGAGTTCTAGGAGAGGGCCTAACTAGCTTTCCTCTTTCGGACCACAGCTAGTACTGTTTTTAAGATGATCTTGATGTCAGATAAGATTGACCAGTTTTCGATGTAATATGAGTCCAGTCTAACTTCTTCTTCCCAAGATAAATCAGATCTTCCTGAGACTTGGGCCATTCCGGTTATTCCAGGTTTTATTGTTAGTACGAACTTGTCGTTTTCTTTGTATTTTGCAACTTCTTCAGGTAGGTGAGGGCGTGGACCTACTAAGCTCATTGATCCGATTAGTACGTTGAAGAATTGTGGTATTTCGTCGAGGTCTGTTTTTCGTAATAGTCTTCCGAGCTTTGTTATTCGGGGGTCTTCTTCTATCTTTACGAGAGGTCCGTCTCCTCGAAGGTTTTTTTCTGCAAGTTCTTCGTATCGCATGTTGTGTGTGCCCGGTTTCATCGTTCGGAATTTGTAGAAATTAAAAAGCTTTCCTTCTTGTCCTACGCGTTTTACCCGGCTTCCATCATCTAGATATTTAAACAGTATGGTTCCTTTGCTATCGAGTTTGATTGCGATAGGTATTATCAAAAATAGTGGACTGCAAAGTATTAATCCAACTGTTGCTCCGAGTATGTCGAAAGCTCTTTTGTAGACTTTTCCCCAGCCTTCCAGAGGTGTTGGTTTAAGTGTGATTAGAGGGAATCCTTCGATTGTGCTGATATCGATATTTCTTTTGTGAATTTGAACCAGATCAGGTATGAAATGGTATTCAATGTGATTTGCTCGGCAGTATTCCAAGATGTCTGGTGCTTCTTTATCTTCGATTAGATATTGAGTTTGTACTATCTCTTCGACTTTGTATTTCTTTATTATTTTGTCTAAATCTTCTATGTGCCCAAGTGTTTTACAGCATGGCATGTCTGGGTCTTTTTTTCTCTTTAAACATCCAACAACTTTGTATCTTGGATCTTTTTTGAATTTTTCTAAAACTGGTTTGGTGGCTTTATTCAGACATAAAAATAAAACCTCTCTTTTCCCAATTCCGATCTCGGCAAGGAGGCGTTGTAATATTCGAATCCAGATTCGGCCTGTGGAAATTAGAGCTATCGATAAAAGTGCTCCATAACCGAGTACAAGCCTTGAGAAAAAGAATTCTCGACTTAGGAAGAAGTAGGCGATCATGATCATTATCCACGCTGCTGTTAGCAAGATAACCTTAAGTATCTCTTTCGAAAGCTTGCTAGTAACTTTCATCGAGTACATGTTGTTTACGGCGAATATTACGAACAACAAGATGCTCCACTGCATTATGAATCCCATATATTCCGTAAGCATGGGGAAGTTCATCATGTCTACTGGTAGCTCAATCCCTGGTATCAAACTTGGATATGTTCTTAGTTTGAACGCAATCATAAAAGCTATCAGCACCATGAAGAAATCCATGGGTAGTTTGATCAAGCCGAAAATTATTTCAGATCGTTTTCTCATCGAGAGGGATTATATAGGGTGGAGAGTGAACTGTAAACTTCAGTGATTAGTGATTGGTGGTATGACATATGACTTGTGCTTAATTGTCGTACATTATCAGTAGAACGTGTCTCTACTAGTAAAACAGCGTCCATCCGGTAAGCCGGGTTCTGTTCTCACAATGTGAGTGTAGTCATCTATCTAGGCTCATCTTTGCAGATGGGCTCGAGCGGTGAGCAAATCGGTTTGTAAGGACACAAATGGTTCCGATTTTCCAGTCTCGCCTTGCAACAGAAAGGGTTTACCCACGGACCGCTTATCAAGGTTTAGCCTTGAATGGGCGGACGTTGTTCCCGCTGAACGGGACTTTTCACCTTTTACCTCGCGAGCGAGGTTAGTATTGTCTCTGTGGCACTTTCCCTAATACGATCTTGTTAGGTTTCGCATCGGTTTCCGTTAGAAACTTCCTTGTCCTTATGTTGCCCGGACTTTCCTCTTCCGCGATGCGGAAGTGACTACTTTGAATGAACGCTGCAAAAGTCATATTAACAGGTTATGGGTTGTTTGTCTATACCTGTTTGTTTCGGTAGTTGTTTGTTTTTTGGTAGAATTCTTATATGGAGAAATTAACCTCAAAAAATTATAAAACTCGAGAGGGGATTCGTAGGCTTGTTGAACGCTGTTTCAAAGGTGCTCCTCATGAGAGGCGTCTTAGAAAAGGAGAGAAAATGGCCTTAGTGCATTACATCAAAAGTTGCGAGGGTGGTCATCAACCTAAGCGTCTTGTGAATACTAAAAGGCGTGAAATTACTCTTCGCGTTCTCAAACTTCTTTTGGCTGACAAATTCCAAGAAGCTTATGAGTATTATGTTGAAGAGGGATATCCTCGTTATTTGGCTGATATTCAGGTTGATATTGGTGAACTTAAGCCAAAGGCGTAGATATGTACTTTTCGAGTTTCTCGCTATGCTTGATAGTGGTCTCTAGGCCGTTAAGCATTGCGTGCATCATTTGTTCTGCATTCCATGTGTGTTCTAGGTAGTCCGATTTCCACATCTCGTCGTCTGATGAGTCGATTAGTTGGTCTGGCATACCTGTAATGTATGTTGTTGCTTCAAATTTATCGGTTGCAGGATTGTATGAGAATCGAATCCATATTTGAAGTGGCTTTTTTTGTAGTATTCCGTCGACTCGAATATCGATTTCTAGAGAAAGTCTGAGTAGTGCTGTTTTGATGTCGTTTGTTTTTACATTTCCTATCCATCTTAGATCTGGTGCTCCCATGTCATATGTTTTTCCATCTGGCATTGTGATTTCTCCGGCTGATGGATCAGCTATCTTTGGCCATGTTGCTAGGTCGGTTTTTAAGGTTATCCCTTGTGCTCCTAATTCGCGTATTTTTTTAAAGACCATTTCTTGAATGTGATTCTTGATCAGTATGGTTAGGTCGATATGCAGACTACTTGGTTGGTGTCTTGCATGGTCTGGAGGTTCATTGAAAATATCTGATGGCTGAATTAACCGGAGTAGATTTGGTTTTGATGTTACGTTTCTTAGTAATATATCCGATACGTCGTCTCCGTATTTTTGTAGTTCTGCTTGGCATGCGTAAATTGCCCCAAGGTCTTCGGGTTGGATTCTTGCTAGCATTGAATCAGCTTCGGCCAGGACTGTTTCGTCTCCTGGTTTTTCGAAGTATCTGTTCATTTTTATTTTTTATCTAGCTTGCTAAATTCCCTTTGAAAAAAAAGTGCTGTTTCTAGGCAGTCACGAGCTTTTTCGTTATTTGGTTCAACTTTTAGGGCGTGTGTTAACAGTTGTATTGTTCGATCAAAATCTTTTTCATTCAAATAACAAACTGCTAAGTCACATATAATTAGTACGTCGTCTGGGTTTATAGCTAGTGCTCTTTCTAGAAGCACAAGTCCTTTGGTCTTGTTTCCTCCTTGGAATACTGACCATCCCAAGCATCTTAGGATTTCTGGGTGGTGTGATTGTATTTCGTAAGCTTCTTCTAGGTGCATTATTGATTTTTCCCATTCTCCAAGTGAAGAAAATGTAAATCCTGTTAGATAATGTGCATTTGCACTTCTAGGATTTATATTCAGAGCTCGTTCTAGTGCTTTCAAAGCTCTTTCGAACTCTCTAAGACTAAGATAATTATCGCCAATTTCTTCATAAGCTTCTTGGCAATTCAAGTCTTCTGATAGGATTTTTTCGCATATAGCAATTGCTTCAAGGTGTTCACCTTGCAGTTTCAGTCTGTCGGCCTCTACTAGAGGATCAAGGATTTCGGCTTCTTCGTACATGGGAATTAGGGATTTTTATTTTTTTAAATCCCTACATTATATCAGAATAAGTAGCAGGTATCAAGTATTAGGTATCTAGTATTCCTTATTGGTTTAACGGGTTTTGGAGCTCATGAATTCACGAAGTTCTTCGGCAAGCTCTGGTCTCTTAAGTGCGAAGTTGATTGAGGCCTTAAGAAAGCCAACTTTGTTGCCTGTGTCGTGTCTTGTGCCCTCGAGTTCATATCCGAAAATTGATTGATTGCCAATAACTGAACGAAAAGCGTCTATTAGTCGAATTTCTCCATCTTTTGTGCCGCTTTCGGCTTTTTCGAGATGTTTTAGAACTTCTGGCGTACATACGTATTTCCCTATGATTCCTAGTGTTGACGGTGCGTCTTGTGGCTTTGGTTTTTCTACCATTGAGTCTAGTTCGTGAATTCGTCCGTCTGATGATTTGGTTGCAACTATCCCATATTTCTCTGTGTCTGTTTCAGGAATCCTTTCTAGAGCTATTACCGAAGATTGTGTTTGTTCGTATACGTCTATTAGTTGTTTTAGTGCTGGGGTAGGGTGGTCTACTATCTCGTCCCCGAATAAAACAGCGAAAGGTTCGTCTCCAATTACTTCTTTAGCGCATAGGATCGCATGTCCATCTCCTAGAGGTTCTGGTTGCCTGACGTAAATGAACTTTGCTAGGTTTTCTACTTCTTCTACGGTTTTTAGAAGGTCGTTCTTTCCGCTCTTTTTTAATTTGTGGCTCAGTTCAAAAGATCTATCGAAATGATCTTCGATTGCTCTTTTTCCGCTTCCTGTGACTATGATTATCTCTTCGATGCCTGATGCAACAGCTTCTTCTACTATATATTGAATAACCGGTTTATCTACTATTGGTAGCATCTCTTTTGGCATAGCCTTTGTTGCAGGCAGAAATCTTGTTCCGAATCCCGCTGCTGGGAGGACGGCTTTCTTAATTTTTTGCATGATTATTTTTTTACTTTAACTATTCGTGTTTTGACGCGTTCTACGCGTGGGATTGTG
>CAZRWH010000020.1:0-23271 GCA_964603905.1 uncultured Candidatus Peribacteria bacterium | reverse complement strand
CACTGGCACAGCAGTCGAAAAGTCGGATTAAAAAAGTGAGTAAAGTCAATATGTTTTTGTCGTGGAATGCGGAAGTACCGATTCCTGGTCCCGGCACCAACTGTAATTTCAATGGGTTAAGTCATTAATTTGGCTTAACCCATTTTTCGTTTAAGTCCCGTTTTGCCCAAATTTTGCCCAAAACGGTTCTAATCATGCTTCCTCATTGTTACTTATTACACCAGAATAAATCTCATTTAAGGCATTTCCGTCATTAGTGTTCACAGCATTTTTGAGATACTTTGTGTAAACCTTAATAATCATGTCGGTATCCCTATGTCCCATGATGTGAGCAATCCATAATGGGTTCTCGCCAAGGCTGAGGGCTGTTGTTGCAAAGCTATGGCGAGTTTGAATCATTGGCCGATATGGAATCCCTGCTTCTTTCAAAGCTGGACGCCACACTCTATTGCTTAGGTTTGCGTGATTGAGTTGTTCTCCTGTGGTAGTGCAAAACAAGTATTCACCGTCAAGCTTTTCACAAATGCTTAATTGCTCCATTAGTGCAGCCTTCATCACTGGCAGTAGCTGTATCTCCCTCCTGCTGTATTTGTTCTTTGTCTTACCTTCTACTCTACGGCCTTGTTCGTCGAGAGTCATGGCTCTACTTATCCGAACAGTATTCTTCACCCAGTCAATATCGCGAGCTTTCAATGCCCATCTGTTCCCCTTAGTGGGACTCAATGTAGTCTCTTTATGTACCCAGATGAAGGCTATAAGCCTTTTACTATTCTTACTCTGGCTAATCCAACAGCATATATCATCAGGGAACTTTTTGATGATGCCAAGAAAATTGCATCACATATTGAGAAAGAACGTGCTGAAAACTTTGAATGGCAAATTAGCTCTATTGAATATACTTTCGATTTTATGTGTAACAATTCGATAATGGTTGGTGATTTATATTATGTTTTAAGACGTTATGCATATTTCCCATATTGTAAAAGCACCAGGATGATTGGGGGGAAATTTTATGGATACTCTGAAGCAGAAGAATACCATGAAGAAAGGGAAGGTGTTAATTCCGTAACACAGTATTTATACACCAAAAATAAAGAAGGCCGGTTTTCAAAATTAGCAAAAATATACGAGCGAGGTGAAGATTGTGACAATAGAGGTCGGCCAAAGTGGTGGAGCCATGATAAGTGTGACCGAGTGCGTTGTGAAGTTACAGTTCGGCGTGGATTGCTGAAGAACAAAAAAATAGATTCTCTCGTTGATTTACTCAATAATACACAATTCGAAGAGTTGTTTTTTCCTCTGCCGAAACGCGCAGCATTCATGCAGTTTAAGGAATTTGTCGAAAGAAAATACCGTGTAACTGAAAAACAAAAACAATCCTATAAAGGAGTCCGGTGGCGACGTTATACTCCTCCTTCAGATGCTGAAAATTTTAGAGCTAACGAAGGAAAGAAAGACGATAAATATGTTGAAAGCTTTCAGGAGGAATTATTTAAATCTGGTGCTGAAGGTTACGGAAACGTCACTAAGCAGAGCTCTCATTTTGATGGGGTGAAACGGTTGATGAAAGAAGCTATTCGTGAATTTGATACAGAATGGTTGAAGGCACTATCAGGTTGAATGATATTAAGAATGTTCTTTGACCCTCTTTTAAAGAAAATCTAAATCTGACAGCACTGTTTTTTATTTCTGTCCCTCTCCCCTCAAATCTTCATATAATTGTATAGTATATCATACATATTGATATTAATTTTCAACGTTTAGTGGATTCTATTATAATAATTGTATAATCTTTCATAAAATACCATTTAATTCATATTCACTACTAATCTCCTGAAGCTGTATTGATACGTTAGAGCCTCAGTTGGTGTGATTTGTGGATTGTTGTAACCTTGCCAGAAGTTTTAATATGTTGAAAATACGACAAATGAAAAATGACCGTTTGTGTAGGAAAGAGTTGTTGTTGTGCATTAGCTCCGTGTCGCATTAGCTCCGCAATAACCGATTTGTGGTTAAAATATTGGAGTTTGAAGGCCGTCGGATTCCCGTACATTCTCTCCGCAGTAAGAAGTTGCATTAGCTCCGTCAGAGACACATGTTAACTTGCTCTGGAAACTGAAGTGAGACAAAGACACTTATCCTACCATTTAAAGATGATGAGGATTTGAGATTTTCTGGTGGCTGCAAATGAAGTTATTGTGAGGAGATTTTGTGAAAAACCGACATCATGTCGTTTTTGTCAGGGGATTGTGTGAAAGTCTTTGACGAGTAGATGGAAAAGAGGATTAGGTCGAGCTGCTAGCGTTTTGCTTGCGGCATAGTTATTGAAGTCCTATTGACAGCATATAACGGAAGGGGAGGGGAGGCTTCTGTATATAGCCAAGTGGGCTGACAATTAAATGAAGGGGGAGGGATTTAAATTAGCCTTTGATAAGGCACAGTTCATAACTTGTACTTCTTCCTTTTCCAGGACGTTTTTGGAGGATATTTTTCTCAAGCAGATCGCTTAAGTCACGACTGGCGGTTACCTTACTGCATTTAGTCATTCCTGCATATTTCCGGGTTGTCATGCCACCTTCAAATCTTTCTCCAGTATCAAGTAGACGATTGATTACCTTATGCTGCCGCGTGTTGAAAGACGTATTTTTATGCTGTTTCCAGAAACCGGCTTTCATTACAACTCTTTCAATAACCCATTGTGATTCTTGCATGGCTGCTTCAAGTGTTTGTAAAAACCATTTGAGCCAGTTGGTTATGTCTAATCCGTCTTTGCCGGCACTTTCAAGGATGTTGTAGTAACTTTTTCTGTCTATACTGATATGCTTGGAAAAAGAGACGAGTTGCATCACAGCTGGATAATTTCCTGCCAGTTGGTAATCTGTAATAGCTCTTCCTAATCGTCCATTACCATCATCAAAAGGATGTATCATGATGAACCATAGGTGGGCAATTCCGGCCTTCAGCAGTGGCTCCGACTCGTTGTTGCCATTAATCCATTGAAGGAATTGATCCATTTCTCTTGCAAGTTGTTTTTGAGGGGGAGCGACATAGTGAATCGTTTCTCGACCGAGTGGGCCTGAGACAATCTGCATGTCCTCTTTGCCTCGGTATTTGGCAACACGGATTTTATGTAGCCCTGAATAACCGGTAGGGAAAAGGGCGGCATGCCAGCCAAGCAGTCTTTCTTCTGTGAGTGCTTGTTGGCTTCTGTCTCTTGCATCAAGTAGCATGGAGACAAGACCATCGGCATGCGCATCCCAGTCATCAACTTCAACGGGCAAGCCAAGTTGTTTACGGATAGATGCACGAACGGAACTACGACGAAGCACTTCTCCCTCAATGGCAGATGTCTCCATGGCATCATCAGCAAGTACGCGCTCTTGAACGTTTATCTGCTCCTCGTTGTTCAGGGTGCGATAAATTGCTTCTAGTCCACCTGCCAACCGGGAAACAACGCCAATATCTGTGAGCAATGCACTTGCATCATAATAAAAAACAGGCCAGCTGCTATTTTGCCATATCCATTGATTCTTTTGCATAAGTTAATCGTATCAAAACTAATGTGATTATGCAATGTAATCGTATCACTTTGAGTTTTGAAGTTAATGAGAGTTTAGATATGTTGAGGGCTTGTGGGGATATTGCTAGGGGAGTTCAGGAAACTGTAAACGTACAAAATGTTAAAAAAATATCGAAATTGACTTTAGTTTCACTTCGGTAACTAACTGAAAGTATGTGGTAAGATGTGTTTGTGTTGTGGAGATATTTATGAAAACACACATTTCCGTAAATATAAATTGTAGAAAGCGGACTTCAATTGTTGGGATTTATGCATCGTTTATCTTGGACTTTTATCTCTCTATTACTTCATACCCGATAGCTTTATACCCTGTTAACCTTTTCTTGTACATACGCTGAAGCATGGGGATATTCTCATCAACATAGTCATAGATAAGCACCTCTTTTTTGGAATCATAGTCCCTATGCAATCGACCAGCATATTGCTGTAAAGTCCCTTTCCAGGAAATTGGCATTGTCAAAAAAAGTGTATCAAGCCGCGAGTCATCAAAGCCTTCACCGATATATCGGCCGGTGGCTAGGATTACTCGTTCTTCCTCCGGGGGAATTGCTTCAAGTTGTGCCATTGTTTCTTTACGCTGCTTTTGTCCCATACCACCTTTCAGGATGACAATGTTTTTTATCTGCTTTTCCAGAAGGTTTAACATCTGTTGGAGGTGTGCTGTCCGTTCGGTAAGAAGTAACGGGGATCGTCCGTTACGAACCGCTTGAATCACATCGTTTGCAATTTGTGTGTTTCGTTTCTCATCTTCTACTAATAGTTTGTAAATTTCTTGGATACTTGGCGGTTCAATATTTTCAGAAATTACTGTGCTGGTTGGTTGTGGATATACAAAGTGATCAAAAGATCTGGCAAAAGCAGCCTCATCTGCATCTACCTGGAATAAAACAGGACCGGTTTGCATCATAACTATGGGATGATGCCCATCTTTACGAGTGAGAGTTGCGGTCAGGCCAATAACGTACCGAGCCTGTACTTTCTTCATGATTTGTTCAAAAGAGAATGGAGCTAGATGGTGGCACTCATCTATTATGATGTGTCCATACTCTGCCACAATATCATCAATGACCTTATTGCGATGCAAGCTTTGCATTATACCGATATCGACAATGTTCGTCGGCTTTCTTTTTCCTCCACCAATTATTCCTATTTGATCTTGTGGGATAGATAAAAACATTGCGAGTTTTTCATGCCACTGATCAAGCAATTGACGTCTGTGTACCAGAACGAGAGTATTTCGTTTACGAACTGCAATGAGTTTTGCTGCAACAACGGTTTTTCCAAAAGCGGTAGCAGCACTGAGAATTCCGATGTCGTGTGCACGGAGATTTTTTACCGCTGCGTGTTGTGTTTTACGTAATTTACCAGTGAACGATGCTTTGATGGGTTTCCCGCGGGATCGTTTGTCCTCGATTTTCAGTGACACATCCAATTCGCCCAGTAATTTCCGGACATCGTCGAGACATCCACGAGGGAGAGCGATATGCTGAGGATGTTCTTCGGCGCAGGTGATGATTGGTGGTTTTCCATATGTTGAAAGGTGCATAGCCTGGGCTTTATAGAACTCAGGGTTGGGAAAGGCTGCAATACGAAACAGTCGATTGTGCAAGGCAGGAGGCAAACCCTTTTTGGGGATATACAACATATTGGCCTGAACTATATTTATAGTTTCGGGGAGGGGGCCTGTAATAGAATTTTCTTTGGTGGCCCCTGATGGAGGGAGAGTCCAGGGAGTATCATCTGTTTTTTTATCAGAGTGTTTATCCTCGACTTGTATTGTTTGAGTAGCCTGAGTGGTCTCTTCAACTTTTATTGCCAACTCATCTGAAGTTATTTTTTCAATGCTTGCAAGATATGACCATTGGTCTTCGTATGGATGTAGGTTGTTATTAAGAAAAACACTGTTCCCTTGTTCTCGTGGGGATTTCTGAAGCGGAAGTGCAATCAAATTACCGAACCCGCCTTTGGGCATAGTATCCTGATTAGGAAAGAAACGATCATAAGATTTGAGTCCAATCTGGTGCCTTTTATCCATTGTTAATGTCAGAAGAGCAAAGCCAAGTTTTCGGGCAAGAGTTGCTGGACAGTATTTTTAAAGAAAATCCAGATGTGCCCGCCATTTCCTGACCTTGAACGTTCAATAACTGCTGGGATGCTGTAGGTTCTACATGTCTCGTGAAAAGCGGCTATATCGGATTGCCATTCTTTTTTATCGAAATCAACTGCCAGAAACCAGCATGTTTCATCCTCAAGTAAAGGATAAACGCCAATAGTATGCTTACCTGCTAAGTGATTGAAAATTGTTTGGTCCGATACTGGTATAAGACTTCGATTTTTGCACTGGCCACATTTGACTTTTTTCTTGTTGCAGTATTCTTTATTCCATTCATTCTTGCAGGCAGGGGAATAACCTTTACGCCCATCCCGTGCCTGCCAAAGAACTGGGTAAACATCTTCTCTTCCACGGAAAAGATTTCGGAAAAGTTCTATTTTGTGCTCTACAGGAGAATGAATGGAGATTGAGGCGGAAAATTGCTGATCTGGTTTTGCGCTTTTTTCTGTTGTTCGACGAACTGCTGGCTTTTCATCATTGGCAGCCAATTTCTGTTTCAATAGTTCATTTTCTTTTTGCAGACGGCTACATTCAGTTTGAGATTCCTCAAGTTGCTTTGTCAAAAGCTCAATTGTTGTCATTTGCAGGAGACACTAACTGTTTTTTTCTATAGATTTGAAATTGTTGATCATGACTTAAGTTCTTCCCAAAGGAAGACTTGTTTTGCGTGGTATTTCTTCAATCACGCTTTGTGTGACAGCTTTTTTAAAAGCGTCAATAGTATTTTCACTAAGTCTTTTTTTTGTTGCATACTTAGTTGCTTGGGCCATGCGTTAACACTTCTTCAAGCTTTTTGTAGGACTGGATTCTTTTTTCTGCCGTCATATGAGAAATATTATGTAGCTTCCATTGTACTGCAGGGAGATTTTTCGCTTCTGGGTGAGTGAATAGATCCCAATCAGGTGTGCCGTTTTTGACAGAAAGTAAGAATCGCTTGTCAGCTCCACTTAATAAGTCATGTATCGTGGATATTAAGGATTCACGGGCTTGTTGCAGTTCTTCTATTGATGTCGGTTCTTGAGTCATTCCTAAAAACTCATTTGCATACATTTCACAGATATCTTTTTTCTTAGGATCTAACAGTTCAGCCATGGGACGGTTATGGCTGATTAGATAGACGAGAAAACTGTTTTTCAGTTCTTCAGTGATTCCTTCGTTAGAAATTAAGTATTGTATGTCGAAAAGGTCTCTTGGGTGTTGGCGGTCTAATGCGGCACAGATTTTTCCACCATAGATATCTGTAAAGTGCAAAAGGCGCATTTGAGCAGCGCCAAACATTTCTTCAACTGAAGCTGAAAGTTTTTGTATTGTTGTCGGGTTAATCGTGCCGCGTAGAACTGGGGTTACTTCTATTTTTATTGTTGAACTGTTCCCAAGGATATGAATTCGAATACAGTGTTGAGTTTTTGGTAGAAGTATATGCTTTATCTTGGTTCCAGGTAGATACTTGGTGATGTTTTTACCAATACGTTTGAGTGCCGTATCAATATCTTTAAGGCTTGTTTCACGATCTGCTAATGGCAAGTATGCAAGGTCAATATCAACAGACAGGCGCGGCATGTCGCGAACAAATAAGTTGATAGCAGTGCCTCCTTTCAGGGCAAAGCAATCCTCCTTGTAGACTTGTGGCAAAACTGTTACCAACAATCTTACTTGGTCAGAAAAAGTCTGGTTTAATGTCATTGACCATCTCCTTTGGCACAGTTATTTGGAACTCCTTGTCTAGAGAACCTCCTCGAACAATCATTCGTTTTCCTTTCCCAAGGTTGATGGCTGATATATCTAATGAATCAACGCATTGTAAGTCATGTCGCTTGGCGAACCATAAAAAAAGCCTGTTGATATATACTTTTTTGCAGGCAGATAAAAGCTGGTTAAGCACTTTGGACCTCAGGGTAGTTGCTGTTTCAAAATATTTGTCTGCCATCTTGAAACCCGATTCATCTTTAACATCGTTTAATAATTCTAACAGAGCTAGTTCCGTTGATGAATAAGGTATAGGCCAGTCCCAATGTCCAAAAGTGCGTTCGGTGATTGAGGCAGTGGGGATGTTTGTAAATATTTTCAAATGATGAGGGGTTATGTGTACTGGTTTGTCTATAGTGGTTAACCAGGCGGGGAGTTTCTTGTCACAATAAAGATGTATGTGTTGTATCCCATTCAGTGGAAGGTAATGAGCAAAGCCTAATAAATCGAGTGCTGATCGGCCTCCAACATGAATGTCGTGGCCAAGTTGGACTGCAGAATAAACAAAGTGTTCCCACTTTAAAGGGGGGCCTGGTCTGCGATAGAGACCATGACTGATGGGAGTAAGTTGTCCGGAGCGAAGGAAGTAGTCGATAACCGGTTTGTTAAAACCCATTTCTTTTATTTTTTGACGGCTAACAATAAGTCCATCAGGTATTTTTTCCAGTAATGTCTTTTTGAGTTTACTCATTTGCGTTTACTCATACTATAGTTATGACTTATTGCGTGTTTTTAAACCGGGACGCTTGGTTTGTCAACTGTTGATTAGTCATACTATAGTTATGATATCTGGCCGATGTGTAAACTGTGGTTGGCTTATGGAATCCTCAAGGACAAAAGAGAGGTTTTCGGACGGCAGTTTTGCCGAAACTAGAGGTAGAGATCTTTGTAACCCATATAATCAAAGTGATTGAGCCCAAAAAGTTTTGCCGAAATTTTGCCGAAAATGATGAAACCATGAGTATAGCAGAGTAACGATAGATAAATAGCAACAGTGGATGTTTTAGGTTAACTTACTTATTTAACGTTAGTTTTGTTCATTGTGGTTACTCTTTCTTACTCATGGTTAACGTACTGATTTTGGCTTTAACGCACTGAAAATCCGTGTGTCCCTGGTTCGATTCCTGGTCCCGGCACCATTTGTTTTTAACTGTTTGATTTTGTTTAGTTTGTAAAAACAGCATTGTTACTGGTACTTTGTACTGAAACATTGCTGGTACAAATGCTTTTTAAATCGTATTTCTTACGTCCGCTGTGCCCAACTTCACCGAGGCACAGTATGCAAATTCCACATTATTTATTATTGAACAGCTACGGCATCTTTACATTTAGGATTGCAGTACCTGGCTTTCTGCGTAATACTATCCAACAACGAGAAATTAAACGGTCTCTTCGTACAACAAACCGGACTGAAGCTGTCCGGCTGGCGCGTCGACTGGCTGTACAATGTCAAATTATGTTTGAGAAAACCGCTATGGGCTACGATCCGTTTCTATTAATGAAGGATATCAAGATCAGTAATATGAGTGTCGATCTCGGCAACGGACAAAAGCTTCGGTGTCGAAATGTTGAACTTGATCCTGAGACCGATGATGCTAAACAGTTCACTCAGATGATTCAAGAGTTGAAAAGCGGTAATAGCACAGTGGCAAATTCAAAACCGTTTACTGAAGTTTTGGAGCTGTTTTTGACAGAACGCAAAGCTAAAGGGAACCCGCCGGAGCGCATCGAAGCGTTACGCAAATACTTTAATCGGTTTATTACTATACTTGGCGACAAGCAACTCGATAGCTATGATATTGAGGATGCACAAACATATCGCAAGATTCTTCAGTCACTACCGAGTAAGCCGCAAAAGAAGCAGTATCGGGGTAAGACAGTATTTGAAATGTCGAAGATGGAACATGATTCCACAATGTCAGCAAAGACGGTCAACAACCGTATAAATGATGTCTCGGGATTGTTCCATTGGGCTATTCCGTTAGGATATGCAACAAAGAATCCGTTCCAGGGAACACAGCTTAAAATTAAAAGCCGAGCTGATGAACAACGCAATATGCTTTCAGATGCTGATGTCCTGACGATTTTTGCTAATCTACAGCAAGATGTCAATAAGCCGTCTGTATTTTGGGTTCCGATCCTGGCTGCTTTTACTGGCATGCGCTTAAGTGAGCTGTGTCAGCTGCAAAAACGAGATATTGTGAACATTGATTCTGTACTCTGCATCCAAGTTAATGATGATGGAGATCGTTCCGTAAAAACAGAAAATGGAATACGGACTGTACCTATACATTCACAAATTCTTAAGCTGGGTTTTGAAAATTTGGTTAATAATGCCGACGGGCAGTTATTTCCGGAATGTAAAAAAGTACAAGGAAAGTACGGTCACTACTTTTCTAAATGGTTCGGTACGTTTCGCAAACGTATTGGCGTCGACGGAGACGGTCAGACGTTCCATGGTTTCCGGCACAGCGTTATTACAAAATTTAGAGATAACGAAATTCTGGAGACGTTCGTCGCTGAAATCGTTGGTCACGAATCTGGAGAGACGATGTCTTACAAGCGCTATGCGAAGAAAGGCCAACTGACGCCGTTGATTAATGCCATCGAGAAGGTTAGCTACGGCGAGCTGGTGAATGTCGAACTGTGGCCGGGTTGAACAGCTGTCTGTGCGAAATGCTAAATCAGATTGTTTTAGAACCTTTTTTCAGAATCTTTGGAGAGCTGCCACCTTCGGTATAAATTGATGTCGCTGGCTCGCCGTCATAAATACGGATTTCCCAAGGACCCTGATCAAATTTCGTAGAGTCTGAAGTTTTCTTGACTAGCTCTTCGTATTCTGCTCTTTGGCGTTGTCCGGCATCTGCCAATCTTGTAAATTCCGGACCGAGATCGTAGCTTGGGTCTTTAAGCTTTGTCTTCATTAGCTTTTGTAAACTTTTGGGAAATCCGGCAAGATCTAAGATGGCCAATTGGAGGCGAGACGTATGCGTAGAAATCGTTGTTTGTGGCTCGTTCTTCAAAATGAACTGCAGAGCTCGTCGGTCTGATTCCGGATTTGATAGCGCATCGATAATTTCTCGTGCCGGCTGATATGAAGTGTTACTGACACGGCGGCTTCCGATGTTACGAAGCTCGTTATACAGTTCCAATGCTGCCATACGGCTTACACCGGCTCCATTTTTAAGCTCGTCTATAAATTCTTTCGAAGTTGTGCGTTGAAGTACCATAGAACATAAATACTCGATAGCCACATATTATAACAAGAACTTTCTTAAGTATAATCAACTCTTGTGAAATCCAAGATTTTTTCGAATTCCGGTGTGTTTGCTAGCTTTGTGACTCGATCATCAAAAGAATTACTTCTGAGGTCTGTATTTGCTTTTTCAAGGCTCTCGAATATATGCCGACGACGCAGCCTCTCCTCATTCAGAAGCATATCGTTCACCTCTCGTGTCAACTGTCGTCTGCGCTTCTTTCGGTAGTATCGATTTGCATAACGAAATTGAAAAACGTATCCTTCAAGGAGCATTTCTGCCGGTGACACGTCGTGTCGGTCTGCATTACGGACACATTGCAACTCATCCTCAAACTTCTCAAGGTCTATATCAGACTTCGCCAACGGTACCCATTTTTGTAGTGCGTCTTCAAGAATTTTGCATCGCTCTGTTGCTGTCATTTTGGCGTCTCCAGTAGTATGTAATTTGAACTACATAGCTTGAAGTCACGATGCATTCACCGGGATACTCGTACAACGGACTACTCCAGCTTGGTTTGGAGTACCATCCTCCCCGGCGGCCGACTGCCTCCAAAATTAAAGACGAGGGGATATCTTCAAACCCAAAAAAATCAACGCCAAATACGACAGGCTCTTTTACAGCACCCCTCGTTCGGAATATAGCTAACGAGGGGGTGCTTAGGTTCAGCTGCTGAAAGCTCTTAATTGGAATGTTTGTATATTCGTCCAGATGAATTGTCGCGTAGATAGAAACTGTGAAGGTTCCATTCACTGCCGATAAACTCATCGCTATGAAGCAATAATATATCTACGTATTCATTAATAACCTTTTGTTTGAACCGCTTTTTATCCGCACGAGATATCAAATATACAATAATCGATATAATACCGAAGCTAACAAACGCACCTATGATGATGAGTATCCAATATATAAACACCCGAAAATTCAACATGGAATCAATTGGTAGCTTAGATTGCTGTCTGCTAACTCCATAACTGATGATCCGGTCATGAACAACGATAGCTTCGAAGCGTCCGTCTCTTACCGCTGAACAGAATTCTGCATGTGTCCTGAATGGAAACCCTTGTAAATTCGCACATTTTGTAGAATTAAACATACTGACTCCTAGCTGTTGTTTTCATTTGAATTATCACGAGGTATTTCTAAGTTTCGTTATATCTTCACGTAAGCTCTGCAGCTTATTGCTAATCTTCATGTTGTTGGCTTTGATACTGTCAGCCACTCGGTCTCCATGTTCCCGACGAATTTTTGAAAGGTTCTTCTGTGACGGTGACTTTGACATGATCGTTGCAAACTTTGCGGCAATCTCATCAAGCTCAGCAAGCAAATCAAATGATTCAACTAATGCAGTATTCATACTTGAAAGCTTAGCGTCATAATATTCTTGAAGCTTCCGGATCTTCTCCTGCTCCTGAAAAATCTCATCTTCTGTCTTCTTCCATGCAGTTGAGCACAACTCCTGGACAGTATCACATTGCTTTTTCCAATCTTTAAGGTTCTGTTTAGCCCGGACGCGAGCCCTTCGAATATCTTGTAACTGTGTTCCTTCTTCAGTTATTTGTTGCTGTATCTGCTCTGCATGCTTCTTGACCAGCTGTTCACGGATATCCATAGATTTGAGTATGTAGGAACTACATATAGAAACGATAATCGCCGCGCCGGAAACAATGATCGCTCCAAGGCCGACTGACCGAAAGTTTTGTGTCTGCTGAGCTTTAAAAAATCGGAGAATTTCAAATTTAGTTTCCTCATCGATACTCTGTAGAGAGCCATTCAAAATTACAGATGGTATCGACACATAAACAGCCAAGATCGTTATCACCACGAAGAGCATGATCAAGATCTGGATAAGTGTTGGCTTCAGACGCGCGTTCATACTCTTTTGATCAGATCTTTGACAGCCAGCAGTCGACGATGCCTCATTGGTAACTTTTTGATCGTATCCGTGAAGTCTTTGAGTTCTAAGACCATTTCAGTAGAAAGCTTCTGGAGGAGACGGCGTGAAGCCTTCACATCTTGTGTACTCTTACGGCGCTTCTTCTTTGCCTGTCGAGTGGTCCGATGTGCAATTGATGAAACAGCCCTGCGTTTTGCTTGATGCTCGTGGCGCTCGTCTTTAAGTTCTTTTAACTCTTCTTTGAGTTTTGTGCCGGTTGTGCTCCGAATTAGCAGCGTGTCTTCGCGTTTACGTCGTGCTTCTCTAAGTTTTTCAAAATTGGAATACACTTCACTGATATAAACATTGAGTTCGTTAATACGGCTTTGAATAGACTTGCGCTTCTTTTTAGAAAGCTTTGCGTATCGCACCATTAACCAGTTAATGAGATCATCTTTAGCCATTGCGATAGTGGTGCAATATTCAAGTTGGCCGGCAACTCGTTCACGTGAGTCTTCAAAATCACGAACACATTTCTGCAGAATTGCAATAGTATCGGAGAGGAGCTCTTCTTGTTGCTCTCGAGGAGAGGCACTGGCAACCGCAAGTTCCCGTGTGCGCAGGTCAAGCTGTTCTTTAACGCCGCGGATCTCTTTGATGTATCCAGCTCTCAAGTCACTGGCATACTTCTTCATCGATTCCATATGACCATCGTATTCTTCTAGCTCTATAACGACGTCGTCATAATCTCCGGTGAGTTTCCAAATAATTTCTTTGAGTTCGGCCGGAGTGTATTTGTCGAGATCTTTAATGCTCGAGATGCAGAACTCGTTGGACATCTCTTAATTTCCGAGTTTTGGTACTGCAGGTCGCTTCGGCTGTCCTAGGCCAGGAGACATTTTAGGTGTCTCCTTGGTTGGCTCCGGATCTTCGAAGACGGACGGTTCATCAAGTGAAGACGTCTCTGCAATTAATGCTGCGAGTTCTTCATCCTCCGTCTGTCGCTCCTTCAGGCGTTTTTCACACGTCAAATATGCATCTTGCATTTGCTTCGGTGTCATCGCTATACCGTACGTCTGGCGCATGACCTCGGCGATCCCGGTCCACTTGGCATCAGCCGTCTCGCTGAGAGCTTTTACATGCCGAAAATACGGCTGGATTATGTCAGCCCGTTTTTCCGGGGCGCGTCGTCTTTGCTTTTTCTGGACAGATGTCAGTTGACGTTGCAAGACTCCAACTACCGCTTCAAAGCTCGTGTCGTCATACTTATGGAGTCCACCGAGGTGGTCCTTCCGAAGTACTTTCTTCAATTCGGTGAGCGTCATCGATTTGCAAAATAGCTCGTTCTGTCGACTGACAGACAGCATTGCAAAGTATTGGAAAAGTTCCCCAGCTGTAGCTATCGGTGTCCTTTTTTTTCGCTGCTTATTCATTTTGTGTGCTCCAAAAAACTAGTAAAATATCGCCGATTATTTAGAGAGTCCTGCGTCGACTCTATGTGCGTTGTTGTCATGCAAAATCAGAAATAATGCAGACAAAGGTTTAGTTGCACAAGGGTTGAAATATCAAATGCCTAAACCGAACAACTGTGAACAATGTGTTCTATATCGCGTCTTTTTCATGTTTTTGATTCATCCCTCTGAATCGATGTAGACATGCGAAAATTCTACATCAGACCAATTAAAGCGCTGGTCCAACTTACCGACTAGATCTCTCTAGTACATAGTGTATGTACTAGATATATACGGAGAGGCTGGTTGTAGAGAGAAAATATATAGCCCCCAAGCCACTGATTACCGCAAGGCATTGTAATCAGTGACTTGGGAGGAGACAGGGGTGCTGAATTCAGCAGCTTCAAAAAAGCTGCTCTAATCTCAAATTGACATTTTTTCACCGGGGAAGCGATGCGAGGATCACCGAGAGGACAGGCTACAGGCGTATTGATGACGATGAAAGCTTTTGGCGAAAGCCGTCATGCGGCCAAGAAGAAAGCGTATGACGCTGGAGCACGAACATTTCATGAAATCAATAAGGACATCGGTATTCATTCTACGGCAACGATGACAATCTATATTGCACGTATGACTGAGATGCTGAAATGGGTTCGGAAGAATCATAATGTTCGTGATGCACAGAAACTTTTGCCGGAGCATGTGGAAGCCTGGCTGGATTCAAAAATCCGGAAAGGCGTCAGCCGGAGGACACTGACCCAGTACTGTGCCGCTGCACAAAAATTCTCGGCCGGTCTGAAGAAAATGGATCAGAAGACCAAGACGACGGATGACACCCGTGACTGGTCGTCGATGCTGGCTGAGACCCGAAAAATCGGCAAAGAAAAACTGAAGATGCCGCATGAGCCAAGAGCGTATGAACGGCCAAGTGTTGGCATCAAAAATCTTGAAAACTTTGAAGAGCAGCTCGTCGCGTCGATGCAGCTTTACGGCGGTGCGAGAATTTCTGAAGTTGTGCATATTGATGAGACTCAGCTTCGAGCCGAAGGCGTCTGGCTGGAAAATACTAAAGGCGGTCGACCTAGGATGATGCGTCTTCCCAAGTGGCTGCACGAAGCGGTCACAAAATATGTCCGTGAACATGGATCTCTGGACGTCGATTCAGATGAATATCGTGGCAATCTCAAAGACGCGATGCTCGTCGCCGGAGAGAAATGGTGCGGTACTCATGGGCTTCGGTGGAACTTTGCTCAGGATCGTTATGATCAGTTGGTGTCGAGTGGCTTGTCGGAGAAGCAAGCAAATTTGCAGATCTCACAGGAGATCGGACACAATCGCGAAGATATTACACAATGGTACCAGAAACGGTAGCTTGCCGGTAGAGTCCGGTAGAAAACAAATTAGTAGTTATGGATGCAGATGGACAACGTAACAGGCGACCAAATGATAAATCACGGACAGCGTGACAAAACAATTTTTGTTCGACAAATTTAAGCGTCGAACGAAAAAGCGACGAGTTGCTGTGCTGCCGCAGACCTATAAGTCTGCAGGCATGCACAGAACATCGTAGTTAATAAAAATACAGGAGCTTAATGATGAAAGGAAAAATAGTTTTGGCCGCAGCAGTCTTCGGATTCTGTGCTACCATTGCCGTAGCACAAGTGTCACTGACACCTGTCGACGGAGGATATATAGACTCACGAACTGGCACCTTTTATACAAAAACTGATGGAGGCGCTATTAATAGCCGCACTGGACGCTTCGTGTCTGTTCCGGAGTATGGAGCTGTTACGGATGCAAAAGGTAATCTCGTGCTGTCTGATCGGCAGCTTAAGAATTGTCGGTCTGGGAGCAAAACAAAGATTTGCCGAAAGTGGCGTATGCAGCAGCAACAAAAATAATAATAGCACCTGCCTGAAGACGCCGGGCTTAAACAGAGATTGTTTTCAGGTCTCGGTGTCTCAATTCTGCAAAGATTAACCCCAGCGCTTTCGCTGATAGTTAAGAGGAATTAAGTTCATGAAAGTCATCAATCCGAACTGGAAGCTTATCACATGCCTGATGATATTGTTGAGCACAACTGCTTTTGTGCCCAACCCGGCAGTTAGCAGCCAGTCAATATCCGAAGCTGAGGGATTTTATCAGCTCGGCGTAAAAGCCTTAGAGGATAATACAGCTCAGCTTCCGCAAGCCATTAAATGGTTTGAAACAGCAGCAGAACAAGGACATCCAGCTGCACAAAATGCTCTTGGCTTGCTACACTATAATAACGCCATACCGACTGCAAGTGCAGAAACAGCTCTTGATTGGTTTCGGAAAGCAGCCGAACAAGGGCATCCAGAAGCACAGTATCAGTTAGGAATGATATGTACTGTTGAGGACCAGCTGAAAAATATCACGGTCGCAGCTAAATGGTTCCAGAAAGCAGCAGAACAAGGACATCCAGCTGCACAATACCAGCTTGGGATGCTATACATGGAGCATTGTAATTACGAGATGGCCAACAAATGGCTGCGAACAGCTACAACAAATAAAGATATTAATGCAACGATGTTGCTACGTTTAGACCGTATCACACTACCGGAAAAATGCTTAAACTAAGCAAAGTCGTTTTTGATGATAGAACGACTTTTGTTCTCAGGCTGTTACCAGGGTACCCTTCCAGAAAACAGCTGTATTGGACGTATTGTTTATCATCACTCAGCTAGATTAAAACGATTTCTAGTGTGAACGTAACGCGTCTTTGGCTGCTTGGCCGAGAGTGTTTTTTGTATACGGTTTCTTGATAAATCCGCTTGCACCAAGCTGCAGAGCTTTTTCTACATCTGCACTTTCAGAAAAACCGCTGGCAATGAGCGCCTTCTGCTCTGGATAGATTTTGAGTGCTTTCTCATACGTTTGCCGACCGTTCATACCTGGTTCCATCAACATGTCGAGTATCAGAAGATCCACCTTATTGTCCGCTAGAAACTTCAATGCCAGCTCTCCTGAGCATACAGAATCAACGTTGTAACCAAGACTTTGCAGCATCCGGCTTGCAAGATCTCTTAGGGCAGGTTCGTCGTCGACAACAAGGATGTGCTCACCGTTGCCAACGAAGTCTTCAGTTACTTTGTTAGAAACAGCTTCTTTTTTCGCTTTAGCAACTACCGGAAAGTAGAGTTGAAAGCAAGTACCTTGAGCGCTGCTCTCGATAGCGACCTTGCCGACATGATCTTCCATAGTGTTCCACACTACGGTCAGCCCGAGACCGGTACCGCTGCGACCCATCGTTTTTCGCGTATAGAAAGGCTCAAAGATATGCTCTAAATCCTCGGCTGAGATGCCAGAACCGGTGTCCTGAACGCTGAGAATTACATACTCTCCGACTTTTAGTTTATAGCGTTTATCAGCTTGGTTAACAGTTTTGTTATAGGTCGCTACCGTAACTCTACCTTCTCCGCTGATTGCTTCCGAAGCATTAGTGACCAAGTTCATAATACACTTTTTGACATGAACTTCGGAAGCAAGAATAGTAGAATTGGTAGCTTCAAGTTGATGATGACAAGTTACATTTGAATGTAACGACTTTAACTTCAGGCATTCAGGGGAAGCCAAGTAATCTTGTGCTAATGCATTAAGGCTACATTCTGTCTTTGAACTGGCTGCTCCTCGAGCCACGGTGAGTAAGTCCGAGACCACAGTTGCCGCTCTTTTGCCGGAATCTTCTATAGCTTCAAGAGGTTTTCGGAGTTTACTGTCCTGCGGTAAGTCAGCAAGTAATAACTCTGGATATCCAATAATGCCAGAAAGGATGTTGTTCAGATCATGAGCCACTCCTCCAGCCATCATCCCGATAGACTCCAAACGCTCCGCCTGGCGAAGCCGGGCTTCAAGACTTTTTGAGTCTTTCTCAGCTTGTTTGCGTGTAGTGATGTCTTCTTTTATTGCAACATACTTATGGATAGTCCCGTCTGGAGCAACAATCGGAGCAATGACAGCGTACTCGCGAAAAAGTGATCCGTCTTTAGCCTGATTGATGAATTCTCCTTTCCATACTTTACCGCTACTGATAGTCTCCCAGAGATTTTCATATGCTTCCAGAGGCGTTTGACCGGACTGCAGAATACGAGGGTTCTTGCCGGTAACTTCATCAATTTTATAGCCGGCAAGCTGTTCCATCTTCGGGTTGATGTATTCGATGTTTCCGTCAGTATCGGTAATAACAATCGCTGCAGGGCTTTGGTGCACCACAGTTGACAGAGTACGTAGTTCATCATGACTCTTCCGGATGGTGTCGACCATATTGTTGAGTGTAACAGCCATTTCGGAAAATTCACGGAATCTTCTCTTTGCCTTGAGAGGCTGCCAATTATCGCCGTCAAAGCTACGCATTGCCGAAAGAATTTCTTCAATTGGGCTAGTTACAGCACGGCGAATAAAAAGAATCCCGGCGGGAAGTAAGATACAAAAAAAGCCGCCGATTGCTATAAAGATGACGTTTCTTAGAAGTGTTACTCCTTGTTGAAGGAACTTCTTGTCCATCCCGAACAGCATAATAGCAGAGGCATTATTTTCCAGTTGCAGCCGGAAACCGTAGAAGATAGCATCTTCATGCGGAATGTGAACATACTTTTGGACAATCTCTGTAGGTTGAATTTCAGGAAGAATGTCAATGTTAGCTGGAGGAGCTAGATGGTATGGACCAGAAAAGATACTACTTGAGTCGGTGATGAGGGTGACTCCCAAGCCGCTGTGCAGACTAAAACGATCTAAGAAAGTTTTATCAAGATACTTCAGTGTTCTTGCAAAGCCAATAGTGTGCGCTTGGCCAGGGAGGTCAGTACGAATCACTGGAGTGACTATCTCAATAACCAGGCCGTTTAGAGTATCATGATAATGCAGAGTTTGTGTTGAGGCTAGCTCCGGTTCAAAAGAGTTTTTGAACAGCAAAATTTCTGTAGTAAATTTGTGAAAATCGCCACCCAGCGTTTTGGCCTTTACAACAGCTTCACCGGAATTGTAGGATTGGTATCCATAGCTACTTTTGCTGTCTTGAGAAGTTGCATAGAAACTGATCAAGTCGAATGTGCTGCTATAGAGTCCAACAAAGTGCAGGTCCTTATTTACAGCAAAATCGTGCAATTGCTTAGCAACATGCTTCTTCTCTTCATCAAAAATGATATGCTGATAATTGTTGATGTCCTGGTAGGTATCTACCATACTGATCGAAGCTATCAGCTTTTTGTCGCTCGCAAGAAAGAGACCAGCACTTCGCATGTTCTTTTCAAGCTCTGCAAAATCTTTTTGTAGAACTTGAAAGCCATCGCGGACTTTTTCTAGAGCAAGCTGCTGGTACTGTTGGCGGTTGAGATACGAAAATGCAAAAAGAACTGCCACTAGTAGGATAACAAGAGTAAACAGCCAAGAATAGAGGATTAATCTGCGTAATTGCACTGTGCCTACAGGACGTTGCTAAAAGATTGGTTCTATGGTTTCTACATTACTCGTCGTCACTTGGACGGAGTCAATTACGTACTCTGTAGACACTTCTTCACCTCGGAGGATAGCCATCGTCAGCTGCGCACCCTCGACACCACCGGTCGGATACGTAAAGGACGCTTTTTGATCTCCACGACGAATGGCCTCTCTGGCTTCAGAGATGTAATCTATGCCCGTAATGACATACTTCCCCGGATCAATTCCAGCTTGTTTGAGAGCCATGATTGCTCCAGTGGCCATACTGTCGCTCTGAGCATAGATAGCATCAAACTTCAGTTTTTCAGCAAGTGCTTCTTCGGTCATCTTGATAGCTTCACCTCGGAGTGAATTCGCAACTTTCATCGCTACAATTTTAACATCCTTATACTTCTCAATTTCAGCAAAAAACGGCTTGGTTCTTTGTATTGCAGGCGTAGATGTTGGAATATGCTGCAGCACAAATACACTTCCTTGTCCTTGAAGCTGCTCAACAATGAACTTGGCTGCAGCAACAGCTATTCGACTGTTATCTGGATGGATAAACGTCGTAAAGTTGTCACTTTCGATTCGTCGTGAGATGAGTACAACAGGGATGCCCATCTTGTAGGCTTTTGAGATGACGGGGTCCATAGCTTTGGCATCACGAGGTGAAGTGATGAGGACATCAACTTTTTTAGCAATCATCCGCTCAATGTCCATGATTTGTTGTGCGGTACTACCATCAGCTACCGTGTAGAAGAAATCCACTTCCGAATGTGCTGCAAAAGCCTTTTCAAGGCTCCGTACTTGAGCTACTCGCCAGTCATTCCCCATTGTGTCCTGAGCAAATCCTACTAGCCAGCGTTTTTGCTCAGCTGCGAAAGATACATTGAAATAACATACTGAAACTAAAAGTGTTAAGATTGAAACCAGCCTGACAATTGTTTTAGATGTCATGAATCACTCCGAATCAATTAAAAGTGTCTCTGAAAGAGACCGGATAGCGCATAATTATACTAATCAAGTGGTACCGTAAATAATAATTAAAGTCAAAGAATAACGGTACAAGCCGTCACAGCTCTAGTTCAGCCAACTTTGCAACTTCATCATCCTGAACGCAGATATATTGAAGCGTCTGCGATATAGAAGAATGATTCAGCGCCTTCATCAGTGTTCCAAGATCTGCGCCGTTCCGGTACTGGTGATATGCGTAGGTCTTTCTCAATGTGTGCGATCCCCAGGAACCAGGCAAATTGATGTCACGGCACCAGGCCCTGACCAGTGCGGACAGTGTATGCCTGCTCAAATGTGGAATTGGATCATGCAGTGACCGCTCTCCTCGACGTTGACCCTGGAATAAATAATCATCCGGCTGCAAGCGACTGGAGAACACCAGCTCACGGATGACCTGGGTGCAGGGGCGATTTAATGTGACGGTTCGCTTCTTCAAGGTCTTTCGTTCCGTAATTGTGAATGAATCACCAGGTTTCAGATAAAGGACATCTTTCACCCGGAGCCGAACCAGATCTACTCCACGGAATGCGGTGTTAATGCCAACAACAAGCAGTGCTTGATGCTTCAGGTTCCTCTGAAGCCTGGTCTTTATCTTTTGAATGTCCGCAATCCGCTTGATCGGTTGTGCTGTCCGACTACCTTTCCGGTCAGCAACATACTCCCGCTCTTCCGCTGTCATTGTCATGATTGCTCCTCTTGGACTTGTCTTGTTTTGTAAAAGATCAATTCAAGGCAAGTTGCTTTGGTTGCTCTGGATTCAGTCCGGTGAATAGGTATACGGGGAAGCTGTCAGGAAGAGACTTGCTTGCGATCCCTACTAGAGGCAAGTTGCCTAGAAGACTCCAAGTTATCTATAACGTAATAAAACAGATAATGTTAACAACTAGGAGACAATCTAATGAATCATTCAGCTAAAAAAACGAACATTGAGTCAAAAGAATTTGTGATGGCGAACATACTTCGAGCAGAAGTAGCAACTAATTGTCCATGCGGTGGAGATGCCGGTCACGGAGGAAAGACTACGCTCAAATTAGAGAATGTTCAGTCAACAGCCATGGAAGTTGAGGTCGAAAGAGACACTGTAAGCTCGGAGCTTAAAGCTATTACATTGGTATTCAATGGTGATCACGAATGTGAGACACTTATCGACGCGTTAGAGTTTGCCGCTAAATCACTTCGAGCAATGACAGCTAAAAATGCTGTAGAAGAAACCAAGTAAAATTTATGCTAATGTCTCAGATACAAACTTCTTAGCTTGCTGCATGATAGCTTCTTGTTGCAGTTGCAAAAAGTCAGATTGACGATACACCCAGCTCGGAACTTGAGCAGGAATTTGAAGCTCATGAAAATCTTTTGCAACTGCCGCTCGGCCGTAGCTGTATCGGAAACCGTTTTGACGGATACAGAATGCAAAATACAAGCGCTCAAATAGAGACATCTCGGTTTTCGGTTGTAAGACCCAGACATTACGATGCACGTAACATGGAGTGCTTTGAACGTGTGTCTGAAGATTTAACCCCGCGGCTGTAGTAAGAATACCCGCCGGGTACAGCTGGTATCGGTCATCGCGCTGAACCATTTTTGATATACCATTGTTTTCAGCGGTACATGAAACATACGGCACGCCCTCTGACTCTGTCTGTGATGGCCGAGTGGCATTAAGATCCATGCTCTGGCCACCGGTAATATCAAATATTTCGGCTAGTGCTATAGTATTTTCAGTTGTCAGCGCAGAGAAACACTTTGTGTTGCTAAATAGATTTCTAAACTCATAACAGCGATTTAACAACTGATCTTTAGAAGCTGTTAGGAAATCTTGTTGTTCATAGACCCAGCTCGGAATTTCAGTTGGTAGCGGAATGTTTTGAGGATCTGTTATTGTTCGACCATAACTAAACCGGAAATCGTTTGCGCTAATACACTGACAATAAAATAATTTTTCAATTCTTGAAAGAGGCTTCAGTGGCTTCAGAACCCATATAGTAGGATGTGCGTAAAAGGGTTCATCTTGAAGAAAAGCTTTAGCTACAAAAACTGCCTGAACAGTGATACATCCAGCTGGAAAGATTTTAGCCTTTTGTGCTCGGGCGGTTTTAGGTTTCACATATGCGCTGAGTCCATTATTCTTAACAGTGCATGAAATGAACGGTATCCCAGTTGTGAGCTCGGCAAATTCAGTAAATATTTCCGTTCCAACCTTGGTACATTCGAAAATGTCTCCAACTCTCATCTTGTTACCTCAAATTTTAAGAGTTCTAACAACTGTTGTTGGAACTCCTTCTCAGAGAGTTTCGCATAATCCGGCTCAAGGTATGCCTCCGCGCACCAATCGTCGTCGGCAGTTACATTCTGCAACACACTGCCAAAATCTGCTAATTCCGGAACCGGATGACTTCCGCGTTTGAATTCTTTTCTGTCTTGGTACGCAGAAATCCAGTTCTTTTTTACGATTTCCCAGTTTCGTTCAACTCTTCCTGCATGGCGTTTAACTTCAAAACCGTCACTTTTGCAGTATCCGAACCAGCTCTTGAAATTTGAATTTGGACGATGCGCTTGAAACACAAGTACTGCGGTTATGACTCCTGCGCTTCCATGGAATAAAGTATCCGGCATGCTTAGTGTAGCCAATAACCGATGCTTGTCCAGTAGACTTTTTCGGAGCAAATTGTTTTGTTTGTCCTTCGTTTTGTGCAGCGCACAGGACATCGGAACAATGGCGATTCCAATGCCATCGGTTTGTAAGAGATCCAGCATATGGTCAACGAACATAAGCTCTTTTTCTTCAAGAGCAT
>CAZRWH010000019.1:22155-24754 GCA_964603905.1 uncultured Candidatus Peribacteria bacterium | reverse complement strand
TACACAACCCCCAACTTCGCCTCTTCAACAGAAGGATAAGTTGTGATTAGCTGAGTAAGACCAACAACCTGAAGGATATCCAGGATATTGCTCTTAGCTTGCGCGATAACAACCTTTCCGCCGTTTGCAGAAATTTTGCTATACCAATCAGTCAAATATCCAATAGATTTACTGTTCATGTACTCTAGCTCACTAAAGTCAAAGATCAGGCTCAAGCTACCTCCAGCTGCTTCGATTACCTCGTAGATTTTCTTTGCTTGGTCATCAACATTACTTTCGTCTAGTTGACCTGCGATTTTCACGATTTTCACGACGCCACTATCAGCTTGTACGTCTTCGAATGTTATTGTTACTTCAGCCATATTTATGTTTGTTATTAATTTGTAAGAGTTATATGTGTTTGATCTCCCTCCTGGGATAATACTTCATCCTCCTTTTGACGTAAATACTTCTTCACTTTGACTCTAAGCCCGCCTCCATCGATATCTTCAAAAGCAAGTTCGTCAGTCCATTCGTGAACAATCTTAGGAAGTCCACGACCACGAAGCCCCAAATATTGGCCATTCATGATCGAAACCCTCTCCTTAACAAGGTTGTTCATTTGAGCAGCGGTATATTTACTATCACCAGTCCCTGTATCTTCTACAATAACCTCGAGTGCTTCATCAGGATGGTTTATAAAAATAATAGTTACATCCTTCCCTTTCGCACTTCCATGCTCAATCGCGTTATTACAAAGCTCATCAACAACAGATTGAAATCTATAAGCCCATTGCTCAGAAAAACCTGTCATATTCTTGGTCATCGTAAGTGTAAAATCACGAATACCAGACAAAAAATATGCATTTGTAGGCAACACAATAGAGATCTGCACAGGCTCTTTTGATTCCTGCTCGACATCTTGTTGAACTTGAGGTTCGTCTGCCATGGCATTTTTTTACTTATAAATCAAAACATTATACCAAGAAAAGCGCAAAACGTCAATCCTGCAGCCTTCTAGAATGTTGAATTACAAGAGAATAAATTTTTCTAACCAAATCAGATGAAAGTCCCTTCTCTTCAGCCAAATCAGAAAGCTTGTTCATTAATTCGTCCTCCCTATCAACATCAACAACTGGTAATCCAGCATCTTTCTTTGCTTTTCCAACCTGTGAGACAAGGTTAAATCGATCAACTAAAAGTGCCAATATAGTCTCATCGATTTCATCAATTTGTGTTCTAATCTTATCAATCATGGCACAAATATATCACTTCTCCTTGCGTTACAGAAGGGATTCTATTAGAATCTCTCCGTATTTTATAAAAGCCAAGCACCGGATTCTGTAATCCTGCCTCAGAAATGGGGTCAAAAACAGAAGTAGAAAGTGCAGCGGCGCTAACCCCAAGGAAACATGTCGAAGACACAAGACCTGAAGGACATGCTCAAAAATGCAGTCCATTTCGGACACGCAACGAGCAAATGGAACCCAAAAATGAAACCGTTTATCTACGGAAAAAAACAAGGGGTCCACGTTTTTGATCTCGCAAAAACTGCAGAAGCTATGGATAAAGCCTGCGACTTTTTGAGAGCATCAGCCAAAGAAGGAAAAACAATCCTTTTTGTCAGCACAAAGCAACAAGCTACAGAGCTTGTTAAAGCTGCTGCAAAAGACTGTAACCAGCCTTATGTAACTCAAAAATGGGTACCAGGGCTTCTTACAAATTTCCGAACAATCAAAACGAGAATCAAATACCTAAAAACTCTTAAAGAAGAGAAAAGAACAGGTGAATTCTCAAAGTACACAAAGAAAGAAGCAAGCAAACTTGAGAAAACAATCAACAAGCTTGAAATCTCTCTTGGAGGTGTACAAGACATTACAAAAGCACCAGACGTAATGATCATCTTTGATGTTCACAGAGATCAGATTGCAGTAAAAGAAGCGATCCGAAAAGGTGTAAAACTTGTAGGAATTTGCGACACAAACGCAAGCCCAGATGGAATCGACTACCCTATTCCAGCAAACGACGATGCGATTAAGTCTCTTAAATACATCGTTGGCAGGATCACAGATGCCATCAAAGGTGCAAAATAATTTCATAAAAATCTTCTATTATGAACGAAGAAAACACAAACCAACAAACTCCTGTTGAAACTCCTGCACCACAAGAAATGGAAAACAAACCGGCTACACCAAAAACACCGGAAGACGAAAAGATACTGTCAGCAATGGCATATCTAAGTCTTGCGTTTATTTTGCCGGCCATACTGAAACCTAAGAGTAAATCTTGCCAATTCCACAGCAAACAAGGGCTTGGGATGTTCGTAGCAAGTATCGCAGTAATGTTCTTACTTCTTATTATACCAATGATCGGATCAATGCTTTTCCTAGCATTCTTCGGAGTTAGCATCCTAGCAATGTACCAAGCTTACCAAGGTACAGACTGGGAAATCCCTGTGATCTACGATCTAACAAAAAACATCGATATCGTTGGGACTCTTGGAATTAGTCAGCAATCAGCAGTTAGCAAGGAGCAAGAAACAGCACCTGCACCGGCTGAAGAACCAACAGAGCCTGCCACAGCAGAAACTCCAGCAGTAGAAACTGCTCCAGTAGAAGAG
>CAZRWH010000019.1:14537-22055 GCA_964603905.1 uncultured Candidatus Peribacteria bacterium | reverse complement strand
ACAATGGCTTGTAAAAAAGCTCTTGAAGAAGCAAACGGAGACGTCGATAAAGCTATCGAACTACTTAGAAAAAAAGGTGAAGCAAAAGCAGCTTCACGTGCTGACAGATCAACATCAAACGGTGTTGTAGCTGTTGCAGAAGGTGAAGGAAAAACAGGAATGGCTGTACTTGCATGCGAAACAGACTTCGTTGCAAAAACTGATGCATTCATTGCTGCAGCACAAGAACTTGCACAAAAAGTTCTTGAAAACGGACAAGACTATGACGCTAGCCAATACGTAAGCGACCTTACAATCAAGCTAGGAGAAAAAATCGAAGCAAAAGACCTTAAACTAATCGAAGGAACCAACATCGGTATTTATATCCACTCAAACAACAAGATTGGAACAGCCGTTGTTCTTTCTGGAGGTGAAGTAGAAATGGCAAAAGATATCGCAATGCACGTTGCAGCGATGAATCCTACCTGTCTTTCTCCAGAAGATGTTTCTGACGAAGTTATCGCAAAAGAGAAAGAAATCTGGACAGAGCAACTTAAGAACGAAGGAAAACCAGAGGCTATGCTAGAAAACATCATGAAAGGAAAAGAGAAAAAATTCAGAGAAGAAAACGCTCTAATCAAACAATCTTTCGTGAAGAACCCTGAACAAACAATCGAACAGTTAGTCGGAGACCTTACACTAGAATCATTCGTAAGACTTTCTGTCTAAGGACTAGTCCTAAATGACCAATTACAAGAAAAACATAGAGAAGGCCATATCCGACATCAAAGCCGGAAAGATGGTCGTGGTCGTGGACGATGAAGATCGCGAAAATGAGGGAGACCTAATATTCGCAGCAGAAAAAGTTTCTGCAGAAAAAATCAATTTTATGATGAAGGAGGGACGTGGATTAATCTGCGTCCCTATTTCGCCAGAGATAGCAAACAGTCTCGATTTAAGCCCGATGGTGCAAGAAAACGAAGAATGCACCAAGTGCAACTTCACAGTGTCTGTAGACGCCAGAAAAGGCACAACAACAGGAATTTCTGCATCAGACAGAGCTATCACAGTCAAAACAATCGTAAACTCAAAATCAAAGCCATCTGACTTACTAAGACCAGGTCACATATTCCCTATCATCGCACAAGATGGAGGTGTACTAGTAAGGGCCGGTCATACAGAAGCATCATGCGACCTTGCGAAGTTAGCAGGACTGAAATCAGCGGGAGTGCTTTGCGAAATAATAAAAGATGATGGAGAAATGGCACGACTCCCCTATTTAGAAAAATTTGCCAAAAAGCACAAGCTTTCAATCATTTCGATAAAGGACTTGATAAAATACAGGAAAGAAACCGAAAAAATGGTTGAGAAAATGGTCGAAACATCAATCGAAACAGAATTCGGAAAGATGCAAATGGTCGTATACAAAAGTTTAATAGAAAACAAGGAACACGTAGCTTTAATCAAAGGGCCTCTAAAGAAAAAAGGATCACTGGTGAGAGTTCATTCCGAATGCCTAACCGGCGACCTCTTCCATTCGCAACATTGCGACTGCGGAAAGCAGCTCGAAAAAAGCCTTAAGAAAATCAACCAGAAAGGAGGAGTCTTGCTATACATGAGACAAGAAGGGAGAGGAATCGGACTGGTAAACAAACTAAAAGCCTACAATCTACAAAAAGAAGGCTTCGACACAGTTGAAGCAAACCAAGCCCTTGGATTTCAAGATGACCTAAGAGACTACGGAATCGGCGCACAGATTTTAGCCGATTTAGGACTAGAAGAAATCCATCTCCTTACAAACAATCCAAGAAAAGTAATAGGCCTAGAAGGCCACGGACTCAAGATAACCAAGAGAATCAAGCTAGAGAGCAAGCCAAACAGTACAAATAAAAAATATCTAAAGACCAAGAAAACTAAACTTGGCCACCTTTTAGACAATGTCTAACAGACCTGTAAAATGGATGAAGTCTACATGAGAAAGGCGCTAAGCCTATCCAAAAAAGCACAACCCTTCCCTAATCCACAGGTAGGAGCAGTTTTAGTCAAAGACGGAAAGGTCATAGGACAAGGCTATCACAAAAAATATGGAGACCCACATGCAGAAGTAGAAGCTTTTCAAAACTGCAAAGTTGATCCAAAAGGAAGCAAACTATATGTGACTCTTGAACCATGCTCACATTATGGAAAAACACCTCCATGCACAGATTTAATAATAAAAAAAGGCGTATCAGAGGTAATAATCAGCAAACTTGATCCAAATCCAAAAGTCGACGGAGTAACTAAACTACGAAAAGCCGGAATCAAAGTCCGCGTAATAAACCCATACATAACCCTAAAAATCGCATCAAGCATGGACGCAAAAATATGGTCGCCTACATGCACCAAAATCACGTCAAAAGAGTCCAAGAAATTCACAGACAAGCTCCGTAGAAAAAACGACGCTATCCTGATAGGAATTGGGACAATGCTACAAGACAACCCACGCCTAGACCCAAGCAAAACAAAAATCATACTCGACAGCAACCTAAAAACCCCATTAAACGCAAACATATTCAAAAACGGTAAAACCCTGATATGCACGACTATCAAAGATTCACAAAAGAGAAAGAAACTAGAAGAACTCAGAGTAACAATCCTAACATTCCCTACCTTATCGAAAACATCCGTACTCCTAAAAAAGCTTGCATCATTAGGTTATGAAAGAATTTTAATAGAAGGAGGGCAAAGAATCTCAACATCTTTTCTGAAAAATACGGACGAGTTCATACTACTAATTGGAAACAAAACTCTCGGAGAAAAAGGTCTAAATTTATGCAAAAAAGCACTGCCAAGCCTCATGATTGAGAGCATAAAAAAACACGGTCCAGACGAAATAATAAGAATGTACCCAATTACCCTCGACTAACAGAGCAAAAAATGATATAATTAACGGATATAATTATGTCTAAATGAGGCTCAACTTCATCAACAAGATATTAAACATAAGCGACCATGAATGGCCACGAGTGTTCGTTTCATGGGTAATAACGTTCTTTTTACGGGTTGGTTTCATAGTTGGATGGACAGTAACCATAGCGATGTTCGTAAACAGAATAGGGATTGCAAACCTACCTCTCCTATTCCTGATAAATGCGTCTTTGGTAATCATAGGAACAGCAATTTACTCCGGGCTAATTCAAAGAGTTAGAAGAGAAATCCTGATCGTATTTAACATACTACTAGCTGCATTACTGCTGATATCAGCAACAGTGTTTGTAATGTATTCGAACTGGCTATTTTTCGGTTTCGTACTGGTTGCAGTATCAATAATGCTCGCTCAATTGAACATATTGGTGTCTATTGTGGTAGAGGAATTCTTCACGCCTCTAGAGAGCCAGAGAACCTTCCCTATTGTTGAATCTTCTGAGACCCTTGGAACAATTGCAGGAGGTTTGATTATTAGTACATTTGCTCATGCGATACCATCCTACAAATTCATCTATATATGGGTGCTTTGTATAATGGTCGTCATACCTATAATCCTGAGCTTAAAAAGCATGCACACAGACATGCCTTGTTTTCAATATCATGGAAAAAGAAAAAGATCGATCGAGCGAATTAAAGAAACCGTATCATTAGTAAAGAAATCGTCGTTCCTTAAGGTTTTGATATTCGTCATATTACTTCAGTGGATGTTCATCAATCTTCTTGAGTTCCAATACACAAAAGCGGTTCAGCAAGAGGTTTATCACGAAACCGAACAAACGCTAGTTTATGATCACAGCAATCTAAAAACGATGAAAACGTCCCTGCTGGATCTCGAAGATGTCGAAGAGCATTTAACTTACGAAAAAAACGCCAGCCAATACAATACTATGCATCCTATAGATTCAAGCACAACAGGTGAATCCAAAGAGAGCGATCTTACAAACACACTAGGAATACTGCAAATAATATTTGGTGCGGTTACATTGCTAATGCAGCTGCTAATTTCAAGTAGAATCTTGAAGCGATTTGGTATCGTAAACAGCATGGCATTTCAACCAATCATAGCTTTTGCCAGCCTAGCCGGGATGACAGCAAAGTTCAACATGATGACCTCTTCCTTAGCAAAAGGTACAACAGAGATGACCGGGCTTCTTTTCAAAAACGCATACAACTCATCCTATTACGCTTTTGGCGAAAGAACTCGAGACCAAATGAAAGAGCTTTTAGAAGGTATTGTTAAGCCAATTGGCGCCATCATAGGAATGCTTATCGTATTGATAATAACACGTGCTCTATCAGGTTCAGAAAGCACAGTCATGATAAATCTACTACTAGTCAACATATCAATATTGAGTTTGATTCTAATTGTATTTTTGAAAAAGCTTTACACCCAACAATCAAAAAAACAATATCTCAAAAGGAAACAACATCCACACAAGGATTAATGCTATCGAAATATTAGGACAAAAAGGACATAACGTCGAATACGACAGCCTAATAAAAATCATCCAACGTGACAACGAAGAAGAAGAGGTACAATTAAAAGCTGTTGAAACATTAAGGCAGATCAAAGACCCAAGAACGGTACCTCATCTGATCACATGTTTAGACTCAAACAATCCAGACATAAGGCTCGTACTGATAGAAGCACTCGGAGAATTCAAGAATCTAGACAAACATTTTTATGATTCGGCATTTGGAGAATACCGGATAAGAAAGACCCTTCAAGATTTGTTTGAGAACGAAGAATCAGAAGCCAATAGAGCTGCTATCATCAAGGTTTTGACAAAGTTAAGACCCGAAACAATTGTCCCATTCTTATTGAAAAAAATGAGATCGGAGAACTTTGAAGTAGTAGCAGACAGCATATACATATGTGGATCATTCAAAGACCCAAATTCAATATTTTATATCGAGAAATACCTAGACCACAAAGATCCAAAAGTACGTGCAAACGCTATCATTGCTTTATGGCAATTCAAAAAACTCAGACCAAAGCTAGAACATTATCTAGACCAAATGCTTGAAAGCAAAAAAGAAGACGTAAGATTAATGGCTGCACATGTCATAGGAGAACTGAATCTATTTAAACGCAAACATTCGGTATTTGAAATGTTAAAAGAATTAGACCACCCAGAGCTGCTATTTGTACTAGCAAAACTGTCAGCCAAATCAGCGCTGACAAGACTAATCGATTACATCATGGCAAACAACGCAGACTTCCATTCAATCGACAGCAAAATAAAACAACTACCAAAAAAATTCGCCTCAAAATTAAGACAGTATCTTTACCACGAAGCAACAAACACAATCCACAAAATCCTCGTGTCGCACAGCCATCTAAAACCTGAAGAATTTGACAAAGAAACATTAACAGAACTCATGCATCTTTACGGAATGATTCACGAAATAAATGCCCAAAACCAAATAAAAAGACTGATCAAAGAACATGATTAAAAGGAACTTAAAACTCAAGATCCTAACAACAAACTTAATAGCTTTAGGAATATCAGCTGTTACATATTTAATTGCCAGTATATACACGCCATATGCAACGTACATATCCCTGGCACTATTCTTTACACTCACAGCATTAATACTAAATCACACACTCCACTCACCTCTCAAAAAAATTCTGCACGAAATGAAGGCCCTTTTAACAGGTAAAAACTTTCACAGAATATACACAAAAAGGGTTGATGAGATAGGAATCCTAGGACACTTCTTCAATGAAATAACAGAGAGTCTAGAAACAATAGGAAACGACCTAAAAGAACACAAAAGAATCTCGAGCGAGCTCAACCTCGCACAAAAGATACAACACGATCTAATCCCGCGAGAAGCACCGGAAATACCAAGCTTAGAGATAACAGCAAAAACCAAGTCGGCAGCAGAGATCGGAGGAGACAGCTTCGACTTCCTTCCTCAAGAAAAACAAACTTTTTTCTATATCGGAGATGTAACAGGTCACGGAATCCCAGCAGGCCTTGTGATGATAATGGTAGACACGCTTATCAGCGCATTTGCTGAAATGAGCGAGACCGCCAGAGATTTAATTCTTAGTGTAAACAAATTCCTCAAACCAAAATTACAGCCAAACATGTTCATGACGATGGTTATGCTTAGATGGCATCACGAAGAACGCAAAATGTATTTCGCAGGAGGAGGACACGAGCATATCCTTCACTTCAAGGCACGAGAAGGAAAATGTGAAGCAATAATGTCTGGCGGAATCGCAATAGGAATGCTTCCAGATGCATCAGCCGTAATCAAAGAACAGGAACTCGACTTCCAAGAAGGAGATTTCCTAATCCTTTATTCTGACGGAATAACAGAATGCAAAAATATGAGTGGCGAACAGTTTGGACTTGAAAGATTACAAAAGCTAACAGAAGACAAAGCACCATCGGTTCAAACAACAAAAGAAATGTTCGATCATTTAGCAAAAGAGGTAACAATATTTGTAGAAGAACATGTCCAAGAAGATGACATGAGTCTTATCGTTGTAAAACACACAGGAAATCAGCAATCAGCAGTCAGTAGTCAGCAACAAGCTGAAAGCACAGACTGGGAAGAGAAAAATACGCTTGAGCCAAAAGAGGCATAGACTGTAAACTGCAGACTATAAACTATAGCCAAACGAATGCTTAGAAGCGACTTTTCATACAACCTACCTCCAGAACTTATTGCCAAAGAACCAGTAGTCCCAAGAGACACATCAAGGCTAATGGTTGTTCATCGAGAATCGGAAAAAATAGAGCACAAGACGTTCCTAGACCTACCCCAACTCCTTCCATCGGGATGCTCTCTGATTTTTAACAACTCAAAAGTGATCAAGGCTCGCCTCTACGGAGATCTCGGCGAAATACTATTAACCAAAGAGATATCCCCTCTTACCTGGGAATGCCTCACCAAGCCTGGACGAAAATTCAAGGTTGGAACAGAATTAAAGTTCGGAGAGGATCTTTTTGGTGAAGTTCTCTCTATCAATGAGGACGGAAGCCGAGTAATAAAATTTAAATCAAAAAACTTCGACGAAGAAGTTGATAAAATCGGAGTCACTCCCCTTCCACCATATATCAAAGATTCCAAAGCAACAGACGAGCAGTACCAAACAGTTTATGCAGGCCCAAAAGGTAGCGTCGCAGCACCAACAGCAGGACTGCACTTCACAGATAGAATTTTCAAGCAACTTGAAGAGCGCTCAATAGACAAGCAATTCGTAACTCTTCATGTGGGAAGAGGAACTTTTGAACCTGTAAAAACAGACTCAGTCCTAGACCACAAAATGCATTCCGAGTGGTACACAATTGACTCAAAAACAGCTCAGTCACTCAACGCCGCAAAACAAGAAAACCAAAAAATCGTAGCAGTCGGAACAACATCAGTCCGCGTACTGGAAAGCTGCGCCCATAACGGGCGACTCGAAGCAAAATCAGAAGAGACCGACATCTTCATATACCCAGGTTACAAATGGCAGTTCGTCGATCATATGCTCACAAACTTCCATCTACCCGAAAGCACCCTCTTGATGCTAATCAGCTCTTTCGCTAGCAAAGAATTAATCGAAAA
>CAZRWH010000019.1:12117-14437 GCA_964603905.1 uncultured Candidatus Peribacteria bacterium | reverse complement strand
TCAAGATCTTTGAGGTTGTATTTTCCGTAATAAAGATCCTTGATGTCACCCCCTTCACTTTCAAACTGCTTGATGTCTTTGTAGCCTTTGAAATATATGAAATCTTTTGTGAATGCACCTTTGAAGCTTGTGTCCTCGAAACCTCTCTTGACCTTAAGAGCAACACGGAAAGCACGCTCTTCACTGAATCCAAGCTCGCAAACCATATCAAAAACTTCGCGGAATGAATGATCAAAAGCATGATCCACTGCAAGAACCGAAACAGCCGCCCAATAGTTTTTCTCAACGTCATGATCAACCGCAAGCATTTGATTTCGAACAGCAAGTCCTTCTTGAGTCTCAAGATAATTAGCAAGCCCTCTATTGAATATTTCATAATGCTGAGCACTTCCGTTAACAGCAGTCAAAATATGAGTTTCGATTTCATGTGCAATCAACATTCTAAGCCTCGTTTCAGAGAAGATTGCACCTTTGCGAACAAACAAAGCGCCTCTTTTCCCGGCCATACAATCGGCAACCATACTCTCTTTGATTTTCACTTTCCAATCCTTGAGCTCATATTTGTCAAAAACCTCTTGGAACCGTTTCGCAGCTTCTTCATGATCAATATTCAAATCCTCGTGCTTGAAAGCATGTGGTTTTGAATGCAGATGATCCTTAGCAAATTTAATTAGATCTTCATCAGGACGACCAAACAACGCAACAGACTTATCTGTGAATGCATCTGTACCGATATGTTCAACAAGTGACAATTTCTTGAGGATTTCATCACGCTTGTCACTGAAAATCTTTCCATATGAAGAATCATCAAAAGACAAAGCCTTAAGCTTTTCTCGTAATCTAAACGGATCAAATTTCAGATCAGGATAAACAAACTGAGGATTGTATTTATTATCTTTCAAAAATTTAATACGCTCCTCTTCCAAATTCAGCGGACGCAAATGGTAAAGAAGCTTAATCTGCTTATCAATGTCTGCAAGCTTTGCATCAACAGATCCATAATGAACCTTTGAGCTTGAACCCATATCATCAGGAGAAGAACCTTTGAACTCAGGGATCTTGCCTTTTTCTTTATATTTTCGAGATGGATCAACAAGGAAGTTGCTAAGATCTCTTTTTCCAATAATTAATTTAAAATCTTTTCCTGATAAATCTTCCAAAGCGGCCAAAGTTTGAACACGCATATCCGAAAGAGCAAACTTAAGCTTAATATTATTTCCTTCCGTAGACTCTTCATCGCTAACCAATCCCAAAAGCTCAGCAAGACTCTGATCAATAACAGAACTCTCAACAACCGGGTTGATAGACGCCAAAACCTTGATAGGCCCTTTCTTTCCAATAACATCAACCATCTCTTTTTCACCAATTACAGCTTTACCTGAGATTGTTTGAATATCTTTTTCAACCTTATTACCAAACATATCCTGAGCAATACGCACACCTTTCTCAGGAGTCGTAACTTTGACACCTTGAATTCTCTCAAGACGCTTCCTTAGAGGCGCCAAATTAGCAACCTGCACACCAAGTCCAGCACGAGCATTTACCTCAAGCAAGACAGGCCCGTTTGTTTTATCCAACGCAATATCAACAGCCAAATAACCTATATTTGTAATCAACTGTACCTTCGAAGAAATCAACAAAATTTCATCCCAATAAGGAATTTCGAAACCTGAAAGCCCCTCAGGTCCTTCAATAATCTTGCGTCCCTTAACAACATGAGTCGCAACACCTTTGGCAATATCAATACCAACAGCCATTGCCCCTAAATGAAGATTCGCCTTCCCGTCAGATTCTCGGGTAGGAAGACGCAACATCGCCATGACAGGAATAAGATTGTGAACAACCACACGAATATCAGGAAGTCCTTTGTATGAATAAGGCCGAACCTTGTCATCACAAACAATCAACTGCTCAAAAAACGCAATATCACTTGATCCAGTAATCGAATAACGTCCATCCAGGATGTCCCCGATGTGTTCGATAATTAACCATTTCGAAATCTTTTTTCCAGAAGCGGTAATAAAGTTATTACCTTCCCTTCCAACAATAGGAATAATCCCCTCTCCACCAAAACCATAGTTCGGCTTAAGGACAAAGTTATTTGGCAAAACATTGAAGTCAAACTTCTCAAGCTCCTCACGGCTCCTAATCGCCCCGTAAAGCCTCGGAACTGGGACACCCCTGGCCGACAAGAAGTGCTTTGTTTTAAGCTTGCTATCCGCAAGTTTCACAGCTTTTTTCTTGTTGTACGGCCTAATGTAGAGGAGATTCCTCGCATTAATACCTAGAATGCCTTTTGAAAGATTTAAATTTACCATTT
>CAZRWH010000019.1:0-12017 GCA_964603905.1 uncultured Candidatus Peribacteria bacterium | reverse complement strand
TCTACTCCTCCTCCGAATACCTAAATATCTCACGGAACCTAACGTACTCCATCAATCTCAAACCAGCCCATCTTCCCAGGAAGACATTTGCTGCTAGACACAAGAAAATTATTTCTGGATGACCAAGCATCAGCGTCTTAAGGAAAGTCCATTCCGCAACAAAGTAACAAAGAACAGAAACCAAAACCGCTTCCATAACGATCACAAGCGCTCGCTTAATACCCTTGCCAGTTTGAATACTCACAAACTTCTCAACAAGCGTACTCATAATAAGCATCGGGAAGACAGAAATCGAAACCAGTTGCGAAACATTTAGATAAGCCCCCATCAACATAATCACAAGAATCGTCACACTAACAATAGTCAAAACTATCGCCATTCTCGGAATATATAGAAGCCTATATTTTTTCAAAACCAAACGCGAAAGCGTACCAAAAAGCAAAATCAAAAACAGAATAAAGAGCCCAAATTCAAGCCCCAAAGCAATGAAAGAAAGAGTCAAAATCGAAGGTGTATAAACCCCCAATGTCTCAAGTCCAACAACCTGCTTGAAGAACGCCACCATCATAACGATCACAGGCAGCATCAAGATAAGCTTAACCGAGTTACTCGGAACACCTTTCTCAATCATGTAGTTAACAAAATACGACATGAAGTTCGTAGGCCCAATATTCACAGCACTATCAATAATCCGATACGTCACTCCACGAAGTTCAAGGTCTGCAAGAAAATCATCAACGTTCTCAGCATCAACCAGCGGCCAAAGCGCCTCAGCTCTAGTCAAAACAATCTGGTTCGGACTAATCGTTCTAAAAGTACCTTCCGCAATGTTTTGAAGCGTCGAAAGATTTTGATCAGAAATCACAATCACATCAGCCCCTTGAAAAACATCACTCAGCTCATCACTCTGAACCAGTTGCGAAAGGATCGTAAGTCCAGAACTACCAACTGTCCAAAGTACAACAGTGTCATACTTCTTAAGATTGCTAAGCGACTCTTGCAATTGTTGCAAAATCACCTCTTCAGACAAGAATTCAGAAGTGTCATAAAAACTACCAACCAGATTAATATAAACATCTTGCTCTTTCGCATAAGCGCCCAAACTATCAAGCCTTTCAGCCTCTTCTGAATTATCGGTCAGCATCAGGAATGTGCTTTCATAAACAAAAACATCATGAGTCAAAACATCCTGCTCCCCAACCGTATTTTTAACAACCAAATTAACCTGATACTCGCCTGGATTCACATAAGAGTGAACAATCTCAATACCCTGCTGACGATTCCCGTCACCAAGGTGCCATTCATAAATAAGTTCATCGTCAGGATTTGACGAAAAACTGCCAGAAGCATCAAAGATAATACTCCTGTTAACCATAACTATAGAATCGGCATCAATGCTCGCAGTAATGCCTTCAACTTCTTCCTGAGAAACACTAGCCAAAGTTGCAACAGGGGCATCGTTTTGCGCAACAGCAACAGGCAAAACAAAGATACCAGCGGCAATAATCGCAAGCAGATAACTGGAAAGTAATTTTTTCATATTTTAATCCTTAAATTTCCAAAAAATACTACCAAAATACCAGGAATCTTACAACCGAATTTAGACGTTAAGTTTCCTCAAAAACTCCCCCATCGCCTCAGCACCATCCTTAGCCAAAACTTTAACCGCCTGAGTACAGCAAATCGCAATATCAACTTTCCCTTTCAAAAAATCAACATCAGCCTTTTCCTGAATCCCAAACCCCATCGCTAGAGGCAAATCGGTGGCAGCTCGACAACGATTAATATACCGCTCTTTCTCATAACCAAACTCGGTTTTCACTCCCGTTATTCCGACCCTAGCCTGGCAATAGACGAAACCTCCAGCACTCCTCGCAATTTCACTCATCCGATCATCTGAGCTAGTGGGTGTAAACATAAAAATCGGCGCCACATCAAACTGCCGACAAGACTCTACATAATCACCAGCCTCCTCAATCGGAAGATCCGGTACAATAATCCCCTGCACCCCTGCATCTGCCGCATCTTTAACAAATCGCCTCACCCCATATCTAAACAAAATATTGTAATAAGTCATGAATACGAAATTCGTACTCTTGTGCCTAGCACAAACATCCCGAGCAAAATCAAAGCACTCCGAAACTCGCGCCCCCAAATCAAGAGAAGCTTGTTGGGCCATGGTAAAAAACGGTCCATCCGCCTCTGGATCAGAAAACGGTATCTGAAGTTCAATAATATCCGTCCCGGCCTTAACCATCTCATCTACCGACTCTCTACCAAGTTGAAACGACGGAAACCCCAAAACAACATGCGACACGAGCAGAATTTCCTTGCGCTTCAATCGAGAACGAACATTTTTTTCTAATTTATACATTTTTTAGGTTGGTTAAAAGATCCTTGTCCCCTCTACCCGACTGATTGATTATCACAACATCATCTTTTGAGTAGTGATCAATCTCCGAAAAAGCCTGGGCAAAAGCATGAGAGGACTCAAGCGCAGGAATTATTCCCTCGAGACGAACAGCAAGATCACGAGCCTCAACGACATCATCATCAAGCGCACTCTCAAACCGAACTCGCCCTTTATCGCGCAAATCGGCAAGTATTGGCGACACTCCGACGTAATCAAGCCCAGCAGCAATCGAGTGAGTTTTACCAAGTTGGCCATCAGGATTTTGCAAAAAATACGTCTTATATCCCTGGGCAACACCAACACTCCCCTCTCCAGAAGCCAGCCTAGCGGCATGCTTACCTGGTCCCTTTCCTCCAGCCTCAACAGCAATTAATTCAACATCATCCTCAAGAAAAGCATCGAAAATCCCCAACGCATTTGAGCCACCGCCAACACAAGCATAAATCGCATTAGGTAGGCGTCCTTCAGCATCAAGAATTTGTTTGCGAGCTTCCTTGCCAATAACTGACTGAAAATCTGACACCATCTCAGGATAAGGAGCTGGACCACAAGCTGTACCAAGAACGTAATAAGTGTCTGCAACGTTCGTCACAAGATCTTTCATGGCGGCATTAATGGCATCTTTTAAGATACAACTACCATCAGTTACAGCCACAACTTTTGCCCCAAGCTTCTCCATCAACAAAACGTTGTACTTCTGTCTCTCAACATCTTTCTTCCCCATATAAACAACACATTCAAAACCAAGCCTCGCAGCCATCGTCGCAGTTGCAACACCATGCTGACCAGCACCAGTTTCCGCAATAACCCTAGTCTTCCCCATGCGTCTCGCTAGAAGCCCTTGTCCCATCACATTATTGAGCTTATGCGAACCAGTGTGATTCAAATCTTCACGTTTGATATAAATTTTAGGCCCATTGAAATGAGCAGTGAGATTCGCCGCAAACATAAGCGGAGTTGGACGACACGAGAAAGCAGAAAGCTCACTGGCTAAATCTTTCCTCAAGTCAGCATCTTTATAACAAGATTTGAGGTCTTGAAAATACTGATGCAAAACCTCGGGCACAAAAGCCCCTCCAAACTCACCGAAATATCCATTTTGAGATTTCATAATGATAAGTTTTTTAAAAAATTATTAACTTTCGAAATATCTTTTCTACCATTTGTCTCGACCCCACGAGCAACATCAACAGCAAAAACATCTAGGCCAACAACATCTTTCGCTTCAAGCCCACCAGCAATAAAACTCGGATACGGAAAAGGCTTCTCAAGATCAATTTTTCCTGGCTGTCCTTTTGGCAAATCAAACAAAGGAATCGCGACCCCTTCCCCACGAATAACAGGTTTGTCACCATGTATTTGAACAAACTCAAAATCACTTTCTTGCTCATCTGCAAAAAGCGCCACAGGCTTAGCATTTTTTAGATGTGCCGCAATTTTCCGAGCATCATCCGGCTCAATATAACGAGGACTTGTTTTTATAAAGTTAAAGCCAATAAAATCAACACCCCCCTCATCACAAAACAAAGCGGTCTCAAGATCCTGCACTCCACAAACTTTAAGCAAAGGTCTATTCCTAGAAAGCTCACGCACCTTAGCTGGAATACATCTTGATTTCAAAATAGAAGTCCCAACCAAAACCGCATCACAGCTCCCCTTAAGAAGACGAACATCAAAAGCGTCACAAATACCGCTCTCAGAAACAACAATCAGATCATCCGAAATCATCTTCGAAAGCATTCGAGTACGTCCTAAATCCACCTCAAAAGTCTTAAGATCACGATTGTTAATACCAATGATTGAAGCGCCAGACAAAACAGCTTTTTCGAGATCCAATTGGTCATGAACTTCTACCAAAGCATCCATACCCAGGCTCTCAACAACACTTATATATTTAGTAAGCATCTCAACATCTAGAACAGAAGCGATCAACAAAACTGCAGAAGCACCAACAAAAGCCGCCTCATAAATTTGCTTCTCGCTAACAACGAAATCCTTTCGAAGAACGGGCAGATTTACAGAAGCACAAACCTGTTTAAGCATGTCCAGGCTCCCTCCAAAAAACTCTTCATCAGTAACAACAGAGATAGCCGAAGCACCTTCATTCTCATAAATTTTTGCCAAAGAAACAGGATCACAATCCTTGCATATCACCCCTTCACTAGGAGAAGCCATTTTTATTTCAGCAATCAAAGAAACCTTATTGCGTCCAGATAGCGCATCACGAAAACGCCCGGGAATAGTCTCTTTTTGCAAACTACAACGTTTATGCTTAATGATTTTATTCAAAATATTCATATCTTATTGGTTAAAGAAACGTATTCATTAAATTTATCCAAAGCTGCACCCGAACTAAGAATTTCTCGAGCAAAAACAACACCTTCCTCCACATTCTCAACCTTTCCAGCAACAACAAAACCAGCAGCCGCATTCAAACAAACCAGTTCAAAGTGAGATTGCTCAGCCGTATTATTCAAAACTGACATGAATATCTTTGCGTTTTTATTCACATCTCCCCCTGGTGAAATAGGCAGTATTTCTTGCGGCACAATCTGGCTAAAGCTGATTTCGCCTTTATTCAAATCACAAACCGAAGAATCCCCAGCAACAGTAATCTCATCAAGTCCATCTTCACCATAAACAACCATAGCTCGTTCATGCCCAAGCCGCTTCAAAACATCAATCATCTTGGTGGCAATACCAGAGTCAGAAACCCCAACAACCTGCCTCTTAACATTAGCAGGATTCACCAGAGGCCCTGCAATATTAAAAATCGTACGAATTCCTAATCTTTTCCTAACAGATGCAACATTCTTCATCGCCGGATGAAACATAGGGGCAAACATAAAGCCCAGCGCCATCTCGTCCAACATCTTTTCAACCTGATTAGCATCAAGCTCGATCTTAACACCCAAAGCCTCCAAAACATCAAAACTACCACACCTGCCTCCAGAAGAACGGTTACCATGTTTAGCAACTTTCACGCCCCCTGCAGCGAGAACAAATGCAGCAATAGTAGAAGTGTTAATTCGCGGCAAACCCGACCCGCCCGTACCACAGTTATCAATAGCATCTTCATGCCCTTTAACCGGCACACAAAGCTCTTTCATAACGGATACAACCTCATGTATTTCCGCTACAGTTTCTCCCCTTTTCGAAATCTCAACAAGAAGCTCTGCAATTTCATTCTCGGACATTTCACCCGTCAACATTTTTCGTATTTTAGACATAAAGAAAATTTCTTAAAATATGTTTTCCAAAATTAGTACCGACGCTCTCCGGATGGAATTGCACTCCATAAAGAGGCCTCGTAACGTGCTGAACAGACATGATAAGCCCGTCGTCATACGTTTCAGACGTAACCTTTAGACACTCAGGCAAGCTGTCCCTATCAACAAGCAAAGAGTGATAACGCATCACCGAAAAGTTATCCGGCAAACCTCTCAAAATATCAGGAGAAGCACATTTCACTCCAGGGATTTGCCTAACCTGCGACTCCTTACCGTGAACAATTTCAGGAGCTCTAACAACATCTCCTCCATAAGACATTGCGATACCTTGATGCCCAAGGCAAACCCCAAGAATAGGAATAGAAATAGTGGAAATAACCTCACCACAAACACCAAAGTCCTTCGTGTTTCCAGGATTACCAGGCCCAGGAGAAATTATGATATGCGTTGGGGAAAGATCACGGATACCGTCCAAATCAATCTCGTCATTTCGTTTCACAATTGGATTACCTCCAAGTTCAGAAACATATTGATAAAGATTAAAAGTAAACGAATCGTAATTATCCAGAATCAAAGTTTTCATTTTTTTAAAAGTTAAATTACTGATAAACAAGATTTCGCCTTGTGAAGGCATTCTTCGAGTTCCTTTTCAGGGACAGAGTCTGCAACAATCCCTGCTCCAGCCTGCAAAAACACGTCTTCTCCTCTGCAAATCATGGTGCGAATGCCAATCGCAAAATCCATATTCCCAGAGAAATCGAAGTATCCCACAGCTCCTCCGTAAATACCCCGACGGCGTCCTTCTAATCGAGAAATTATCTCGCAAGCTCTAACCTTCGGCGCACCAGACAAAGTCCCCGCAGGAAAACAAGCTCGAAAAACATCAAACATATCAACATCTTCACGAACTCTGCCTACAACATCAGAAACCATATGCATTACCGTCGAGAAACGTTGAACATACATAAGCTCTGGAACCTCAACAGTTCCCTGTTTTGCAATTCGGCCAATATCATTTCGACCCAAATCAACAAGCATCATATGCTCGGCACATTCTTTGGGATCAGACCTCATTTCCAACTCATCTCCATCTATCGGACGAGTGCCTGCAATAGGCCTAAGAAGAACCTCTCCATCCTCAACCCTAACCAACGTCTCAGGCGAAGCTCCAACTACCGAGAAATCATCAAATTTAATGAAGTACATGTATGGCGATGGATTATTATGACGAAGGCTTCTGTAGAGATCAAAATCGCTCTTTTTGGTCTTAGATCGAATACTTCGACTCAAAACAATTTGAAAAGCTTCTCCAGAAGCAATTGCCTCCTTTGCATTATTAACATTTTTCAAAAATTTATCTCTTGAAGGAGAAATCTCAAAAGCTGCCTCTCCAGTTTTCTCAGGGATAGGAGGAACAACATGCGGCCTGTTCAGCCTATTCAGAATATCAAGCATTAAATCCGAAACATCCTCCCCTTCTTCCTCAAGACAATGCAAATAGATCGAATGCTTGAAATGATCGAACACAACAAGAATTTTCGGCATAAAGAACACAGACTCAGGAATTCCAGAATCCGAATCCATCTCTGGAACAGGTATTTTTTCAATATGCCTAACAGATTCATAAGAAAAATACCCGACATAGCCAGCCTCAAAACCCTTGTGAGAACCTGACAGCTCAATATCGATATTATCCATTCGCCGTTTCAGTTCTTCGATAGAGTCCGCACCATCCGAATGCAAAACATCAACAGGATCAAACCCGATAAAAGAGTACCTACCCATTCTAGAATCTTGCTCAGCGCTTTCTAGCAAAAACGAGTAAGGCCGGTCTGCACACAATTTGTGATAAATAGATATCGGCGTTTCCGTGTCCGAGTTGATTTCGGTTACAATAGATTTGTAAGTTTTTTTCATTGTTAATTGGTTAAACTAAATAAAAAAATCGACTTTCTAGGTCGATTCTGGGTAACGAGACGATTTTGGAATAAAGCTTATCAAGCCATTTCAAAACCACCCCGACTGCGTCGCCAAGCTTTAGATCCACGAGTGACTTTCTCGATGCTAACACCAAGATCAGATGCAATTTTACGTTGAGGAACTCCCTCCTCAAGCATCTTAAATATCTGGTAACGCTCTGCCACCTTCTCTATCTCGAGAGGCGTAAGTAAATCATACAAAAGAACCTCGCTCTCTTGTGCATTTTTTGGCTTAGCAACAAGGGCAAAAAGTTCGTCTAGATGTGATTGTTTAATAGCCATTGCGTATCGGTTAGCCAGTACATTGTATCAAACATCAACAATAAGTCAACAAAAAACTATAAAACATCCTCGCGCCATGCCAAGTCCTACCTGATTGAGAGACCTCCCCTTTTCTGGTATAATTGTAAGATTTAAATAACAAAAACATGACAAAAAAACTCATATCAATCGCAATGTCTGCCCTACTCATCGTTTCATCGGTAAGTTCGGCAATAGCATTGGACAAAAGCACTCTAGCAGTTGAAGCTTTCGATTCTATCGCTGGCTATTCAACAGTCGCAGAAATCGAAAACGCACTTCCAAACGAAGACGTCGAAGTCTTAATGGAAAAACCAAACGGAAGTGAAATCGTAATCAGCACAGAGACAAACGAATCAGGTGATGCAAAGTTCGAAATTAGTGGGTACCACCTGAAAACAGCAGGAATTTACACTCTGCAGGCTAAGTACACAGCTCTAGAACAATCTTTTGGAGACACTGACTCGTTCAAGGTTTATTCAGACAAATTGTCACTGAACAAATCTTCTTTACAATCAGATAGCGCCACCGCAGAAGCATCAGGATACGATCCAGTTAAACTAACCGTAAAACTTAGCGACAAATACGGAAACGCTATCCAAGGTCACAACATAAACATAATCTCAAGCAGAAACGGAGACACCGTTTCACCATACGAGAAGACAACAACTGACGAAAAAGGAGAAGTTGTGTTTTATGCATATTCAAAACAAGACGGAATATCGACATATACAGCATACGACATCACAAGTGGCACAGTACTCGAAAACAGAGCAAAAGTTGCATACTTCTCGCCTATCTCGACGTTAGACGAAATAGGTGGAGACAACCTATTCACCTCTATCTTGCTAGCTGACGCAGCGACAGGAGGAACTGTAGACCATTTCGAAATCGAAGAACTAGACGAAGAAGTTTACATAAACGAACTCCTAAACTTCACAGTAACTGCATATGACGAAACAGACCAAGAAGTCCAAGACTACATCGGAGAAATCAGATTTTCTTCAAGTGACGACAACGCCGATGTACCTAACGACTACACATTTACTGCGGAAGACCAAGGAAGTCATACTTTCAGCCTTAATCTAAGATTCACAACAACAGGAACACACACATTAACAGTAACAGACACAGAGAACAGAGACGTTGAAGGAGAAATCGAAATCGAAGTAATCGAAAGAGGAAACGGATCTTCTAGCACAACAACATCAACAGAAGTAGCTGAAGACCTAGCAATCATAAACCCAGAACCAGGAACATACAGCAGCAACACAATAGAAATAACAGGTAACGCACCTTACGGAAACTACGTTGATATTTACGACAACGGCACAGTAATCGAAACAATTTACGCAGACCCAGATAACACATTCTCAATCGAGACAAGCTTAGACAACGGAGACCATGTGCTTTATGTATTAGCAAAAGATGTAGACGACGTTGAATACGGAATGTCAGAAGAAGTAGAAATCACAGTAGACACACAAGCTCCAACTCTAGACTACGTTGAAAAAAGCGTAGAAGGAGACATTGAAGCAGAGTCAACTTTCACATTAACAGTTTACTCAGAACCAAACCTACACCAAGTAGGAGCAATACTGGATGACAGACTTTATGAACTAGACGAATCAATCGATCTAGAAGGTCAATACAGCGGAATCCTAATCGCTCCAAGCGTCGATGGATACTACTCAATCGATGTAATCCTAGTAGACGCTCTGGCAAACGAAATCAAATACAGCGACCAATCTTCAGTCAACGTAATCCTAACCGAAGAAGAAATTGTTGAAGAAGAAATAACTACAGAAGAACCTATCGTGGAAGAGGAAATCATTGAAGAAATCGTAGAAGAAGTTGAGGAAGTAACACTTACCCCAACAGCAGTAACAGGAGTTTCAGCAGCCAACGGAGAAGGAAAAGTAACCCTAACATGGGAAGCTGCAATAGCTGGAGACGAATCAGCTTACATCAAAAACTACAAAATTTATTACGGACCTTCTGAGCACCTGCTATACAGCACAGCAACAACATGGGACTCAAGCACAATGTGGTATATCCCTAATCTGCAAGCAGATGCGACATATTACTTCCAAGTTGTAGCGGTCGACTCAAACGGAGTTGAGAGCGAAACAAGAAGTGCAATCGTATCAGGAATGCCAAAAGCAATAACAGAAACCACTGAGGAAGAAACTTCTCTCGGAGAATTGCACGACAGCGCTTTAGAAGAAATGTCAGACGTTTCACTGGAAGAGTACGAACTACCTGAAGAAACACCTGACAGTGGACCTGAAGTACTTTGGGTTGCGTTGTTTACTCTAGCGTTTACGCATTTTTACTTCAGAGCGAAGAGACGATTGGCATAAGACGTAAGACTTACGATTCTTCTTTCTTCATCATTCATTCTACGCTAAGATACAGCGCGTATGAACTATTCAATCTACATATTCATAAACTACGTAACGCAGATTTTTATCATCCTGATAATTCTCCGCATCGTTTTGAGTTGGTTTAGAGCGCCAGCCAACAGTTTCACAAGGTTTTTGTACGAGGCGACTGAGCCAATCCTCAGAATAGCCCGCAAGATCACACCTAGGGTTGGAATGCTAGACCTTTCCCCTATCGTTGCAGTTATCGGTCTCGATTTACTACGATATTTGATTTTTCAATTACTCACTTTTCTATGACTCTTTTTGTAAAAAACACATTAAGCGGAAAACTTGAAGAATTTCAGCCTGTTAACGGAAATAAAGTCGGACTATACATTTGCGGACCTACAGTTTATGACAACGGACATTTAGGACACGGGAGATCGGCGGTAGCTTTTGATATTATTAGAAAATACCTTCAATACAAAAAATACGACGTCACATACGTCTCGAACTACACAGACATCGACGACAAGATGATCAATCGCGCCAATGAAGAAGGCATCACAGTCGCAGAATTAGCAGAAAAAGTCATACCTTCATATCAAGAAGATTACGGAAGACTAAACATCACTCCTCCAGACATTCAGCCGAAAGCAACAGAGTACATAGAACAAGTGGTCTCACTCGTAGAAACACTTGTAGAAAAAGGGTACGCATACGAACTAGAAGACGGAGTTTATTTCGAAGTTGAGAAGTTCAAGGAATACGGAAAACTTAGCCATCAAAAAAGAGAAGAGTTGCGAACAGGAGCACGAATCGAAGCTGACAACAAAAAACGCCATCCACACGATTTCGTAGTTTGGAAAAAAGCAAAACCAGGAGAACCATCATGGCCTAGCCCATGGGGCGAAGGACGTCCAGGATGGCACATCGAATGTAGCGCAATGAGCATGGAATTACTTGGAGAAACCTTCGACATACACGGAGGCGGAATGGACCTAACATTCCCTCACCACGAATGCGAGATCGCTCAATCAGAATCAGCAACAGACAAACCTTACGTTAAATACTGGCTTCACAACGGATTCATCAATATCGACAACGAGAAAATGTCTAAGAGCCTCGGGAATTTTTTCACACTCAAAGAAATATTTAAGAAATTCGATCCACTCGCAGTCAGGCTTCTATTTCTACAAACACATTACCGCAGCCCAATTAACTTCTCAGACAAGATCCTTGAACAGGCAGAGAACGGCCTCAAAAGAATCAAAAATTTCCTAGCAGCTCTCGAAAACTACTCTTCAGAAATCGATTCAAGCGATCCAGCACTAGATGAAGCCCTAAACAAAGCAGTTTCGGACTTTGAGAAACACATGGACAACGATTTCGACACAGCAGGCGCAACAGGCGCTCTATACGAACTAATCAAGGCTCTCAATGTCCTGATGAAAGACAAAAAAATCGCAAGCTCAGATGTCGCAAAAATCCGAGAAACACTTGAAAAAATAGATTCTGTGCTGGGGGTTTTGCCGGAAATCAGTAAAGCCGAAATAATCGAAGACCCAGAAATCCTAGAAATGCTTGAGGAACGTAAAAAAGCACGTCTAGAACGCGACTTTCAAAAATCGGACGAAATACGAGACAAACTATCTCAAAAAGGAATCCTAGTAACAGACACTCCCGACGGCCAAAAATGGACAACTATTAAAAAATAACACTGTTATCT
>CAZRWH010000018.1:2659-25842 GCA_964603905.1 uncultured Candidatus Peribacteria bacterium | reverse complement strand
GATAATGAACATCTGTTGCCTTTGGTTGCTATGCTTTTTGATGGTGAACTCAGGAGGTCTGTCACCCGGAGAGGTGCTTCTCCTAAGAAACGCAGAAGAGGTGGTAGCGTTAGAGATGCGCAAGTTCGTAGGGAGGAGATGGCAGATCAGAGGAGGTTTTCTGAGCCAAATCTTGATGCTTACGATTTTCCTGAGACTATTACGATATGTGGTGAGACTAAACCTGTTGCGGATTGGGTTTCGCGGATTGATGAGGTTATGGATTTGTGGGAAAGTATTAAAACAAAGCCTTTTGTTCAGGGGCTCAAAACTATTGCCTCTGAAGTTGCGAAAGAAATAGTTGAGCCTGCTTTTAAAAATGGGCAATATTGTCAGCTAAATGCGTTGGGATTGAATAGTCCTACAACTAGTGAATTGGCAGAATTGCAGGTTAAGTTAAACAGGAGAATTTCAAATATGGACTTTTCTAGATGTCCGTCACTTGCACGTAGATTACATTTGCAGTCATTTGAGCGAATGGTTCATGTTAAGGGTAAGCGTGGGGATGATAAGCAGTTTCGTGTTGATGCGCGATTTTTGGAAGCTGATCCTCGTGGGGGGATTAACCAACAGATTATCAGGGTTCTGCAGCAAGGTGAAGCTCGTGCTTCTGGGGGGCAGAGAAGATGGGGTTAGGATTACATTTCTGTTGATGTTTTGATATAGTTTTTTCTAGTAAAATCTAAAACTAAAAACTATGTCTATTCTCGAAATAATGCGGTCTCGTCGATCGGTGAGGTCTTATCGTGATGAACCTCTTCCTCAAGAACAAATTGATAAAATTATCGAAGCCGGATGTTTGGCGCCTTCTTCTTACAATGGTCAGCCTTGGCGTTTTGTTATTATTACTGATCGAGAGAAGATTAATATGTTGAGTGAATCTGCTAGAGCTTATTTACAGTCTCAGGTTGATGCTCCTAATGCGCTCGAACTTATGGGTTCTCAAGAGAGACTTGAGCGTGTTTCTAAAAGGCTTGCTTCAGGGGTGGATAGTGTTTTTTATGGGGCGCCGCTTGTGATTTTGGTTTGTACTGAAAAAGATGGAGGAGAATATGCTGGGATGGATTGTGGTATGGCTGGGCAAAACATGGTTCTATATGCTCAAGAACAGGGGCTAGGAAGCTGTTATATCGGTTATGCGCGACATTGCACGCGTGAAGTGCTTATCAAGGCTGGAATGCCGGAAAACATGGATTTGCAGTTTGCTCTGATATTTGGTCATAGCGATGATATGGAAGGGAAGGGGCTAGACAGGGATTTTGACAAGGTAGTGATTAGTGGACAGTGAACAGTGAATAGTGAACAGTGGTTGGTGTTTCGCTTGTGCGAAACGAAAAAATACAAGATACGTGATACCAAATACTAATCTTCATATGTCTAAAAAAAACGCAATAATCATTCACGGCTACGGAGGTGATCCATCTGGAAATTGGTTTCCATGGCTTGAGCGAGAGTTAGTCGCTGAAGGGTGGAATGTTAAGGTTCCGGATTTTGGGCAGCACGAGGTTCCTAATTATGAGCACTGGAATTCTGTTTTTCTCGAGGTGGTTGCCGGTTTAGATCCGAAAGAAACGGTTCTTGTTGGGCACAGTCTTGGTGGGGCTTTGATTCCTAGGGTTTTGGCTGATTGGACTGGTGGGTCTTTTAAGGCAAGTTTTCTTGTGGCGGCTCCTTATGAAAACATTGGTTGGGAGACCCTAGATCCGTTTTTTGATGCTTCAAGAGTTGGGACTTCTGAAAAGATGGGGAAGGTGAGTCTTTTTTATTCTGATGATGATCCGTATGTGCCTCTTTGGCATAGCGAAAAGTACAAGGAGGTTCTTGGTGGAGAATTGACGGTTCAACATGCAAAAGAGCATCTTTGGGATAGGGAATATGAGATTTTGAGGGATGCGATCTTGCAAACAGGGTGATTTTGAGGTAGTTTTTCTCCCTTAAAAAATTATCTTATGGAATTTGATGCAAGTCGGCTTAGTGATATGCAGAGAGCGATGATTCGACCGGATCATTTGGAGGCTGGGCGTTACGACCCTTTTAACAGGGAGTTGTCGGATGTTAATAGAGTGCTTGATGTGGCTTGCGGTGGGAATGGAAGTTTTTCTCGTGTTGTTAAGCGTATGATTAAAGAATGTCCTGTTGGTGAAACTTTTGTTGTTCTTGATGGAGGCGGTGGGTCAGGAGGTGTTGTTGCTGATATTTTGGGTAATCATTATGTGAGTCAATTTAGATCTAAAGCTAAGAAGTGCATGAGAGGTATTGCGCTTGATTTAAATCCATTGCCTGAGCTTATCGAGGATCGATGGGATGAAGAAGACAGAATGTGTTATGATATTCCTGAAGTTGAATACGTTCAGGGCGACGTGCGTTCTTTGTCTCAATTCGATGATGAATCGGTCAATCTTTATATTTTGTATGAAGTTGCGCATTATATTGATGATCTCTTGGCGGTTTTGCAGGAAGGATATAGGGTTTTGAAAGATGACGGGTTGATGTTTATGAATTTTGATACTCGTATGGCGACAGACCCTGCTTTGCAAGATATTTTAAAAGAAGTTGATCCTGAGGGGCGGATCTTCACGGTTAAGACTGATGGTTATGGCGGATATGCTATGGTTTTGTCCTGCAGGAAAGTGCTTGGTGTTGAGTTAAAATTCCCTTATAAGTTTAAGGGTTCTAGACGGCGTGATTTTAAGCCAAGAGAATTAAGTTGGTTTGGGCCTATGGCGGATATCTCTATAGTAGGGGAATATGAGAGCCTTAGTTAACCAACCTTGCAAACTTAATAATATCTGGGTGTAGTCCAAGTGCTTCTGCGACATCGACTCCTCTTGATTCTGCGTGTCCTGGTTCTAGTTTGTGATCTAGGACTATTCGTTCTTCACCTTCTTCTACTGATTCGTCGAAGTGCCATGTGAAATGATGAGCTTCGACGTGGTCTCCATGTTCTGTTAGAAGCCTGTTAAACGCTTCATGTGTATGTCCGGCAAGTATGACCCTGTCGCCTCGTTTGATTGATTCTACTGCGAGGGAGTAAGTTAGTGCGTTTTGGTATTTCGGTGAAGTTGTTGAAAATGCCTCGTCTACAACTCCCAGTACTGTTAAATCTTGTCCTTCTGGCCTAGCTGTATGTTCTTGCATGTAGGTAGCCCATTTTCCTGCTTCGTTTCCAAATGCACCTAGGTCGATGTCTTCGCGACTGGTTACGCGGTCTAGATAGACAACTCTGTCTGTAAGTGGCATTGTTGCCGGTTCTGATGTTGGGGCGTGTCCTGTTGCAAGTGCCCAAGGGATTCCCAAGTCCAAAGCTTTTTCTAGGTGGGTTTTTCCGCCCATGTTAGGTCCTGAGAGTATTTTGACTCTTTCATTTGGGGCGAAAGCTAATGTGTTTGGAACTTGTTTTTCTTTCTCCATTCCAAGGCTCCACATTCCAGGCATGCTGAATTCCCCCGTATCATTGAATTTAACAGGTGGATGTTGGTCTTTTGCGATGGTGTGTCCCATGAGGAAAATTCCGTTTATTCCGTAAAGTGTGCCTCTGATTGATTGTGTGTACGGGCCTCTTTCTACTTCTAGACCTGTTGTTTGTCTAATTCGTTGTTGTAGTTTGTAGGCTAGGTGGCTGACATCGCCTCTTAGAACGGCTGGTAATTCGTGTTCTTTGCCTATCTTGATGGACTCTTTTCTTGCGATTTGTAGTGCCTCTTCTCCGATTTGCCTCATTTGTCTGTCGAATTCGAGAGCTTTTTCTAACTCTGGTGAGCCTTTTATTTCGTTTTCGATAAATTCTTGGAGTATCTCGAATACATTGTCTCGGTTGAGGCGTGAAATATATTGTTTGTGGTATCTGCTGTTTTTTGATAGTTTTTGGTGATATCTATTTGCTTTTCCTTTTTTTAGGAAGTAGAAGTTGGTGATTATAGACCCAACTGAATTTCGGTTTGAGTCAGCTACTCTTGCAAAATCACTGGTTGTCATGGCTTTGTATACTCGAACTATTTCTTGTACTTGCTGCGCCTGTTCAGCGTCTGCAAATTGTGCTCTGAGGAGTGCTCCTCTTTTTGATAGCTCTTGGACTTTTTTGTAAGATTTTCCAGCTTGGCGTTCGAATATGTCTTGAATTCTTTTAACCAATGTTGGTCCGTGGATTAGTGGCACGGATGAAAAATCTACAGGTTCGTCTTTTTCCCCGTCGTAGGCGCTATGTCTTCTTCTCGCTTTGTCGTCAGTTGCGGATATGTGCAAAGGTGTTCGGAAAAAGCTGCGGATGGTCACTTCTTCTAGGTAGTTTGCGAGTTGGTGTAGGTGTACGGCTTCATAGCTTCGTAAAAGGTCGATTAACTTGCGTACATGGTCTTCCGGATCGGCTAGGATGTCTACTACCAATGCTGTGTAGATTTTTGATCCTACCCAGTCGTTTTCTCGGTCACGACTCCAGAGCGGGTCGTTTGACTCTTGTTTTATGTGAAAATCAAGAAGTTTTTTGATTTCAGGTCTTGTTGAGGCTAGGTCCGCTTCGAAAATTGTGATTGGTGGTATTTTCTGGTTAAGATACCACGATCTTGTTGCTTCGCTGGCTTCGTCGTGTAGATAGTTGTATATGCTACTTTGGCTTTGTTCTTTTCCGGCAAGTGCGCATATTTGAGGGTCGTCGATTTGTAGCTCGCGTTGTGCTGCAAGCATAGCCATTATTGTGTCTCCACATACACTGTGAGAATGTCTTAGCTCTTCATTCCAGCCGTCAGTCTTCAAGAGTCGGATTATGCGGTCTCTTAGAGCTCGAACGCGATTAACGGTGATTTTGTCGCTCCATTTTTCAGGTTCATCTTCTCCGAATTTTTCGATTATTTTGTTTATGTCCGCTTTTTTCTGTTCGGGGTCTTGTATGACGTTTTGTGTTCCTCGTGTGAACTTTCTTGAAGATTGTTGTAATTTCTTGTAATCAGCATCGTCATACTTTCGCATGCAATCTTTGTCGTTTGCCCACCATAAGTATTGTTCTAGTCTGCTTATTGTTAAAACTCCTGGTTCCCATCTGTCGTCGTCTGGTTCATCTGTTGCTACTTTGAAGAATAGGTCTCGTATTTTTGGGTCGTTTACTGCTTCTGATCCTATCCGGTCAGTAATTGCGCATATCTCGTCGATTGAACGGGAATCTACGGTGTCTGTCGCTAGTCTGTAAGCTTCTCTGAGTGTTCTTGCTTTTTCTAGTTCTTTTTTTAGGGCAAAATCGTCGCCTAGAAGTTTTGCGTTAAGTTCTAGGAATGTTATTGCAGCGTCGATACCGTCTATTCCGCTAGGGGAGTGATGCTCGAATGGGCATAAGCTTAGATTGAACTGCATTAATTGTCGGCTTATGTATTGCATCTTCTCTAGAAATTTGATCTGTCTTAGGGCCATCTCTGTTATTTCTGCTACTTCTCTATATTTATCGTTCTTTGCAAGTTCTGTGAACATTCCTCTTCGTTCGACAGTTTGTTTTGGCTTCGGTGCTTTTAGTTCTGTTAATGCGCTAAATATAAAATTGCTTGCCCCTTTTTCTACACCTGGCTCCCATCCGCTGATTTTGACGTTTGGTGCTTGGATTCTAGGCAATCCTTTAGGTGGTACTTTGAAGTCATTGTCTTCGCTGAGAAGTCTAAGGACTTTTGATGCTTTGTCCTCACGGTATTCACCTGGTCTTAGTATTCCGATGCATTCTGCAGGTGAGGCAGGTTTTCCTTTGAGTTTTTCTCGTTTTGCTTCTTTGTATTCTTTCAGTTTTCGGTATGTGCCCTTTGGTGGAACTGCTTCTATTTCGTCGCCAGACAGGTATTTTTCAGCGGTGTCTACTAGGTTTAGAGGTAGTCCGATGTATCTTGCGACTGCGAGTGCGTTTGAGTCGTCTGGGCCTTGTCTTAGTTTTCTTGAGTATATAGGTTCTCCTTTCTCGTCTGTTGTTGTTTGGAAGTTGTAAACCCCTGTTTCTTGGTCTTGTTCATGAAGCCGGGCAATAGCTTTTCCGTTGTGTGTTGCTAAGTGAAGTTTTGCTCTTTTTGATCTTAAAAATAGTACTTCTCCGACTAGTAGTTTGTACTGATCGGTTTCTGACGTTGTTGACCATCCTTCATCGATGCAGATGAAAGGTTTTTCTCCAAGTGACTCGATGGCTCTGTTACGTCCTTCTACTTCTTTTCCGAATGCGCTTAGGTTGTGTCTGTGGTCTGTTGTTGCTCTGTCGATGTAGTGGAATGAGTCGCGAATATCGAAATTTCCTTCTGTAAATGCTCCGTATCCAAAAGACTGAGCTTGCGCTTGGATCATGAATTCTCTCTTGAGTCCGCTATGTGATTTTCCGGATTGATTTGGTCCTGAATACACAACTGTTTGATGTGGGGCAGGGGAGTCGTTTAGGACTTCCTCTTCTTTTTTGCGGAGAGGGTTCCATCCTTGCGAGTATGTGTAAGGTTGGTTTGGGTCGTATTCAGCTTTTCCATAGCCTTCATCTCGTGCAAGTTTGGCGAACTCTAGGAATACACCGGCGTTTTTTATCGTGCTTTTTGCTTTTTGTGCAGCTTGTCCAAGTTCTTTTTCTAGGTCGCTGTAGTCCGTTGCGTCGATATACTCTTTTGTTATTCCTGAAATTGTTGATAGTAGGTTCTTAAGTTCTTCTACAACTTTTTTTACGAATGGGTTTTGTGATTCTTCTAGTGAAGCTATTAATTGCTCCAAAAATACTTTTCCTTCTTTTATCAGTTCGATGCCTCTAGTGACTGCTGCTTCGGCACTTGGGTGGTTTCCGTGTTTGTACGAATAAAGTGCCATTGATCGGTTATATTCGTCGATTTGTATTAGCGCGAAAATATAGTCGAATCCTTCGCAGATATTGTAGCAACCTTGTTTTTGTTCGACTGATGCGTCTAGACCGGGGAATGAATAAAGTGATTCTATTAACGACTGTCTTTGTCTAATTCTTTTGATGTCGTTTAATGGGTTCTGTAGTATCTTGAAGATCAGCTTTTGTTCGGGGATTTGCTCTAAAGGCTGTGGCATCTTGGTGTCTTCCCAGTGTCGTCCTCCTATCTCTATGTCGTGACTTTGAACTTGGTAAAGTATTGATCCTCTTGTGCTTGTTAGATTGTGCAGCGAGAAGTGTTCTAAAAGCTTATCTGTTTCTTCGGTTTCGGTTGCCGCTAATGCTCGTTCTTGCGTTTGCCGAGATATAACATCTGGTGACGTCTCGGGTGTTTGTACTGCTAATTCCTGGTTGTCTAATGTGTTCGTTGGCATAGGCGAATCTTTTACCATAAAAACAGTTGTGGTGAGTACTACTTGGAGTTGATTTTTTGTTTAGTCGTGGTGGAGTAGATTGCTTGGATCGCGGCTTTTGCCCTTGATAATGTCACTATTTGTCACTATAATTCTTTTGTAACTAACAAATTTGCTAATGACAGTTAATGATTTTCTCTCTACCGAGGAGGCTGCTGATAGACTCGGTATAAAAGTTAGGACTCTTTATCTTTATATTAGGCAGGGTAAAATAGAGGCCAAAAAGATAGGGAAGTCTTTCCGGATTCCTAGACAGGCTGTTGCTGACTTTTTGTCACAAAATCGCACAAAAGGCGTTATTGTTGTGAAAGTTGGGACTCAAGTCCTTCTCGATGAAGATCACGATCTTGACCTAAGTGTCCTAAAGAGATATGCCAAGGATATTTCTGAACTTTGGCGCAATGGGTGGAAAGTGGTTCTTGTGAGTAGTGGTGCGATGGGTGCGGGTAAGGAGATTTTTGCTGGAAAAAACATCAAAGACAAGGTGCTTCGAAAGCAGGTTCTTGCTTCTGTTGGGCAGGCTCGTTTGATGCACTATTATGCTGATTTTTTCTCGAAGGAGGGGCTTAAGGTTGCTCAGGTTTTACTTGAGCGTCATAACTTCTCTGAGAGGCGAAGATTTCTTTCGATGAGAGCTGTGATAAGTGAGGCTTTGGCGAATGGAATTGTTCCAATTGTGAATGAAAATGATGTTATTGCAGATAAGGAATTGCGTTTTGGTGATAATGATGAACTTGCAGCACTGATTGCAGTTGCGATGGAGGCTCAAAAGCTTGTGATTTGTTCAAATGTATCAGGTCTTTTTGATTGTGATCCAAAAACTAATACTTGTGCCCAGGTTGTCAAAGAGGTTTCTGACATCGACGAGGAAATATTTGATATGTGCGGGGATTCGATTAGTGATCATGGGATGGGTGGAATGTTGACGAAGCTTCAGGCTGTTAAGATGGCGACGCAATATGGTGCTGAAGGATTTATAATTAATGGGAAAAGGCGCGGTAATTTGCTTGGCGCGGCTTTGGATGAGCACTTTGTAGGTACTAGATTTTTAGCTAAGAAAAAACAGCTCAACAGATTTAAAAAATGGCTTCATGCTGGAGCTCTTTCTTTTGGAAAAATCATTATTGATGAAGGGGCTGCTAAAGCTTTGTTATCAAAGAAGAGTTTGCTTTTACCAGGGATTAAAAGCATTGAAGGCAAGTTTGAGGTGCGTGACACGATTGATGTTTATAGTGAAAATGGAGTGAATATAGCAATAGGTCTTACTAATTACTCAAGTGAAGATTTAAAAAAAGCTTTGGATAGCTCGAAAAAAACCGGTAAGAAAGAGGTGATACATGTGGATAATATTTTGTTGGTATAGACATAAGACATATGAAAAAACTTTAAAATTTAAATTTAACCTTATGGAGCTTACAGAAATCTTGAAGAATGCAGCGGATGCTGCTCAAAAACTTAAAAACGAACCTCTTGAGAAGCGAAATGAATTTCTTGTAGCCTTAAAAGGCCAGCTTGAAAACAATATGGAGCTTATTTTGACTGGTAACGAAAAAGATTTGAAGAAGATGGACCATGGGAATCCTCTTTATGATCGGCTTAAGCTTGATGAGGGGCGGATTCAAGGGATTGCAGATAGTCTTGTTGAAATTCAAGAGATGGATGACCCTCTTGGTCGTATTCTTGAAGAGCGTGATGCATCTGGTTTAAATTTGAAAAAAGTGTCTGTGCCTCTTGGTGTTATAGGCATTGTTTATGAGGCTCGGCCAAATGTAACTATTGATGTTGCAGCTCTTTGTATTAAATCTGGAAATGTTGCGGTTCTTAGAGGAGGATCTGCGGCTTATGAAACAAATAAGGTTTTCGAAGATTTGATTAACGCGGCTTTGTCTGAGGCTGATTTGGATGTTGATTCTGTATCTATTCTTGGAGTTGAACGTGAGCTTGTTGCAGAGATGCTTCGAGCTGATGAATACATTGACGTGATTATTCCACGAGGTGGGCGAGGGCTTATCGATATGGTTCGTGAAAATTCTCGTGTGCCTGTGATCGAAACAGGTGCGGGTGTTGTTCATACCTATGTTGATAGCGAAGTAAATATTTCACGTGCAGTCGAAGTTATTGTGAATGCGAAAACTCAGCGTGTTTCTGTTTGCAATGCACTTGATACTTTGATTTTGCATAAAGATGTGATGGAAGACTTTCTAGGTGCAGTTTTGCCTGAGCTGGAGCAGCATGAGGTGAAAATTTATGCTGATAATGAGTCTTTGGAATTTATATTGGCTAAATACAATCAAGACTGGGTTGCTGCAGCTTCACCTGAGGACTTTGGTAAAGAGTTTCTCTCAATGCAAATGTCTGTGAAAATTGTGGACTCTCTCGATTCGGCAATAGCACATATTACCAAATATAGTTCTAAGCACTCTGAGGCGATTTTGACTGACAATGCTGAAAATGCACGTGAGTTCTTGGAACGTGTTGATGCGGCTGCGGTTTACGTTAATGCCTCTACACGATTTACTGATGGTGGAGTGTTTGGACTCGGTGCAGAGATTGGTATCAGCACTCAAAAACTTCATGCCCGTGGGCCAATGGGGATAGGAGAGCTTACGACTTATAAATGGCAGGTAAGTGCGGATTACTTGGCTAGGTAGTTGTAATTATATAAACTTGCGACTCGCGACCTGCGATTCGCGACTAATAAAAATAATATGAACAAAATAGGAATAATCGGATGCGGAAATATGGGAGGTGCGATTGTGCGCAGTTCTGGGATGATTACGGTTGGATTTGATTTGGACTCATCCAAAGTTGAAGCTCTTGGATTGGAATTGGCGTCTTCGGTTGAAGGTCTTGTTGAGGCTTGTGATACCGTGATTTTGGCGGTTAAACCTCAGACTTATCGTGATATGAGTGTTGATTTTGGTGATAAACTTGTGATTTCGATTATGGCTGGTGTGCCTTTGGCGGATTTGCCTGGCCGGGCTGTGCGCGTGATGCCGAATCTTGGAGCTGCGAATGGGAAAAGCGTGAGCTCTTGGGTTGCGAGTGAGTTGGTTACAGAAGATGAAAAGGAGTTTGTTCGTGAACTACTTGAAAGCTTTGGTGTTGCGATTGAAGTGGCGAATGATGACGAAATTGACAAGATGACAGCTTTGACCGGTTCTGGACCTGCTTATTTGTATGAATTTATGCGACCTCTGATTGATAAAGGTGTTGAGATGGGGTTTGATCCGGCGATTGTTCGTAAAGCTGTTGATGGGCTTATTGAAGGCTCTCTTGAAGCTGCGAAAGGCGAGGATCCTGCAGTCATGATTTCTCGTGTTGCATCGAAAGGTGGAACAACTGAAGCGGCTCTTAATGTTCTTTCTGATGATGGATGGGGAGAGACATTAAAAAAGGCTGCCGAAGCAGCCTTTCAAAGGTCTAAAGAACTTTAGTTTACGTTTGTTCTTTGTCCAGATCATCTAGCCAGTATTCTAAAGCCTCGTTTGGTACTGGTGGTAGTCCTGGCACGTCTTCTTCTGTGAGGAACCTTCTTGGTTTCCTCTCTTCTTTGTCGTTGTCGCGAACTTCCTCGTTTGAAGCTGGTTTTGTATTCATGTTTTTCTTGTTTACGCTAGTGTGTAGCTATCTTTTCCAACCTTTTTGAACTGTTTCTTGTTCTTTAGGTTTAGGTAGATAGTGATTGTTTTTACTTGGCGTTGTTTTAGTACGGCTTTGATAATGTCTTCACGAGACATTGTTTTTCCGCCTTCAAGAATTTTCTCGATGATGTCAGAAACTGTTCCTGGTTTGTATCCCCATGTTGATAGAGCATAAATTCCACGTCCGATTAGTACGAAATCGTTGTTTCTGATTAGTTCGTTGTGAACCGCCTGAGTGTTTACAGTTTTCTTGTCGAATTCTGAGTCACTTATTAGGTTGGCGATCTTTACGAAGTGCATTGGTTTGTTCTCCTTTTGAAGAATGAACTGGATTTTGTCACGAAGAGTTCGTGGGTTGATGTGTCTCCAGCTCTTAAGTCCAATTCCGCTCTCTGTGAATTTGATTCGTTTGTCGATTTTTAGAGTGCTTACGATCAACTGTGGTTCTACTTGTGCAGACAGTTTCTCTGTAGCTTTTGCAATTAGTTCCTCGGCTGTCATTACGTCTTTCTTTGCTCTTAGTACTTTGATGCTTGTTTCAGTGATGTCTTTTACTGTTCGGAAAGGAATTGCTTTTAGTCTCCAGTTTGGTTCGTAATTGATTGTGTTTGAGATTTTCTCTAGTTCAGGGTCTAGCGCTAGTGCAAGTTTTAGCTCATTGATCTCTGCAGCAGAAATGTTCTCCAACGAGTTTAGAATGATGGCTGTTAAGCCTTCTTCAGTTGTGATACCTGCATGTTTTTTGATGATGCTTTTCGCATATTCGTTTAGCGTTCGTAGATCTGTGTTTTGTGCGTTTCTAGCAAGTTTTTTGAGTGCGTTTTTCTCGATTTGTCTGATGCGCTCACGTGTCACAGAAAATTTTTGTCCGATTTGCTCAAGCGTTTGTTTCTTTTGTTGATTTAAAGCGAAACGATGCTCGATGATGTGCTTTTCTTTGTCATTCAGCACAATCAAAAGATTCCCGATCAACTCTCGTAACTGTATATCTCCTGCAGTTACATTGTTGTTGACCGTGAAGTTTGGTGTGGCTGTGGTCATGTTTATTTTGTTTTACGAGATATAGGACTAGAGTACTTCGAAATTTACCACACATGTTGCACGCGAGTCAAAGATATCGTATATATCGCAATTTTAATCGATTTGCTCGAGTCTGTACCCTACGCAAGGGATTGTATGGATAAGTTTTTTTGTAAATCCTTTGTCGATTTTTTCTCGTAATCGAGACATATGAACTGTTAATGTGTTGCTTAGAAGGATGGTTCCGCTGTCCCAAAGTTGCTCTACGATTTGGTCTTTTGTGACTGTTGTTTCGGGATTGCGCATCATTATTTCCAAAATCCCGTACTCCTTTTGTCTAAGTTCGGTTTTTTGATTTCTTCTCTTTGCAACTCGTCTGGAAGGGTCGAGTATAAGGTCTTTGTATTTTAGTTTACGGTTCTTTTTTTTGTTTCTGCTTCTTAATAGGGAGATTGTTGTGAGGGCCAGTTCGTTTGGAGTGATGTCCTTTGGTATTAGGAATGAGTTGTTTATTTTGTCTGGAGCTGGATAGGGTAATAGGATTGGGATTTGCCAGTTTAGATTTCGTATTTTTATTAAGAGGTTTTTGTAGTCGGTGCGGTCGTGGATATTTTGTATATAGATAACGTGAAACTGTGAAAGCCAAACGGTGTTTAATTCGTTCGGAGTGATTGTTTGCGTTTCTATCCCCATAGATTCTAGATGTTCTGAAACATGGTGGATCGGAGAATCCGCGATTGTGAGAATCTTCATGGTTTTGAGTTTTCAAATGGTAGGTGACTCTATTTTTTATCACAACAAATCCCTTGTGCAAGCCGTCAGCGCCTAATATGTGTAACGTTTTTGTGACATTAAATTAATCTTTTTAGAATTACAGGTTTGGTGTACCATCTGAGGTGTCAAATTTTTATGACAGAAAATATGAAAGACTATCAAGAATTAAAGGAAATTTTTGCGGAGAATGGCCACCCTGCTTTTCGTGCAGATCAAGTTTTGCGTGCGGTTTGCAAAAACGGTGTCACTAGTTATAACGACATGACAACTTTGCCAGCTGGATTGAGGGAGTTTCTCGAAGAGAATGTCCCAGTTTTTTCGATTGAAGAGAAGGATGCATCATTGTCAGCTGATGGCGAGGTGCAGAAGGTTTTGTTCCGTTGTAAAAAAGATGGCAAGAAGATAGAAGCGGTTTTGATGAGGTACAAGGATGGTCGAAAAACGGTTTGTGTGTCTAGCCAGGTCGGATGTGCGATGGGATGTCATTTTTGTGCGACTGGAAAGATGGGTTTTAAGAGGAATCTTACATATGAAGAGATCGCAGATCAGGTTCTTTATTTTGCAGAAGAAGGAATTACGAATGTGGTTTTTATGGGGATGGGAGAACCTTTTAATAATTATGAAAACGTCATGCGTGCTATTCGTCACTTGAATGATGCGCGTGGTTTTGGTCTTGGTGCGAGGCATATGACTCTTTCTACTGTTGGTATTGTTCCTGGGATCTTGAAGCTTGCTGATGAAGGTTTGCAGGTTAATCTTGCTATATCTCTTCATGCTCCTTTGCAGGATTTGAGGCAGAATTTTATGCCTGTGGCTCAAAAATATTCAATTGATGATCTTATGGATGCTGTGAATGAATATATCAGGAAAACTCATCGGCGTGTTTCTTATGAGTACATAATGCTTGATGGTATTAACGATGATGTTGTGTATGCTCATGAGCTCGGTAAGCTCTGTAAAGGACAGCTTTGTCATGTAAATCTGATTCCTTACAACTACACGGACGGTAATCGCTTTAAAAGGTCTCGTGATGAGAATTTGCAGGAGTTCAAGCGGATTTTGGAGACTTATCGTGTGCCAGTGACTATTAGAGTAAGTTTAGGTCAGGGTATTGATGCTGCTTGTGGGCAGTTAGCTGGTAAGTAGAGGGAGTTTGTGTTTAAATATTGAGCGTTAAATATTTTTTAATTTAAAAAAAATGACTGATCAACAAGCTGGAGCACAAGGTGCTCAAGGGAAAGTAAAAGTTGTAGTTGCTGAGGAAGCTCAAGCTGGAATCTATGCAAACGCTGTTTCTGTTAATGTTTCTGGTAACGAGGTTGTTATTGACTTCGGATATCTTGTCCCTGGAGGCGCTGAAAAAGTTGTGAAAGTTCTTCAAAGAGTTAACATGACTCACAAAACTGCAGAATCTTTCTTGAAAGTTTTCCAAAATGCAGTTCTAGATTTCCGTAACAAACAAGCTGCGGCTCAACAACCACAACAACCTGCTGCTTAATGAAAGCTGTTTTACAACGCGTTAGCAAGGCTTCTGTATCTGTTGACGGGGAAGTAAAAGGCGCTATTGATGGCGGTTTTTTGGTGCTCCTCGGTGTTGGCAAAGAAGATAGTAGTTCCGATATCGATTATTTGGTTCGCAAAATTATTGGAATGCGTGTGTTTTCGGACGAGGAAGGTAAGTTTAATTTGTCTCTCAAGGATGTTTCGGGATCTTTGCTTGTTGTTTCTCAATTCACTCTTTTTGCAAATACCAAAAAAGGTAATCGTCCGAGCTTTATTGATGCGGCGCCGCCAGAAATTGCCGACGCGCTTTATGAGGAGTTTTGTGAGGCTTGTCGTTCTGAGGGCATTGATGTCCAACAGGGGGTTTTTGGTGCAATGATGGAGGTTTCGCTCGTAAATGATGGGCCTGTGACGATTTCGCTGGAAAGCAAGATTTAGACAGTAGGTCTGGAGCTTGTCATAATCAATGGCCTGTTTTTGTAATTTTATTTTTTTATGGAAAAGCCTGCGTTTAATGATTTGCTTACTAGGGGAGTTTTTACTGAGGCTCTTAGGGAATCAATGGAGCCTGTTGTGGTTGCTGTTGCGAAATTAATGGCAGAAGACCAAAATATGCTTTTTGTTATGGAGGGAGGGCGTAAAAACCAGGGTACTTTGGCTAGGAATGCCTATTCTTCTTATGTTGAGCCTTCTGTTAAACGCCAATACGAGGTTTTGTATCGGGATTTGTATACTCTAAGAAAGGAGCTTACGCGTTATGTTACAGAGATTCTGGATAAAGGTGAGGAATTTAGACCTTTGACTGTTGCTGTTAGGGATGCGAGGTTGCAAGAGTTGATTGATATGATGTCTCAAGAGGCTGCTATGAAAATACTGGTTGGTCGTATGTGTCGGATGAGCGGAAAAGGGCCTAACTTTCCTTGGCCTCTGCAGGATGGATTGCCTTTTCATGTTGTTAAAATTCCTGGGTTAAATGATGAGGCTATTGAACGAATTGGGGATGAATTCTGGAGACAGAGAGAGGTTAATCTTAGGGCGGATGCTTCTAGGATGGTGAGTGGTTTGCATGAGTTCGAAGGGCGGCTTGTTAAGCCGAGAGGTAATGGTGTTTATGCCAGCGGGAGTTCGAGTGTACGTGGACTAAGTCCATGGGGGCCTGGAATTGACCCACCGGTAACATCGTATTCCGACAAGCATTTATTGAGATTTGATGGGCGTGCTCCTGTGCAGGAAGAACAGGTTGAAGCTCTTGAGCAAATTGCATATTCGATGCTTTCGCATTTTCATCAATTTCCTGTTGCGTCTGGGTTGACTATTTTGAGAGGGGATCCTGGGCTTGGGAAGACTGTTTCGGTTGATACTTTGATTCAAATGATGATTTCGCAAAGACCTAGAGTGCATGAAGTTGTTTTTACTGGGGATATAATTAGTTTGGTGGGTTGGCATCAGTTAGTTGAATATTTAACAAGAACTAATGTTCGTATTACGGGGCATCCTAGACCTTTGATAATTGTTCATGAAATAGATCGGCCGATTTTTCGTGTAGGAGATTGTCATTATATGGGTGAAAACGTTTCTAACAAGGTAAAGAGTCAGGTTCATGAAAATCTTGCGAATGCTAAACATGCTCAAGCATTTATTAAAAGGTGTATTGAAGAACAGGGGATTACAGTGATTGGTACTTCTAATTGTGGAGAGGCGCTCAAGGATTCTACTCGTTATATTGAGATGGGTGGGAGGCCTTGGTGGGAGGTTCAGTTAGATAGCAGATTATAGATGACAGATGACAGATGACAGATTGGTGGACAATTGGAGGTGGATTTGGTATGGTAAGGACCTTTTTTATGATTTAAATATGGAATCACCAAATGAATCCAAAATACGGTCTAAACTGTACGAATTAGCTGAAAAGCTGATAGGTATTCAGAGGCCTGGTAATCCTGCGCTTGTAACCGGTGTGCCTGGTGGCAATTTGCAGATTATTGTTGCCGGTCCAGGTTATGATCTGGGTTGTGGTGATTATGCGTGTGAGTATTATTTGTTTAAGATGTCTCCAAATTGTGAGGTTCTTCAGGGGTGTTATGTCTCTGCTAATGGAGATGAAAAGATGCTAACTGAAGCTGGGTCGATTGCTTTTTTGAAAACACTTTTTGAGCCCAAGTTTGTTGGGCGTGTGAATCTTGAGGTTCAGGTCTCGGACAAGCTTACAGCGATGAGGCGTTATATTATCCAAGAGATTGGTGCTTGGAAAAAGAAAAGTACGATTCTTGATCCGTTGCCTGGTGATACCGAGGACGTTCTTGAGATGAAAGAGTATATCCGTTCTAAACCTAAATATAGGAGGCTTGTTGAAATTTTGAATATGATTGCAGTAGGTGGTAATCGGCTTGATGTTGAGATATTTTGGCATGGAAATCGTGAGGTTTGTCGTGTGGTAGTGGGGTCGGCATGTTTTATTATGAATAATGAGGATGGGTATTTTACATATGAAACTCATTTGCATCTTGGTGAAGGTGGAAAGGTTCCGCATGCAGGTAAGTATATGTTGAGGAATGATTTGCCTGGAATTTTGAGCCAATTGGGTATGCTGAAACGTTAATTTGTTGTATATTTTCGGCGTATCTTTTTAATTAAACAAAAACATGTCAGATAATCTTATGGAAAAGGTTGTGTCGCTTTGTAAGCGCAGAGGTTTTATATTTCCTGGATCAGAGATTTATGGAGGGCTTGCGAACACTTGGGACTATGGTCCTTATGGTGTTGAGCTCAAGAAAAACCTAAAAGATCTTTGGTGGGATACCTTTGTTCGAGGACGTGAGGATATGGTTGGTCTTGATGCGTCGATTTTGATGAATCCACGAGTTTGGGAGGCTTCTGGGCATGTTGAGAACTTCTCTGATCCGATGATGGATTGTAAGGCGTGTAAAGAGCGTTTCCGTGGAGATAAGTTGATTGAGGAGGCATTAGGACAAGTTGTTGATGGCAAGCCAAATGAGGAGATTTTGAAGATTATTATGGATAACGAAATCAAATGTCCTAAGTGTGGGGCTCTGGAATGGACTGAGCCACGTGCTTTTAACCTTATGTTTAAGACTCAACAAGGTGTTACTGAGGATGGAGCTCGTGATATTTATATGAGACCGGAAACTGCTCAAGGGATTTTTGCGAATTTCAAAAGTGTTCTGAACACTTCTCGTAAAAAATTGCCTTTTGGGATTGGTCAGATTGGTAAAGCGTTCCGAAACGAGATTACTCCTGGTAACTTTACGTTTAGAACCCGTGAATTTGAGCAGATGGAGATCGAGTATTTTGTTCGTGAAGAGACTTGGGAGACAAGTTTTGACGAATGGGAGAAGGAATGCTGGAGCTTTTATCTTGGGCTTGGGCTTGATGAGTCTAAGCTTCGTTTCCGTGATCACGAGTCGGATGAGCTTTCGCACTACTCTAAAAAAACTAAGGATATAGAATACGAATTCCCGTTTGGTTGGGGAGAGCTTATGGGTCTTGCTTACAGAACAAATTTTGATCTTTCTCGTCACCAAGAATTCAGCGGAGAGAAGATGACTTATTTCGAAGAGGGAGAGGAGCCTTTTGTTCCTCATGTTATTGAGCCTTCATTTGGTGTTGAGCGTACAATTCTTGTGATTTTGCTTGATGCTTATACTGAGGAAGAAGAGCGTGTTGTTATGAAGTTTGATCCAAAAATTGCTCCTGTTAAAGTGGCTGTTTTGCCGCTTCAGAAGAAATTGGATGAAGATGCTAAGAAAGTTTTTGAGGCGTTAAGTCGTGAATTTGCTTGTGAGTACGATCTTAGGGGGTCGATTGGTAAACGTTATCGTCGTCAGGATGAGATCGGAACTCCTTTCTGTATCACTTTTGACTTTGAGTCGCTTGAGGACGGCAGCGTAACTGTTCGTGATCGTGATTCTATGTCGCAGGAAAGAGTGAAGATTGAGGAGCTTGTGGGGTATTTTAAGAACAAATTATGAGTCTAGAAAAAAGACAAGATGAATTAGCTGAGTTGATTGATGGAATGCCTTCCGCATGTAGGCTTCGTGCGATGAGGGAGCTTCCGAATGATGTTTGGGTGGATCCTGAGCAAGAGAGAAGATGCTTGGAGGCTGTTCAGAAGGTTTTTGGTGGGCGGTTTGAGAGTGTATCTGGCGAGCATACTGTCAAAAATTCGTGACACATTTTCGTGGGTTACTCCTGTTGAATGTGGTATTATTGCCACATGGAAATACACAAAAAATTCGTGCAATTAGGGCGTAAAAGGAACCGAATTACATATCAGCTTTTGGCGCTTTTGCCAGAGATATATAAGTCGGAAATATATCGCGGTCATGGGTGTGCGACTATTTATGAATATGCGGGGAAATTTGCTGGGCTTTCGCATGGTGTTGTAGAGAAGGCTTTGAAGCTGGATCGCAAATTGGAGGATAAGCCATGTCTGCAAAAAGCAATCGAGACACAAGGTGTACATAAGGTTGCGATTGTTGCGAATATTGCGACTAAGGAGACGGATGAGATGTGGGCTGATAAGGTGGAAAATATGAGTAAGTCGAGTCTTGCCGAGCTGCGAAGAGAGGTGAGGGGAGACGTTAAACCAAAAGTTACTATCGAACTTGATGACGAAATGGAGTTTATGCTTCTGAAATTCAAAAAAGAATCAGGTATACAAAACAATAAAGAGGCACTTCGAACACTTTTAAGAAAGACTACACAACAAAAAGGGGGAGTTGTCGCGAAATGTCCCGGGACAAAACGCGACAAACCATCAAAAACATTGTCTAGATATATTCCAGCAAAACAACGTCGCCAACTCTCCGAAAAATGCTCGCATCCCGGTTGCAATAGGCCATCTGAGGTTATTCATCATCGTGATAGATTTTCTACGAGCAAGTCACACGACTCAATCACACCACTCTGCAAAATCCACCATGAATTCGCTCACAACGGAATAACAGAACCACTCCAGTTGGCAGACCTCCTATATCGCAAGTACAGGCAGGCGTCGCTTCTGTAATACGTCAAGCTCTTCCCCGAGCCACTAAGGCCTTAACCTGTTGCCCAGGTTGGGTTTTTCTGTTATAATATTTAGATTTAAATCAGAGAAAAAACTACATGGATTCATTCGAGACAATTTGGCTACTGTGGGGAGCGATAGCGATCGTGGTCTTCATCGTATTTTGGAAGCTCTTCTGGAAAGCGCTTCGGCTTTGGTATCATTTGCATCGTCGAAAGCATCAGAGGTTTATTCTTGTTTCTCTTCCTCGTGAGGATTCGCAGAAGGACAAAGAGAAGGCGACCGAAAAGGACTTCCGGGAGAAAATTGGAGAGATGGAGCAGCTTTATCGTGGCTTGCATGAGATCAGAGAACTTACGCTTCGTAATCGGATTCGCGTGATGCTTTTCCAGAATGCGTGGGTATCTTTTGAGCTTTTTGTAGAGAAAAAGGAGCTTTCTTTTTATGTGGTTACAGATGAGCATTATGTGGATATCGTTGAGAAACAGATTACGTCTTTTTATCCATCGGCTGATATACAGGTTTTTAATGAGGCGCCTTATCATCTTGAAAATGACGACCCTAAGAAAAAGAACTACATCAAGGGGTATTACATGTATCAAAAACGTGGTTTTTGGTATCCAACTCAAAGCTACAAAAACATCGAGAATGATCCGTTAAATGATCTTACAAACGTAATGTCGAAACTCAGCGATGATGAGAAAGCTGCGATTCAGATAATTCTTCATCCTGAGAATAATAAATGGCAAAAAAAGGCTAATAAATTTGGTACCGACTTCTTCAAAGGTAAAAAAGGTTCATCAGGTGGTTTCTTAAGCAAAATCCCTATTATTGGGCATTTGAATACCGCTCTGGTGACGCTTGTGCTTGGATACGACAACGTTAAGGGGACAAACGCTCCAGGAGCTTCTAGTGGTGACTCTTATGTTCGTATGCTTCAGACTGATGAAGAGGTTGCGAAAAGAATTGGTGAAAAGGCGAGTGATGTTGGTTTCCGAGGATGTATTCGTGTGTTTGCGTCTTCTACAAATGCGGTTAAAGCTGAGCAAATTGTTAGTAATTTGTTTGTTGCTTTTAATGTTTTCAAAGACGCTTCTTCTAACTGGTTCCAGGCTCGTCGAATGATTTTCTTCGATGCTATTAATACACCATGGATTAAGTGGAATTTCCAAAACAGAGTCTTTAGGCTTGGAGAAAAGATTTCGATCTTGGTAGCAGAGGAGCTTGCGTCTATTTTCCACTTTCCGAATAGTCGATACAATTACACTCCGATTATTAAATGGCTTAAATACAAAGTTGTACCTGCCCCAACAGTTCTGCCAGAAGAGGGGATTACACTTGGTTACAACCTGTATCGTGGAGAGAAGAGGATGATTAAATTCAAGAGAAAAGATCGTCGAAGACATCACTACATTATTGGACAAACTGGTACTGGTAAATCGTCGTTTATTAGTTCTATTGTTAGGCAAGATATTGCGAATGGTGATGGTGTTTGTGTGGTTGATCCTCATGGTGATTTGATTGAGGATATTCTGCAATACATCCCGAAAGATCGTGTTAAAGATGTGATTGTATTTAATCCTGCAGATCAAGAACGTCCGATGGGGCTTAACCTGCTTGAGGCTGAAACTCCTGAACAACAGGATATGGCTTCTTCTCAGGCTACCGAGATTTTTATTAAGATATTTGGAGATGAAATATTTGGACCTCGTATCCAGCACTATTTCCGAAATGCGTGTCTTACCCTTATGGAAGATAAGGATGAGGGGGCGACTCTTATCGATGTTCCGCGTATGTTTACTGATGACGAGTTCATGAAATATAAGGTCAGCAAGGTGACAAACCCTGTTGTGAAGTCGTTCTGGGAGCACGAATATGCTAATACTGGTGATCGTGAAAGACAGGAGATGATTCCTTATTTCTCGAGTAAGTTTGGTCCTTTTATTACAAATACGATAATGCGTAATACGATTGGGCAAACCAAGTCTGCGTTCGATGTTCGTAAATGTATGGATGAGCGAAAAATTCTGCTTATTAATCTGTCAAAAGGTAAGCTTGGAGCTCTTAATACGCAGCTTCTTGGTCTTGTGATCGTTGCTAGAATTCAGATGGCTGCGATGAGTCGTGTTGATACTCCAGAGGATGAACGTGCGGATTTTTATCTTTATGTGGATGAGTTCCAAAACTTTGCGACTGACAGTTTCTGTTCGATCCTTTCTGAGGCTCGTAAATACCACTTGAATCTGATTATGGCTCACCAATATATCAACCAGCTGGTTACCTCTAAATTTGGCAATACAAGCTCTCAAATCCGTGATGCGGTGTTTGGTAACGTTGGTACGCTTCAATCATTTAAAGTAGGTGCAGACGATGCTGAATACCTTGCTAAGGAGTATGCTCCTGTCCTTACAGAACAAGATATTATTGGAATTGCTAACTACAAGGCATACCTCAAGCTTAATGTTAATAGCGCCACAACAAGGCCGTTCTCGCTCGAGACAATTTACGATGTGTCTGATGCGAACAAGAAGATCCGAGAAATAGCGAAGCAATACTCAAGAATGAAGCATGGCAGAAAAAGAGTTTTTGTAGATCAAGAGATCACTGCTCGAATTGGAATAGATCTTGCTTCTACCAAAGACGACAAAACTTTCAAAGATAAGCTTAAAGAAAAAGGGCTCGTTTCTGAGGAGAAGAAAGAAAAAGACGTAGGTAAAATTTTAGATAAATCGGACAAAAAAGTTCCGCCACCTCCGCCAATCGGAAGCAATACACCTGAGTCTAAAAACGAAAAAAATGAAAAATAAATTCGATATCCATGGCCATCATAGGATGTTAGAGATCGCAATATTCTCGCTTGTGCTGGCTCTAGGAACAGTATTCTCAGGGTTCGTCTATTTGCAGGATGTTGTTTCTACAGACATTGTTTCAAAAAACCTCCAAGTAGATGCGCTTATTCGCGAGGTTGGTGAACTCAAGGAAGAGAATGTTCAGCTTTATCAGGAGATTCTTGAAGATCGTAATGCGATAATGGTTTTGGGAGGTGATGTTGATAATCTAAAGGGGAGTGATCTTGATGTTGATGCTCTGGTGGAAGACATTGACTCTCTGCGAACGGTTGTTGATAGCGTTGTGACTGAAAGTACGGTTTCTAGTGACGATACTTTTGACGTTTTGATTCTTGGGACTCATGGAGCGCTTACGGATACGATTATGGTTGCAAGTTTTAATTCTGATCTTGAGACGGTTTCTTTGATTTCGATTCCTCGTGATCTATCTGTTAATGGGCGAAAAATTAACGAGCACTATAACCTTTACGGAGGTGATCATGTTAAGCAGATTACTTATGATATTCTGGGTATTTTGCCGGAAAAATATGTGGTTGTGGATATGCAGGCTTTTGTTGATATTGTTGATACTCTTGGAGGGCTTGATGTTTATGTTGAGAAAGAAATTTATGATACGAGCTACCCTAATGTATATGGTGGTTATTCGACTTTTTATGTTTCTGCTGGGCAACAATATATGGATGGATCGACTGCGCTTAAATATGCACGGAGTCGTAAGTCGACTTCAGATTTTGATCGTGCGAAAAGGCAACAGCAGATCGTTCAGGCTGTGAGCGATCAAATAGCTCAAGTTGATTTGGTTTCTGATGCGTCAAAAGCTGTATCAATGTTTCAGTCTATCCTAGACAATATGGATACTGACTTAGGTCTGTTTGAGGGGATAGGGTATTACTCTGATTTCAAGGACTATGAAATTGAGACGGGTCATGTTTTGTCTACATCGAACTATCTGTACTCGACTCACAATGTTTATGGTCAATATATTCTGCTTCCAAGTGCAGGGAATTATGGGGAGGTTTGGGA
>CAZRWH010000018.1:0-2559 GCA_964603905.1 uncultured Candidatus Peribacteria bacterium | reverse complement strand
CTTTCGCTAAAGAGTTATATCTTAATGTCCTGATGGTATTTTGCTTCGCAAAATAGTCATAAGTCTTACGTCTTATGTCAAAAAAACTCACTGTCCACCAACCACTAATCACTACCTCACTAGCGTAAGCCACTTTTTGTATTTCTTGTTCTCTCCATGCACAACTTCCATGTATGCCTCTTTGATTGCCAGGGTGACAGGGCCTCCATCTGGGTATTTGAAGGTGTGTTTGTCGACAGATTTGATAGGGGTGACTTCTACGGCTGTTCCTGTGAAGAAAGCTTCGTCTGCTTTTCGGATATCGCGTGGTTTGAGTTTCTTCTCGACGACTTTGTATCCGAGGTCGCTTGCGATTTGCATGATTGCTTCGCGTGTTATTCCAGGGAGGATGTTGCCGGTTAGGGGAGTGTAGATTTTCTTGCCTTTGACGATGAAGAAGTTCTCGCCTGAGGCTTCTGCAACGTATCCTTTGTGGTCGAGGAATAGTGCTTCATCGTATCCGTTTTTCTGTGCGTCTAGTACTGCTAGAATTGAGTTTGTATAGTTTCCACAAAGTTTAGCGTCTGCAACTGTCGAATCTGGATGTACGCGGATGAAAGGGCTCGTTTTTACTTTAACTGCATTGTGTTCGAGGTATGCGCCCCAGCCCCAACATGCGATTATTGCTTCAGGTTGTATGTTCTTTGGTATGACTGTTAGGTTGCCGTACCCGAAATATCCAAGTGGACGAATGTATCCTTCTTTTATTCGGTTCTTTTTGACCGTTTTTATGATCGCTTCATTGAACTGTTTTTGAGACCAAGGGAGTTTCATGTTGATCGCCTTGGCTGAGTAGTAGAAGCGTTTTGTATGTTCTTTTAATCGGAAAATTGCTGGGCCTTTGGCTGTTTTGTAAAATCTTATGCCTTCAAAAATTCCTGCGCTGTAGTGAAGTGTATGAGAAAGTACATGTGTGTGTGCGTTCTCCCATTTGACGAATTTACCGTTTTTCCAGATGTATTTTGTTGTGATCATTGCGGAATGTTAGTTTTTGTTTTGTTATGAGGATTTTAGCAGGAGGCAGCGGCAACGTAAAGTCACCGCTGCATATAAGTCTTTAGAACCTCAAATCAGGTTTGACTGACTGGTTTTTTGCGATTTTGTTAGCCATTTTTTGTGGAAGGTTGTAGAGCTCGATGAATCCTGCAGATGCGTTTTGGTTGAATAGGTCGTTTTTCATGAATGTTGCCAGGTTCTTGTCGATCATTGAGTTGGGTGAGTCGACGGCTGTGATTGTGGCGGTGCCTTTGTACAGTTTTATTGTGACTTCTCCCGTGACTTTTTGGTTGGCTTGATCGATGAAAGCGTCCAGGCTCTTCATTAATGGCTCAAACCATTTGGCTGAGTAGCAGAGGTCTCCCCATTTTGTGTCGATCTGTTGTTTGAACTGGTTTTCTTCTTTTGTTGAGGTGAGTTTTTCCAGTTCTTGATGCGCTTTGATCAAAATTGTGGCGGCAGGTTGTTCGTAAATGCCTCTGACTTTGAGGCCGACAACCCTGTCTTCGACGAGATGTGTGATGCCGATGCCGTGTTTTGCGCCGAGTGGGTGCAATTTTTGGATTAGCTGGGTTAGAGGGAGTTTTTCTCCGTTGAGAGAGGTTGGGACTCCTTTTTTGAATCCTATTTTGACATTTTGTGGCATGTTTGGAGCTGACTCAGGGGTGTTACAGACTTTTAGGATTTTATGGAGAGGTGGGATTTGTTCGATCTCTTCGATCTCTCCTCCTTCTGCGCTGCATCCCCAAAGGTTGTCGTCGTATGAATAAGGTTTTTCGATTGAGTGGGGGACGGGGATGCCATGTTTTTCTGCATAGAGAAGTTCTTCATCTCTTCCCATGCCCCATTCCCTGACAGGAGCGATGACCTTTAAATTAGGGTCGAGGGTTGTGATGTAGCCTTCGAACCTTACCTGGTCGTTTCCTTTTCCGGTGCATCCGTGGGCGATGACTTTGATGCCTTTTTGTTTGGCGACTTGTACTGCTATTTTGCTTATAATTGCTCTTCCAAGAGGGCAAAATAGGTGGTAGTCGCCTTGATATGATGCATTCGCTTTGATGGCTTTTTTGATATAAAGCTCTGTAAATTGATCTGTTGCGTCGATGGTTATTGCATCTTTGACGCCTAGCTTGATAGCTTTTTGTTTTATTTTTTCGAAATTTGCTCCTTGGCCGATGTTGATGGTTAAAGTTGTGACCTGCGCTTGGTATTCGTCTTGGATCCATTTGATCATTACGGACGTGTCGAGTCCTCCTGAATAAAGCAAAAGTACGTGGTCTACTTCGCCGTTATGGGCTTCGTGTGATGCGATTTTTTGGTACATGGTGGTTTTGTGATTAAAAATTGATAAAGATTTGGGTTTGTTGATGTGCGACGGACTTTCATGATTTTTTTGGTTACATAAAAAAACTCCACTTTTTGCTAGTGGAGAGGTTATTTAGAATCTACATACGCAAAAGTCGCTCCACTAGATACGTGGAGTGCGGCGGATTTGAGATGTAGTAGTTGTAATGTTCATAGCGC
>CAZRWH010000017.1:0-27118 GCA_964603905.1 uncultured Candidatus Peribacteria bacterium | reverse complement strand
CTCGCTACTAACTTCAATAGGGATTTGCTCAGTTTTTTGCTAAATAACTCGATTTGTCTGCTTGCTCAGAAAATCTCGTTATTTATTAAAAACTGTCCTGCGCTCCCGGAGCACTCTCGGAGATCGTACTCCTAACGCTTCGGATCGCAAATCTCGCTACTAACTAAAAACAGCCGTTAGTTCTGAAGTCCTATCAACGATATCTAGATCGCTGAGGACGATGTCCAAAATCAACGGCTGGCGGGTAGGTGACTAAGCCTCCTCTTGTTATTACCTTGCTCTGGTTAGTTTTATGGCCGAACCAGGGCCGCTCCATGGTGTATTTTAGTGGTGCAAATGCACGCTTTGGAGAGACTGAAATACGAAGCTAAATTTCTTGTAAACCTCGTGGCTTACGTTAGGTCCCAATAGTCTTATTCTAACAAGTTAGAACGAGGGTCCTTTGCAAAGTAATCTTGAGAACTCAGAAAATTAATGATTTTTCCGAAAATAGGGTCGGGGGTAGCGTGTGGCGATGGAGAATATATCTCTCATCGTAGTGTGAATTACCTCCTAAGATCCTGTAGTCGAATGGGTTTCAATCTGTTATTCCTTGCTGACCAGCCTGTTTATATTATTTGTAGGCTTGAGAGTCAGATCTGTTAGGAAGATGTAGAGAGAAGTGGTTTCTAAGCTCCACAGGATTACTTACTGGGGATTGGATCCCCTTGTTTTTTGTTTTAGTTTTGAAAGAACGTTTTTGTTTGAACTGAAGTATTCATGCAATTGTATCCAAATATATTCAAAAGTCAAATATTTAACACTTGCAAAAAGCACAAAAAGGCCAGCAAGTCGAAGAAGAACAGGTTTGGTGGAGAGGGCGTATTCGCCTCAAAAAAACGTAATTAAAATTTACGTCTGGAGCGGGTAACGGGAATTGAACCCGTCTCTCGACCTTGGCAAGGTCGCATAATAGCCACTATACGATACCCGCTTGTTTTTCGTGCCAACCCAATTTAGGACATTCCGCATCACTTTTCAATAAAAAATCAATCTCACATAATTGATGATTGTAGGCGGATATTATAAAATCGCCTCATATAACACGAATAAAATGGCAACTTTTAAAATTAGTTCGGCTCTAAGCGATCAGATAGCTGACAGGGTAGCATGCGAAATTATTGACGGAATTGTACATGATCCGCAAACAAGCGCTGTGTTGTCCGGATTTGGAAGGGCTAGAAGAAAAGAAGGTTTGCCACCGACTAGAGACGCGCAGGAATTTCGTTCAAGATTTACAGATTGGCTAGCAAGAGATCTATCGGATTTGGATTAGTATAAAAAATCACCAACAAGCTGCTCCTTGCTGATTGCTGACTGCTAATTAAAAAGAGGCCCCACCTCTCGGTAGAACCTCTTAAGTCTTCTGTCATAAGTCATACGCCTATTCAGCGTCCTTCTTCGAAAGATTGTATCTTCCAGCCTTGTCGACTTCTAGAAGTTTGACTTTGATTGCGTCTCCTTCTTTTACGACGTCTTCAACTTTGTTAACTCTTTCTTTCGCAAGCTTAGAGATGTGAACAAGCCCTTGTTTTCCAGGCATGAACTCAACGAAAGCTCCGAATTCCATAAGCTTAACAACTTTTGCGTCATAAATTGCTCCTACTTCAGGGTCGGCAACGATTGATTTAACCCAATCCATAGCTTTTTGACCTCTTTCTTGGTCAGGAGCTGTAATCATGATTAGTCCGTCGTCTTCGATGTCCATTTCGACCTCACATTCACCGGTAATTTTTTGGATAGTTTCTCCTCCTTTACCGATAACCTCTCTGATTTTGTCAGGGTCGATTCTCATGCTCGAGATCATTGGAGCATAAGGCGACATGTTTTCACGGGCTTGAGGTAGTGCCTCAAGCATCTTATCCAAAATGTAACCTCTTCCTTCTTTAGCTTTGTCCAATGCTTCACGCATGATTTCCATCGTAAGTCCTTTGACCTTGATGTCCATTTGTAGAGCTGTAATACCGTTTGGAGTACCTGTTACCTTGAAGTCCATATCTCCAGCGAAGTCCTCCATCCCTTGGATGTCAGATAGGATTGTGTATTTGCCTCCAGGAGTCAAAACACCATCGGTGTTCTCAGTTACAAGTCCCATCGCAATTCCTGATACAGGAGCTGTAATAGGTACACCTGCGTCCATCAAACTTAGAGTTGATCCACACACACTCGCCATCGAGCTTGATCCGTTACAAGCAAGGATTTCAGATACAACACGCATTGTGTAAGCGAAGTTTCCTTTTTCAGGAATCATTTGCTCAAGAGCGCGCTCTGCGAGGTATCCGTGTCCAATCTCACGACGAGATGTGCTACGTAGCATACGAGCCTCTCCAACAGAGTAAGGAGGGAAGTTATAGTGATGCATGTATCTCTTTTCGTCATCTTGATCCATGGTGTCGATCAGCTGAGCTGCACCTGGAGCTCCAAGTGTTGTAATTGTAAGAGCTTGAGTTTCTCCTCTTTGGAAGATCGCGCTTCCGTGTGTTCGAGGAAGAACTCCGACTTTACAGCTAATTGGGCGAATATCTTCAGGATTACGTCCGTCGATACGAGCACCTGTTTCCAGGATGTTTTTTCTTAGGCGTTTTTTGAAGGCTGTATCAAGTGCTCCATAAAGATCTCCTTCTGAGAAAACTTCTTCTTCGATTTGAGTAGCGTACTTTTCTAGAAGTTTTTCTTCAAGTTCGTGAAGTTTATTTTTGACCTCTTTTTTGTCGCCTGTAACTCCGTCTAGATCTGCCTCGGTGATTGCCTCTGCAACTGCAGTTGCAGCTTCTTCGTTGACAGTGTCTTCGTTGTACTCAAGAGGAGTGACTCCCACTTTGTCACGAAGTTCAATTTGAAGTTCACAAAGTTTTTTGATGTATTGGTGTGCAAGATCAAGAGCTTGAAGCATTTTCTCTTCAGAAACTTCTTTTGCTCCAGCTTCAACCATAGTTATCGCATCCATTGTTCCTGCGACAACAAGGTTTAGACGACCTTCTTGTTCTTGCTCAAGAGTTGGATTTACGATTAGTTCGTCATCAATCATTCCGATCCGTACTCCTGCAACAGGACCTTGGAAAGGCATTCCAGAAAGCATTAGAGCCGCACTTGCAGCTGTAATTCCTGTGGTTGCAGGATCAACCTCCATGTCTGCTGATAGAACAGTGCAGATTACTTGAACCTCGTTCCTCATCATTTTAGGAAATAGAGGGCGAAGCGGTCGGTCAGTTAACCTAGAAGTTAGTACAGCTTTATCAGACGGGCGTCCTTCACGCTTGATGAAACGACTTCCGCTAATCTTACCTGTAGCATAGAATTTTTCGGAGTATTCAACCATCAGAGGGAAGAAGTCCATGCCTTCTCGTGCACCTCCCATGGTAGCAGTAGCCAAAATGACTGTGTCTCCGAGCGAAGCAACAACAGCTCCGTGAGCTTGTGCTGCGAGTTCACCGGTCTCGAGTTTAAATTCGCGTCCAGCAAAATCAAAAGAAACTGATTCTTTCATATTTATGAGAATTAGAATGTAAAAATAGTCTATGGGCTATGATTTATAGTCCATGACCTATAATAATTGTTGTTTTACGCCCAACGGCGCTATCAAAACAACTTTACAATAAGAAGCAAATTGCAACCTGATAGAGGGGCTATCAGATCAGAAATCACCTCTTAAAGTTATTTCGATAGAATGTTGCCGATATTTCAAGGAACAAAAATGGCCCCACTAGGTGAGGCCACAGAGATTATTTTCTTAATTTCAGCGCCGCGATCAGCTCGTCATAAGACTCTTTACTCTTGTTTTTCAGGTAATTAAGAAGGCTTCTTCTCTTACCAACCATCTTGATAAGGCCTCTTCTAGAATGGTTATCTTTGGCGTGAGTTTTCAAATGTTCACTCAGATCGTTGATCTTCTTGGTCAGAATGGCAATCTGTACTTGAGGAGATCCGGTGTCTTTATCATGGGTTTGATGTTTTTTGATCACCTTCTTCTTTGCGTCTGATTTCATTATTAGAAAATTTTAAAATATGTTCACAAAAGAGATTCTACTCCAAACCTGCCAAACAGGCAAGGGAATTTGCGTTATCACGATTTTATGTCCCGGGCACTTGACAAAAACGCCCGCGAGGCGTACAATTCGCTTCTTTGTAAAATAATTAACCAAAGTAAACATGTTAAACACAATCAAAAGCTACCTAAACAAAGGTGCAGAAGTAGTTAGTGAGGCTGGAGATGCTGCAGTAGATCTTTTTACAACAAAGACAGGAAAGCAGGTTCTTACATTGATGGCCCTAGTAGGTATAGCAGGATGCCGCAATCCAGAAACCGAAATTAATACTCCTGAGACAAACGATACAGTAGAAACAGGCGATACAGGCGATACAGAAGCTCCTGCGTGTGACGCTACATGTTGTGACGGACAAGACAACAATGGTGATGGACTTACCGATGCAGCAGATCCTTTTTGTAATACAGGTTACGACGACGAAAGGTTCGTAGAATGCAATGACGACAAAGACAACGACGGAGACGGTTGGAATAATGCAGAGGGAACAGGTACTATCTCAGCAGATCCTGAATGTGAAAACGCTTGGGACGACTCTGAATCTGAAGCCGGTGCTCAATACCCTGAAGGATATGAAAATCATTATGAATCACTTGCATATCCAGTAGAAGACACAGGGATGGCTGGCGACACAGGTCTAGGGTTGAGCGTAGAATCTACAAACTGGGGAAATCTAAAAGGTTACGAAGGTGAATCTTGTGGAGACGGAGTAGATAACGATGCTGATGGATGGGCTGATTACGCCGATCCAGAATGTAAATAATTCAAAGTTTAATCTCCCCTTCGGGAAAAAGAGGCCCCGCGCATTTCGCCGGGGTCTTTTTATTTGCAATTTTAAAACAAAAAAACTAAACTCCTACCTCAAATAATCAAATCTCAATGGGTAAAAAGAAACCAAACTGGCCAAGGCGCCCAATAATCCAAGACGGAGAAATAGTCGACCAAGCCTTATACGACACATTGATAGCTCATCAAGAAGCGCCAATGAATGCGCTAAAAGCTGTGCCAGGAGCAGCAACCCCATTTACTCAAAGGGGAGTGATGTCATGGCATGCCGGAGAAACCCGATTGGGACTAATGTTGCCTCGGAAAATAGGTAACTTGAAGCTGAATCAACTTTGCAGAATGCTTCTTCAGGCAGAAAAAAACGCAAGAAAATCAGGAGCAGATATGGAGGCATTCAAGGCTGTGTTCGAGCCTATAAAACAGGCTGTAAGGGATGTATTGGAGGGGAACATGCAGGAAGTTAAAGAAGAGCAGGAAAAAATAAAGAAAAACCTGCCGTTTTTAGAGCCGCCAGGGAGCAGAACAGTTTTTTATGCAAGACACCCAGAGGATGAAAAATCACTTCTATTAGGGGTAGTGGTAGATGGAAGGGAAGAATGGGAGAAGGAAGCTGATCCAAAGCCAGTATTGAAACTGCCTTCTGGATGTGGATGGGAATGGCGTTGTGGGAAGCAAGTAATAGAAAATGCTCTACCTATAGAGGGAGCTACAGCTCAGGATATAGGAAAACTAGTAATGGTTGAACTTTGGGGGCGTCGAAATAGACACGAGGAGTCAGGCATTCTTCTGTATGGTAAATCCCAAGGAGTCGTGCCAGATGGCTTTGTTCAGCATATGCCAGGCCTATATGCTGATCACCCATTAGTAGATCCAACACGAAGACAAGGATTTATGCATGCTGAGAACTACGATATCAGAATAAAAGCGGAGTTAAGACTTGCATCGATCAAGCTTTAGGGGCTCGCTTCATTTTTTGCCAAATAAGTCGATAACAGAAAAACGAAACCATTCATTGCCGACTGCTGATTGCTGACTGCTAACTACCTACAGCCACCTCTTAAACTTAAAGAAGGCCAGCATAAATCCGACAACTCCCGCCATAGCCACAACTATCCCAAGGAAAACTTGTGGACTTGATGAATACGGCAAAGCAACATTCATTCCGTACAAACCTGTTAGAAACGTCAGCGGAAGCATAATAACCGAGAAGATTGTCAGTACCTTAATCACGTTGTTAGTTGTATGAGAGATGATCGATTCATTAGTCTCTTGCAATGACATTACCAAGTCCTTCATACCTTCGAGATTACTCCAGATTTTCTCCACTTTATCCACCAGGTCGTCGAAGTAGATATCAAGATCATCAGGTAGGAATTGCTTGTTTTTATGCTCAAGCTGAGCGATAACCGTTCTTTGTGGTCCGATTATGCGACGCATCGTGATTATGTCTTTTTTCAAAATCAAAATGTCCTTCAGCATGTCGTGCTGCTGTTTGCCAGATCCAAATACGCTTTTTTCAAGAATTCGAGTATTTTTGGAGAGGTAGTCTAGAAGTGAGAAGCTGTCGTTTAGGAGTGCGTCGATAATTTCATAAAGCAAGAAACCGGGTCCATTGTTCATATACTTGCGTTTTTCTCGAAGGGAGCTTGTGCAAGTGTCAAATAGCTTGTTAAGCGGCTTGAGAACTCCGTCATGAATTGTGATTAGGTAGTTAGGCCCAATAAAGATGTCGATTTCTTCTGTTACCATAGCTTTCTTCCTCTTGTCGAAATGAGGAAAATGAAGAACGATAAACAGGTATTTACCGTATTCATCAATCTTAGGTCTTTGGTTTTCAGAAAGACAATCCTCAAGATCAAGTTCGTGAAACTTGTGCTTTTTGCGGAAAGGCTCGAGAATTTCTGGAGTTGGATCAACGACGTCGACCCAGGTTAAAGTCTTGAGCTTGACTTTGGTGACTTGTGTTTTGGTATCACTCATTGCCAGGGAAGTTAACCTATCACTTTACTGCTTTAATTTATGTTTTTGATATGATAAAGTCAAATGGTAAAACAGAGAATAATATTAAATGGACTATAAAGCTGTCATCAAAGACGCGTGGGTATTAGCTCGTGACGATAGACGTCTCTTCTGGTGGTGGGCGTTTGCACCAGCTTTGGTGTCGATAATTGTGGGGGTTGGCTATTTCCTATATCAGGTTATGGCTTTTAACTACTCTCCGATAGCTCAATCTGGAGATCATTCTGCAGGGTTTATGGGGATGATGGTTAAATGGATATTTGAATTTATGAGTTCAAACACCTCTATGGGGATAGTGATGATTATTATCGCAGCAATTGTAGGTATTCTGTATTTTGTATATCCGACGTTTTGTCAGGTTGCTTTGATTCAACTTCTTGCGAGGATAAGGAATGGTCAGAAGGTAAGTATGATAGACGGTGTGACTTATGGGGCGCTGGGTTTTGTTAAGCTTTTTGAGTACCATCTTTTGATAAAAACATTCAGTTTGCTAGCGATGGTGACGGAGGCGATGTTTATCCTTAGGAATCTGGGTTGGGATGCGTTCAAAATAATGGTTATACCGTTCATCCTTTTTGCGATACTTGGACTGGTTTTGATGCTTTTCCTGACGTATACAGATTTTTATATAGTTATAGATGAAGAAGGGGTTATAAAATCCATGGGGAAAAGTATGAAATTGGTAATTCTAAACTGGAGACACACCTTCCTGATCTTGATTTTGATGCTGCTTATAAGTTTGAGGATTATAGTGAATATAATGCTCATTTTGCTCGTGCCGTCGCTCATATTTATTGCAGCAGGACTGCTTGCAACACTCACACTGGCCAAAATAGGGATAGCATTGGGTATTGTTGTTGGAATTGCAGGTCTAATCTTCGCATCTTATTTAACAGGTGTGCTGGAGGTGTTTGCTAATGCCGTTTGGGTGTTTACATTCCTAGAATTGACCGAAAAAGGAGAGGTCCACGCACGTGAGAAAGGGCCTATGACTCGAACAAATGCTCGAGGAGACGAAGTAGTAATTGACGCATAGGACCAAATTAGGTAGGATCATCGCCTCTAAACTTTTTGTATATGGAGAAAAATATAGATGATATGCGAGCAAGAGTAGATGCGTCGATAGAGCGTCCTGTTGGAAATGATAGAGAAAATGAAATCAAGGTGCTAACTGAGCTAATTAAGGAGGCTGACGAGTTGGTGAAGCGGTTTGAAGCGGAGCAAAAATACATATTAGAGATAAAATACCGCAAGATATTGGCGTATTTGCAGGCACAAAAAGAGCTTCAACAAGCCATAGTCGACAACAATAGAATCGCTAACCATCCAGAAGTCGATGATGCTAGAAGCAGATTTATAGTCGCTCTAAGAAAAGTCCAAGGACGATAAACAGTAAATACCCTACAGAAAACGCAACAACCCTCTTGGACATAGCGTCATACTGTCTGGTGTATTTAGCCTTTGGATCTTTGTGCTTTTTAGATTGAAAAATCGCAATGTCTAGAGCATATGAGAACAGAATAAGAAGCGAGAGATATATGTAGATATTTTGATTGAAATAAAGGTTTCCCAAGAAGCCTAAGCTAACCTCTGGCACAGTAAGATTTGCCGATAAATAAAGCCCAAGGATTATAATAATGGCAATATGCATGAATTGATCGACAAAAAACGGGTATGCAGACCCTTTTGTATTGAATTTTTTCTCATACCAAACCTTCAAAGCGTCCTGTCCAAAATGAGTTAATCCCAAAACGCCCATAGCAATCCAAATCTGAGTCTGATTTAGGTAGGGAATAAACAAGATGCCAACAAGTGCTACAACGATTAAAACATGCACCAGAACCCCAAGGAGGCTCTTTTGTTTCCACATAGCGAGCTTGCCAGGTTGAAACAAGAAATCGCCGGCCAAATGGGCCAAAATCAGTAAATATGTTGCCATCTAGTTAGTTCGGTTAAGAATAGCTGCCCTGATAGAGTCAGAAATATCCTGATTATTGCCAATAAGTCTTTCGAAATCAGCTTTTTTCAGGATAAAAATCTCTGAATCCTCGATAACTTCAGCAGAAGCGTTGCGAGCTTGGTCTGATACCAATGCAATTTCACCAAAAAAATCACCAGATTTTAGCGTTGCAACAGATTGGCCGTCCTTGTTGATGCTAATAGATCCGCTCTTGATGATATACATTTCTGCGCCACCTTCACCTTGCTCAAAAATCTTATATCCACTCGGGTAGTACTGCATCGTGATGTGCTCGACAATTTCCTTGTGCAAAAGGGGGTCCAAACTGCTAAAAAACGGTATTTTTTGCAGGATCGGAAGGATAGAGTTATCTGACATGTTTTTGTGTTAATTTTACGTAGGGATTATAGCAATAAACCGCATCTACAAGCCATTTAGGGGTTGACAAGCACCCCCAAATAAGTTATAATTATACGATAAAGGGGGAATATAAATAAAACCAACTCCGAAATGGAATACATTCAGTCTCTGACGTCCCGCGCGAAACTCCTAGTGGTGATTGCATCAATATTCATCGTAATGCTGGCAGTAAGTCTGTTGGCTCTCGGTATGAATATCGATAATGACGCTCACCTAGATTCCCTGCACCATGTTGCACACGATATGATTTACACTCCTCAAGAGGAGGCAGGACATTAGGTAGTAGTTGTTGTAGTGGTAGTGGTAGCATATGGTGTTTTTGCTATGCAAAAACTTTAAGAATAACCATTACTACAACTACAACTACCAACTACAACTACTTTCAGGTATGATGCCGGAGGTGTTTTTAATAAAATAAAATGTTTCAACATACTCCAGAAGAAGAACTAGATCTGCGTGATATGGCACGTCGTACAGCAGAAGTGACGAGAGAACTGGAACCAATAGGACAAGAGATGAAAAAATGGCTCCAGCGATGGGAAACAGCTTGGTTTAGCGCTCACCCAGGAGAAGGGAGAGGGCAGAATTTCTGGTTGGCATTTCATCGCGATCTAAGGGCTAGTTCAGAATACCAATTATTCATAACTCAAATTGCAAGGCTGTGTGATATTGACAGAACTGTTGACCAGAAATTAGGTCAATCGAAAGCAGAAGACGAGGTGCTTTGGAGAAGAATGTGGCAATTAATAAGAGGAGACGCAAAAGCCGCGTATGCAGCACGCCAATCTCGCTTAAGAAGACTAGGAATAGAAGTATAAAAACTCCAACACTACAACAACTACTACCACTACTAACTACCTAACCTATGCCCCCAAGAAAATACAACCCAAAAAATATCGAAAAAAAATGGCGACAAATTTGGGACGAAAAAGGACTCTACAAGACAGATTTAAATAGCGACAAACCGAAGTATTACAACCTTGTGATGTTTCCATATCCATCTGGAGACAAGCTTCATATCGGACACTGGTACAGCTATGCACCGGCAGATTCTTGGGGAAGATATATGAGGATGAAAGGATACGAGATTTTTCAACCTTTTGGGTTCGATTCTTTTGGATTGCCTGCAGAAAATTACGCAATCAAAACAGGTACGCATCCAACTGAAACAACCAAGACAAATACCGAGTATATGCGCAAGCAACTCTCCGAAATGGGAGCTGCATGGAACTGGGATGCGGAAGTTATGACTTCAAGCCCAGAATATTACAAATGGACTCAATGGATTTTCCTTCAACTGTACAAAAAAGACCTAGCTTACAGAAAAACAGCACCCGTTAACTGGTGTCCAAGCTGCCTTACTGTGCTTGCGAACGAACAAGCACAAGATGGTACATGCGAACGTTGTGACTCAGAGGTAACCAAAAAAGATCTGGCACAATGGTTTTTCAAACTAAAAGACTACGCAGAAAAGCTTCTCGATTACGAAGGGCTTGATTGGCCAGAAAAAACCAAGTTGATGCAGCAAAACTGGATAGGAAAAAGCGAAGGTAGTGAAATCGATTTCGAACTGGATGGATTAGGCAAAAAAGTCCGCGTCTATACAACAAGAATCGACACACTATACGGAGCAACTTATATGGTTTTGGCTCCAGAGCATCCATTGGTAGATGAGATCACAACAGAAGAAAACTCAAAAGCGGTCGAAGACTACATAAAAGAAGCACGAAAACAGTCAGATATTGAGCGAACAGCAGAAGGACGTGAGAAAACAGGTGTATTCACGGGGACATACGCAATTAACCCAGTAAATGGCGAAAAGATCCCAGTTTGGATAGCAGATTATGTCCTAGTTCACTACGGAACAGGCGCAGTTATGGCAGTACCTGCACATGACGAACGAGATTACGAATTTGCAACCAAATACGAGCTACCAATCAATGAGGTTGTTGTCCCTGTCAAAGGGGAGTCAGACATTACAAAAGAGGCATTTACAGATTACGGCAAGCTTGTAAATTCGCAAGAATTCGATGGGGTGACTTCCGAAGAAGCGAAAAAAGGCATAACTGAGAAACTTGCTGACAACGGACAAGCAGAATTCAAAATCAACTACCGTCTCCGTGACTGGCTACTATCCAGACAAAGATACTGGGGATCTCCAATACCTATCGTTTATTGCGAAAAATGTGGGGAAGTTGCGGTCCCAGAAGATCAACTGCCAGTTGAACTTCCAAAAGACGTAGATTTCAAGCCAACAGGTGACGGGAAATCACCAATTTCAACATCAGAATCTTTCGTTAACACGGAGTGCCCAGAATGTGGCGGCCCTGCAAAGCGCGAAACAGATACAATGGACACTTTTGTATGTTCGAGTTGGTACTACTTGAGATACCCAAATGCACAACTCAAAGACAAAGCTTTTGACAAAGAAATCCTAAACAAATGGATGCCTGTAGATATGTATATCGGAGGTCCAGAGCACGCATGCATGCATCTGATTTATGCAAGATTCATTCACAAAGTTATGAATGATCTCGGATACGTTGACTCAAAAGAACCTTTCAAAAGATTGGTCCACCAAGGAATGATCACGAAAGACGGTGCTAAGATGTCAAAATCCAAAGGTAACGTCGTTAGCCCTGACGAATTTGTTGAACAATACGGTAGCGACATTTTCCGAATGTATTTGATGTTTATGGGACCTTTCACTCAAGGAGGGGACTGGAACGACCAAGGAATTACAGGTATTAAGAGGTTCGCTGATAAGTTTTGGAAAGCAATAAAAGCAAACGATGGACAAGGAGTAGGCGCTCAAGTGCACAAAACGATCAAGAAGGTCACAGACGACATGGAAAAATTGCAGTTCAACACAGCAATTGCAGCAATCATGGAGCTAATCAACTCCGCAAAAGAAAACCTGACTCTCGAAGAAAAAAAGGCAACTCTAAAAATCATCGCACCTCTAGCACCACACCTCGCAGAAGAACTCTGGGAGCAGATTGGAGGAGAGGGAAGCGTGTTTGAGCAAGAGTGGCCAACTTACGACGAATCTCAACTTCAAGACGATACAATAACAATTGCAGTCCAGGTTAACGGAAAGCTTCGTGCAACTGTTGAAATTGCAGCAGACGCTTCAAAAGAGGAGGTGCTAGAAGCCGCAAAAGCGCTTGAAAACGTCTCTAAATACATCTCGGAAGGAGAACTTGTTAAGGAGATTTATGTGCCTGGGAAGCTGGTAAGTTTAGTTGTTAAGTAGCGAGGACAGCGGTCCGAAGTGAAGACGATTCCGCGCAATCGTCGAAACACGCACACCTGCATTGCAGGGAAGTACTCTTGGGGTACAGGAGCATTTTCAAGAAATAAAGAGATTTTTTGAGATAGCAAACAACACCGCAAGGAAGCGAAGCGGTCCTAGCGGCATTAATAACCTGCCTGTTTATACTCGCTTGCGGGTGAAAGGCTCAAACAAATCGAGTTATTTCACAGAAAATGAAGCTGGCCCCTATTGAGGGTGAAATAACGGAGTACTAAGATATTTCTCGCCTCTGTCAGGGATGATAACAACTATGGTTCCTCGATCTATTGAGGAGGCAAGTCTGTATGCTACAGAAAGAGCAGCTCCAGAACTCATCCCAACAAAAAGACCTTGGGTTTCGGCAATTTTGCGTGCCATTGAGTAAGCTTCTTCAACAGACACATCGATGTACTCATCTACAAGTTTTTCGTCAAATATTTGTCCGTGAAAATCTTGGCCTGGATTCTGAATCCCTTGGATTTTGTAGCCGGAAGGCGGCAAAACGCCAACGATTTTGGTGTCAGGAGAGTCTTTTTTGAACCTGTTGGCTATGCCGACAATTGTTCCAGACGTGCCGATTCCAGAGACGAGATAGTCGATGCTGGGAACTTGATTTATAAGCTCGGGCGCAATTCCGTGGTAATGAGAAAGGGCGTTGTCTTCGTTGTTGAATTGATTCGCAAACCAATATTTTTCGGGTGCGTTTTTGACGATGCTTTTTGCTTTGTTGATGGCGCCCTCAGTTCCCAGTTTTCGATCTGTTAGTATGAGTTTTGCTCCGAGGGCTCTTAGCATGGTTTTACGTTCTTCGCTCATGCCCTCAGACATGACGATTTGGACTTCATATCCTTTGTTTGCTCCAATCATTGCGAGTGCGATTCCCATGTTGCCGCTCGTTGCTTCGATGATAGTTTTACCAGGCTTGAGGTCTCCATGTTTTTCCGCTTGAGTGATCATGTAGAGAGCAACGCGGTCTTTTACCGATCCTCCAGGGTTTTGTCCTTCAAGTTTTGCAAATATTGTCACGTCGCCGTTTTTTAGAGTGATTACAGGTGTGTTTCCGATGGTTTGTAGTAGTGTTGTGTATGTCATTTTTTTTAAATTAAAATAAAAAACTCTCGATATGCTCCGAGAGTTATGCTGATGAATGAGTAGGGTTATTTATGTACACAAACAGGCGCATCTCGGAGAAGATCCAAGACAACAACAAGGGTTATTTGTGTGTTTAATACTCATGTGGCGATTGTAGCACTGGTTATCTCTCTTCCGCAATCCCAGAAAGCTTATGTACAACAATCTCACGACTTAAACTTCCATCAGAGGAAGTGACGGTGAATTCAAGATCGCCGTCGATAGGTACTCCACCGACTGACTCAATAACAAAGTCACCATAAGGAGCTTCGTAATAAACGCTCCAAGTTGATGGTGAAACACTAGCAACATCGCTTATGTCCCATGTCTCAATGACAGACGGCGAGACGTCTCCAGAAAGCTGAAAAACGCCATCGCTAACCTGATTGATATAGTAAAGCGTGTTGATTTCTCCTTCCACTTGAACATTCTTAATCGCGTAAGACCTGCCTGCTTGAAACATCGATATGATTTGATGCGTGGCATTGTCGACGTGAGATTTTTGGAGGTTGCTTTTCCAAATGCTAAAAGATACTGATGACGCAAGGCCGATGATTACAACAGCAATCAGAACTTCTACAAGTGTGAACCCTTTTTTATTTTTCATTTTGGATTTTTGATTAACATTATTATGACTGCAATTTGCAGATTTTGGCTGCAAACAGTTCAAGGCTCCTTGCCGTATCTTGTTTTGATACGACGGTGTCGCATTTCTCTGTTTTCGCTCAAAATTTACAAATTTCGTTATCATAATCTTATTAATCAAAAATCCTTTTTAAAGTTTTTTGGTGCCAATAAAACGGTGAACTCTCCTTTCGCTTTAACCTTGTCGACAATCTCAGAAGCTGTTCCAGAAACGAACTCTTCATAAATTTTGGTAAGCTCGCGAGCAACAACAACGTATCTGTTAGGCATGATATCTGCGATTTGAGAGAGAGTTTTTTTGATCCTGTGTGGTGACTCATAAAAAACAACGGTCCGTGTCTCATCAACTATGGAATCAAACAGGGTTTTGCGGCCTTTTTTGATAGGTAAAAACCCAAGATACAAAAACTTGTCAGTAGGAAGTCCAGATGCTTGCAAGGCGCACAAAAAAGCGCTTGCACCAGGAATAGGTGTAACGTCGATACCCTCGTCACGTGCCCGTGATATAAGCCTGAATCCAGGGTCAGAAATGCCAGGAGTCCCGGCATCAGAAATAAGAGCGATTTTTTCGCCATTATGTAGCTTTTCAATGATTTTCTCGAGCTTTCCATCTCCAGAATGCGCATGAAAACTATCAAGGGGCGTCTCAATCCCATACTCTTTCATCAAAATTCGTGAATGACGCGTATCTTCGGCAACAATCAAATCAACTTCCTTAAGCAACTCAACAGCACGATATGTGATGTCTTTTAGATTTCCGATTGGTGTAGCGACTGTGTACAGCATAGGTAGTTGTAGTGAGTAGTGGTAGTTGTTGAGCCTTTATCCTTGCGCCTTGCGCTTAACAGTAATACTCGGCGGTTTAACATAAAACGGTTTAACAATATCGCATTTCGTCCCTTTTTCGAAGTTAACAAGCATATCTCCAAAGCCGGTTTTCATTTCTGCGTGAGGTAGATCGTCAGGTGCAACTTCGCCAAGTTTGGGGCTTTCGAGTCGGTCAGGGAATTTATCCCAAAAAACCTTCTTGCCACCTGCAGAAAGCACGACGTAGTGAGGTTGTGTTAGCCCAGAACGCGCTGTTGCCATCTCAAACGTATCCATCGTGTAAATCGGAACCTTGAGGGTGTGTGCGAGAGTGTTAACAATTGTAACTCCAACGCGCAAAGCTGTGAATTGACCTGGTCCAGAGACAACAAAAAGCTCATCAATTTCATCAAAAGAAATTTCAGAATCACGCAAGAAGGGGAGTATACGATCGCTCTCATTAGCCTTCGCTGGCCATGAGTCTTCCAAAACAACTTTTCCATCGCGCAAAAAAGCTATTTCTGTGTTTGCAGTGGCCGTGTTGATTGCAAGTAAAGTTGTCATCGAGGCGAATCCTAACCTATTTCACCCTCTTCTTCAACAGTTCTGTCCTGCGTTTTTCAAGTTTCAAAGTCAGTTCGCGGAGGTGGTGTATCAATTTATCCAAAACTTTGAGGTTGTCCCAGTAATCGTTTCGATTGAGAATGCGATTGATTTTTGTGAAATACCTCTTGATTGCCCGAGCTACAAAAGAGTTATCGAGAGGTATCACTTGGAACGTGAATTTGATTTCGTTGCTGTCTAATTTTTCGACCGGGAGTTTCTTCATAGTTCGGAAATATGGGTTAGATCTACACCTGTATAGTAGTATTTTATTATTTCTTCAAAATCAAAGCCTGAGTTTGCAGCAGCCTCGGCTCCACATCCGCTAAGTCCAACACCGTGTCCACTGAAATAAGTTCCGTCGCAAAGGGAATCCGGCACAGAAACAAGCCACGGAGTATTGGTCCAGCCCCAAACCTCTTGAGCACTTTTTGTAGAAGTTCCATTGGTCTGGTTGAAGTATGGAGTCTTAACAAGATTGTCATCATAAGTTACAACAATTCCTTCTGTGCGAGAAGCGGCAGAAACCATGTTCGGGGAGCGTAGTTCGTATCCGTAACCTAGGTATTTTTGACATGAATCAGGATCATCATTTAGGTCGTAAGGCATGCCAGGGAACTTTTCATCTTCATATAAATAATAAAGCGCATAAGTCCGCTCAATTATCGACATTGCTTTGAGCTTTTCGGTAGGTGCTGTATTAGAAACTTCAGCAACTCCTTTTACATAATCTTCGAGAGGAAGTTCATTGATAACAACCATTTCGCCATCAAGAGATCGAACCTCAAGACTTCCACGATATTTGTTGTCGTTCAGATTCGGATTCCAAGCTGTGTGATTGTCGTAGTCGTCAATCTCCATAATCGTCCCCGCACTTACAGGCTCAAAAACAGGATAAGCTTCCAGAACCCAAGCTTGCGATCCAGATCTGGCCTGATATTTGCCTCCGCTAAAGCTAACCTCAACCTTATCGTCTTCATCAAAGCTTGAGATTACTTTGTTAGAGACATACATCTCAAAATCATCGTCAGCTGTGATGACAGGTGTGTCGCCATCATAACTAAGAGCCACGCGAACATTAGGTTCCTGATATCCATCATCAACTACAGACAAATTGTAGTAGAAATTTCCTTGGAAAAGGTTGCGCCCGTTTACTCTAGGTTTTATGTAAACAACATAGTCTCCAGGCTCATTAGGGGCTGTCACAGAGAACTTGATTTTACCAGTGTCCCCAGGTTTGACCGAGGTCTCAACAAGGTGGCCATCACGAATTTCCATTCCGGTGTATTTCAAGAACCCAACAGTTGTGTTGCTAGGCTTCCAAGTTTGATATCCAGTGTTCTCTAGTTCGATCCAAACATCAGCTTTTTCACCTGGGTAGAACTCATCTTTGTCGCTTATATCAACAAATTCAGCTTGTTGTGATTTGTTGTAAATCAGAAGCTCAAAAGAACTTTCATTATCGGAATCAGCTTCACCAGCACCCTCTAATATCAGATCAAAATCCTCAACGTAATACCCAGCTTGTTCTGGTGCAGTAATACTAAATTCAAAAGTCACAGACTCTCCAGGCTCTACAACTCCAGACGGCATTGTAATCTCGTCAAACAGGTTGTCTCCAGCGAGAGTCACTCCGTCTTCCCAATCAAGATTGCCTGTGTTTTCAACGGTAATAGCGACGTCCATAGTTTGACCGTTTTCAAGCCTGTCATGTTCAAGATCTACGCTTTTTACCTCATAAGAAATCGAAGGATAATCCACGTAAACAGGTAGGCTCATATAGTTCGAAGTCTTCTTGTATCCATTAAATATAGGAGTTATATCAAAACTTACAAATCCACCGACGTAACCAGAGTTCAAATTGATCTCAAAAGTCCCGATATCACCAGGCTTAACAGAGCTTTCAATTAGAGATCCAATACTTTTGGACGGGGTTTTGTTTAAATCAACAATTTCATCACCCGCAGCGTTAGCATTTGCAACCAAAAAAGTGTCTGAATCCCATGTCTCAGTCCCTACGTTTTCGATCCGAACCTTCAAAGAAGTTTCAGAAACAGGTCTCAAATAAATAGGCTCCCACTCAGAAACACTTTCGTAAGCGAATTGCTCATCCTCATCATATTCAAACGAGCTCATGGAATTTGCAACAATAGATCTAATAGAAGGCAATAGCTGATAGATTTCTTCGCCAGGACAAAGTGTTGCCCCAACATCTCTATGTCCAATCAAATTAGAGATCAGATCTCCACGGAATTTAGAAGATCCCTCGACGTCAATATTGAACTCATCCGCTTGATCTTGGATAAGCTCAAGAAGGCTCATCAGTGCATCATACGGGAGAGGTTCGTTTTCAAAATCTCCAAGCATCGCAATACCGATAGATCCTATATTATATCCGGCAACATGCCCTCCAACGACACCAACTCCACCTGATCGACCTTCATAAATATTCCCATATTGATCAATAATATAGTTGTACCCAATATCCCCCCATCCCTTTGTTAGGGAATGGTAGTAATAAATAGCTCTAATCGCAGCCTTAGGATCATCCAGATCGGTTGTAGTTGCAGTGTGGTGGATGATGATCTTTTCTATGTCTTCAGAATACTCTTTTGCCCAGGTTAAAAGCTCTCCGCCTTCATGGGTGACAGTCTTTTTTATGTCAAGCTCATAATCATATTCCTCTTCCCAGAAATTGCTCTCTATGGCAGAAGAGTATCCATCATCCTCTTCTCGTTCATCAGGATCTCCAGAGAAAAATCGATAACTTTCATCAGCGCCCCATTCAGAGCGCGATATGATATCTAAATCACCGTTTGATAAAACAATTTTTTTCAGACCACCAACCAGATTTATGATTGGAGATCTTTTCGCCGAGTTCATTGAGTCTATATATTGGAAAGAAATTCCATTTAATAGCGGAGTTGTATATTCATCATCTGAATGCATTACAACCTTATATTGAAAGGCTTCCGATGTGTCTGTCACAATAAAACTGTAAGATTCTCCAAATTCGCCTCGTGACTCAGGATCTTTTTCCAACTCAACCCATGTACTCCACTCATCATCATATAAAAACCTGATAGAAATTTCATTAGAAGTTCCGTCGGGTACATCTTCAAGCATCTCAAGTCCAACAGCATTAAAATCAAAATCTCCATAGATTTCATCAGAGATATAAACCTTGTCCATCTTGTATTTCGTCGCGTAATTATCAAGAGAAGCAGAAAGTTCATGGTCCAAAGTCAAATTAATGTCATCATGAATATATCCAGCTTTGACGCTGTATCCATCTAAGGAAAACATTGATAGGAAAGCCAAAAACGCAAGGCCCGCAATAATTTTCCAAAGAGTTTTTTTCATGTAGGTTTTTTAATTTGTCCAGAAATTATACCATAAAAACAGGAGTGATTGCACTCTAATGGTGTTGACAGACTACAGGTTAAATCGTGCAGTAATGCCGCTACGATTGATAAGGGTTTTTAGTATGCTAATATAAGTCTGCTTAAAATATTGACGACACTAAAAAATTACCACAATTCATAATTCGTCATTCATAATTCTAAATTCTAACTAAAACAAATGGCACAACAATTTACAGACGACAACTTCGAAGCAGAAGTTATAAAGGCAGATACTTTGGTACTAGTCGACTTTTTCGCACCATGGTGCGGTCCATGTCAAATGATAGCTCCAATTATCGAAGAGCTTGCAGAGGCTCACAAAGACGTAAAAATCGGAAAAGTTGATGTGGATGAAGCTCCAAACACAGCTAAAGAGTACGGAGTAATGAGCATTCCAACTCTTATCTTCTTCAAAAACGGAGAAATTGCAGAAAAAATGGTCGGACTTAAAACAAAAGAAGACCTTGAAGCTAAGATTGCTGAGCTAAAATAAAGAGTCTTGGCTACCTAAATTCACTCTTTCTAAATTCGCCTTCGTTTTGGAGGCGAATTTTATATATTTACCACAATGAGTGCAGTCTACACGGATAGGTGAGTCAGGAGTTTTTTGAGTTAGTATTCCTTCTGTTGAATTGTTGCAGTTTTCACAAAAGAATTCTCCGTTGCTATCCGCAACAATCTCGTCATCAGTTGGCTCAACTTTATCAGCCTCTTCTTGTGCAATACGGTCACATTCATTGTTAAGCTTGTTGGTTGAATGTCCTTTGACCCATTTCCATTCGATATCCCATCCTTCAATCGCTTTGCCGAGAGCTTCCCATAAGTCGATGTTCTTCTTGGTTTTCCATCCTTCATTCATGGTTTGGATAATGAGGTTGGAGTCGCTGTTAACAGATACGGGGATGTCTCGCGCATCAACATTCTCAGAGATCCATTCAAAAGCTCGTACAATCGCCAAAAGCTCCATCCGGTTGTTGGTGGTTTTCTGTTCGTTGCCAGAAAGAACCTGCTTCTCTTTGTCCATCAAAACAATCGCCGCCCATCCTCCTGGCCCCGGATTCCCTTTGCTACTTCCGTCGGTGTAGATTGTTATTTGTTTCATTTCGCCGCATAGATTAACACGTTTCTTTAATTGAATAAAATCTGTTATAAATGTTTTGCGCAGCGAAACACCAATCGCTACTGACCACTGACTAATGCCTACTGACTAAAAATGGAATACAAAGAAAAAATCAAAAAAGAAGGTGAATTCTGGGATCTTGAGGCGGAGGAGCTCGCCGGAAAAGGTTTTGATTTCAAAAATCGCAAAAATTTCCGTACAGAAAAGCCTGTTTCAATATGGGAAGACTCGTATCTAGAAGACATGGTTCGTGGTCCGTACAAAGACAAGATGATAAGGCTTGCAGTTGCGTCCAAAGGTCCAAGTTTAGAGCTGGGATGTGGTACAGGATGGCTTTCGAGAGAGATTGCATCGTGCGGGATATCGGTAGAAGGGTATGACGTTGCAAAGAAAAACATTGAGTTAGCGCAAAAATATTCGCAAGATATGCCTCATGCGCATTTCGAGATAAAGGACTTAAACAAAGCAGAGTTTCCTGAGAACAAGTTCGGCGCGGTAATAGTTTGGGATTCACTTCATCATCTAGCTGAGCTCGACTATATTTGTCAGGAGATGAAAAAGACACTCAGGCCAGGCGGATTCTTCCTGGTGTGGGATCACATCGAGCTTAGAGGTTTTAGAGGAGCGCTTAGCAAAATGTTGGGGCTTTTCTTTTATTTAACTCTGCCAACAGAAGAGAAGATAGGCGAAAAACTGCGTTATACATACCGAAAACTTACAGGAAAACATCAAGGAGAGGAGTCTCCATTTGAAGACGTATCAAGTGATACTTTGGAGGAAACATTAGAAAAGAACTTCAAGGTGCAACACAAATCGTACCCAATAACTTTTGTTAAGTTCTTTCTCGCTAGGATAAGAACTTCAATCCCTTTTTATAAAACAATCGTGAGGGCTCTCGTAGCATTAGACAAAATCCTTGGAAAAATCGGAATTTTGAAAGGTGAATATATATTTATGATTTTGGTAAATGAGAAATAAAGGGCCTGTTATCACAGCCAGCTTCGATGTGGAACAAGTAGGTTTTGCTTAAGTTCAAGGAAAGACGACGAAGGAATACCTTGAAGGTATTTCGAGGAGGAATGACGCAGAAATAAGCAAAACTCTACTTGTTTCCTTTGGATTATTCAGAAAGATATCCATATTTTGCGTTGCTCGTCGGCTTATGTATACTGCATATACACGGCGCTCCTATCGTCTTAAATATGAATCTTTTCTAGAATAACCACACGAAGCATGGTTGTGTTAACAGGCCCTAAATTAGTATTAGGAAATTACGGCGCAAAAAACTTCGGAGATGAGCTCGTCTTGAAGGGGATATTGGAAATTGTTGGGGGAGAAGGGGTTACAGTTTTGTCAGCCGACCCAAAAGAGACAGAAGAGATGCATAATGTGAAGGCAGGATATGTTTTTCCTACAGGTTTGAGATCTCTTCTTAAAGGAGGTTTGTTAAAGACGCTTAAGTTATATAAACAGGCAAACATCGTGATTTTTGGAGGAGGAACTTTGTTTACAAGTGAACAGCCGAAAACTATCTGGATCTCAGGACTGCAGATATTGCCGGCGATAATAATGAGAAAGAAAATCCACTGCTTCCGTCAGGGGATAGGCCCGATCAATCAAGCACGAATTGTGAGATGGGTTTTTAATAAATTTGAAAAAATCGAAGTACGCGACGAAGAGTCCAAAAGAAATCTTGAAAAAATCGGAGTAAAAAAAGAAATAACTGTACTGCCAGATCCGGTATTTGAAATGAAAATGCCACGTGCAGAAGGTGACGAATTGCTGATTTCCTTGAGAAAATGGGATGGAGTTGATGAGCAGTTCATGACAAATTTAGATCAAGTCTTAAAAAAACTGGACATCAAAAAAAGGTTCATCTCGTTTGAGCCTGAAGATGCAACTCTAGGAGAAAAGCTTGGGGTGGATGTGACAGAAGTAACGATCGAAAACTACGAAGAAGTATTCTCACGAGCAGGAGCGTCAATAAATATGAGGCTTCACGCAAGCATACTGTCATTTATTTTTGATGTGCCTTGCATGGGTATTGCATATCAATCCAAGGTCACAAATTTATACAAATCTAAGGATAAACAGGACTTCGTAATGGATTTGAAGGGCATAAATTGGCAAGAATTTGAAGAAAAGCTATTGAAAACGATTCCTAATAAGTGTAAAAACTAATCATAATAGAATTCTAACTTCAGTATATGACAGAACTTTTCAATTTAATTATAGACGTAGCTCAGGACTCATTTATAGCGGTCACAACATTTGTTGGAGCTACTCTGGTTATCTTCGGATACATAAACTACAAGAAAGAGGGGAAGCTAATCGAAGCAATCGAAAACAAGAAGCGATGGCAACCTGTAATTGGAGCCCTTCTTGGGCTTACACCAGGATGTGGTGGGGCGATCCTTGTTATGCCACTTTTTGGACGTGGACACGTTAGTTTTGGGGCTGTTGTGGCGACGTTGATTGCGACAGCCGGTGATGCGGCTTTTGTTTTGATATCTCAGGTGCCTTTGGACTTCCTTAAGATCAGTGCGATCGCTTTTGTAACGGCTATTATTACAGGTTATTTGGTGGATTTTATTGGAATTAAGCCGAAAGTTACAATGGCAGAAAAATGCAAAAACAGACGTGGTTGCGGTTGCGATAATAGGAAAGGAATAACTCATATTGGGCATAATGCTGGGGACGAAATATGCGAAAAACTTCATCAAAAAGGACATCAAAAAGAAGACACTCTGGGTTACAAGATAACTCATCAAGGATACCTTGTTTACATAGCATTCTTAGTTGTCGGTTTGATATATGGAGTGATTGGTCTGACAGGTATATCAATCGAATATGCTTGGTTTGAGACATCGCTTGTTGTGATAGGGGTGATCGGTGCAATTTTGTCTATTGTTTTGGTGCTTGCAGGTAAAAAATATTTCGCTGCAGAAACTCACGAGGAAGAGGAGATGAAACTAATGTCGCTCAAAGAAACGTTGATTCACAATTCAGAGGAGACAGCTTTTGTTGGGACATGGGTGTTTGCTGCATACATGGCATATGGGCTAGCGGTTTATGCGCTAGGAGGTGGAGATTATGCTGCCGGTGAAATATTGATGGAGGAGTTTGTAGTATCAATCGGTCTAGCATCTGTGCTTATAGGTGCATTGATAGGAATGATCCCGGGATGTGGCCCTCAAATTATGATGGCTTCGCTTTATGCGACGGGGACTATACCATTCGGTGCGTTGGTAGCTAATGTGATTTCTCAGGATGGAGACGCTCTATTTCCTTTGATTGCTATGAGTAAAAGATCATCAATTATTGCAACATTTATAACGGGATTTGTGGCTGCGATTGTAGGAACAATTTTTTATTTAATATAAAAAATGACAAAAACTGTCGTCGTAAACGACAAAATGCAACAAGGCTACAGTTACGAATTAACCGCACCTGTCGGGAAGGGATTTGATCCGGAATTCAAGCCGGATTTAACCCCAAAAGATATGCTTGAAATGGGAGTTTTTGGAGGGAAATACATGACAGACTGCAGAAACGAATTCCCAAAAAGCTGGTTCGAAAAAGCCAAGCTTTGTCCTGAGTTCCACGACAAAAATTTGAATTTCTTCAAGATAAACGCAAGCAAACCTCTCTCGTATTGGATTGAAAAAGGATGGATCCACGAAATGGACCCACGAGGATGGTTCCAATGGTACTGTCGCTACTACATGGGCCGTCGAGAACCGGAAGAAGACCAACGCCAAATCAAGAGATGGAAAGCAATGAAACGCCACATCGCACAGGTCAAGAAGAACTGCAAAAAAGGCGATTACAGTTGTCGCCCAAAACAACGCCAAGCCCTGTTGCACTGGGCGTATGATAGTAGGGAGATGTAGTGAGGGGTGTTTTTTGCAATGCCGAAGGAAAAGCGCTAAAATGCGCTTACTTAAACCAAAAAACATGACACTTGATGAAAATATAGGCACGGCTGGTGAAGGGGAAGATAGTGCTGCAGTACGTTTGTGTGATGAAATTAGTGGATTAATAGCGTCTGAGGTAGAAGGCCTCCTGGCTAGTATTAGGGAAACGACGGAGGAGGTAAGAGGACTCAAGGATGCTATGAGAGAAACAAGAGAAGAAGTGGCTCAAGCAACAGAATGTGCAAGGCAGATTGCAAATACTGCAAATAACATGGGGCCTGTGCCAACTAAAGAAACTCATGAAGGTGATTTGCCTTTTGTTAGCACTGTGGCGCCAAAAGATTGGAGACAGCGCGCATCAAGATTGCATATGGATGCTTTGCGTCTCAGCTCTCGTGATACTCGGCTTGCCAGGGAGCACTCTCATGTTAAAGATGGAGGGGTTATTGGTAATCAGACTCGTCTTCGTCCTTCGTTGTGTAGTCCGGAGAGTTATTGCTAATCCGGCAGGCGTTTGTATGTGTCAATAACGCATGACAGGAAAAAAGCCTGCATTATTGACTAATCCGCAACTGTAAGCCATAATTGACCCTCTTTATTGTGGTGTGAATATGTCTGACAAAACTTATGAATTAACAAGGCGGGTAGATGATGGACTGCCGACTAGGGTGGAGAGGCAGAGACAGCAGTATCATATTGAGCAAACCCATCAAGAAGTCGCAGCTACGCGGGAGCTTTTTCAGGAAGCAATTGGGCAGAGGGATTATTCCACAAGCAATCCAGTCGGGCCGTTTGAGTTTAGCGTTGATTTAAGTGACGAGGCTCAGGAAGCTTTGGATGGAATTAACTCACAGATGGAATCAGCAAATGAGACTCTTGATGATATTTCAGATGAGATGGGGTATTCGAATTACATTGCTGAACAGAGTTATCATATGCTAGACACAATAGCTGATGTTAATGTTATATCTGCTCGTCATCTTCGCGTAGTACGTCGAAATACTGACGAGTTACCTGAGATAAGAGCTCGTCTTGAGGACCTCAGAGATATATCTAGGGATAATCTAGTCGCAAACGCTATTTCTGCAGGAGCTCAAGTGTACAGCGCTTATCAAGCGCGTTTGGCAAATGAGCACCTTGGTGGTATTAGAGAGGGCATTGGTAATGCTGTGGCTGAGTTGGAAGATATGAACGACAATATGGTGCAAGGATTTGATGATGTATGCGATGCGGTAGAAGATATGCATGACAACGTAGTCGGTTGGCTATCTGATTTAAATGATACTATTGTAAGCTGTACTGTCAGGCTGGAAGAGGGGCTTGAATGGGTGTCAGATGACATACGAGCTTTGCATGAGGATCATAATAGATATGCTGCTGCTTTATTGAATTCCTTTGCCTCTTTTGACCAACAACAAGAGAGGCGGCATGCAGAATTAAGAAAAACAATGCTTCATATAGCGCGTAACAGTGGTGCATTTCAGGCCAGCGAGCAGTATGGTTATGCTTTAAGCAATTTTAGGGCGGGTAATTTAAAAAGGGCTGTCTCTGATTTAAAGAAAGTTTTTGATGCACAAAGCACTCATCTGCCGGGGTTGATACTTTTTGGGCGAATTGCAACTCAACTGGCTGAATGGCAGGATGCCAAAGATACATTTCACTATGCATCCAAGCTTGCTTTGCAAAACTTGGATAGTGCTTCCTATGATGCAGCGATAACAGGTTTGGTGAACGTAGAACAGATGGTGGGAAACAAAAAGCAGGCTCATGTAACAATGATGCGAGCTGCGCGAAAGTGGAGGCTGGCTATTCACAAGTCAGGAAGCAAAAACATCCCACCCCCGCCAGCGATATTCTGCGAATATGCAAAAAGACAAGCCTCTGTTATAGCTTCCAAATTAAATGCGGAAGTGGGGTTGGGGCCTGATCAAAAATGGAGTGAATTTGATTATGAGGTGCCTGATCACTGTGTCATGGATAATTCTGAGTACATAAGGTACGGAGAGTTGCTGGAGCGAGCTCCTCAGCTTGAAGAGTTGATGAAAAAAGACAGTAGGTTCAAAGATTGGATTTTGTTTGATCAATATGCGTTACAAGTTTTTCATGCTGAACCAGAACTAATCGCATTTCTAAATAATAGGCCGAAGTTAAGGGACGTGCTTTTTTTGCATCCGGAGTTGAATCAATTGATCGAGAAGGATCCAAGATTTATAAGTTTCATTTATGGGAGGCCGGAGGTTTATGCGCTACTGTATTCTGGGTATGGGCATTTAGAGATACTTATTGAAGACCATACGATATTGCAATGTTATTCTCTTCGTAGATATGAAGGGTGGTCAGGTGTTGATGAGGCGATTCGCATTTTTCGGGGAGACGTAGGTGCAACACCTTTTGTTTATGATGATTCTCAGGATCCTACCGAAACACGAAACCATGCCGTGGATTATCAAATGGAATTAATTGGATTCAAAGCATCTTGTATGTGGTTAGCCGAGCAATTTGAAGAGGTTTTAAGTAAATCGAATATTAATGCACAGCAAGCACAGTCAATAAGAGCTAGAATTGCTAATTTGACTGATAAGTTAGAGCCTTGGCGCTATTATGTAAGACGGCAGTCGGGGAGTTTGAAAGATCCTCAGCATGCAAGAGGGTGTGCGGACTCTTTTCATCAAGAAATTGGCGCGATTTTAAACGAATTAACTCGTCAAGTGGTTACGCTACATCAACTTGCTGCTAAGGTGGAGCTAGAGATATGGGGTGATAGACGTCGTAAAATTGGAAGTAGCTGGATGAACCTATGGGAGGGTGACGTTGCTTATTTGATGGGAGTTGATTTGGATGGAGGGTGTGGAGATTGATAGAGCTCTAATTTACCGCAAGGTGATTTTTGAGATGTGTTGGTCGACAGTGTAACAGATTAACAAAAAAA
>CAZRWH010000016.1:26231-27848 GCA_964603905.1 uncultured Candidatus Peribacteria bacterium | reverse complement strand
AGTGAGTAGCAAAAGCATGTTCCATAGTTACAACTACCTACCGTCTCCTCCAAGCAACAACCCCCATCACAGTCGCCAGCATAACAGCGCCAAGACCGGCACCACTTTCAGGCAATGTGATTGAGCGGATAACACCGTCACTTTCGTTTCCGGCGAGATCTTTCATTGTCAGTTTGAAGAAGTAAGTCAAACCTGGAGTTAGACTGTCTACAATGTGACTAGTCACGTCTGGACTTAGCGAGTCTAGTGTGTCGTAAGACTCTCCATCATCTTCACTGATGTAAAGCAATTGAGCGTCCAAATCACCTTCGCTATTTTCGCTTTCAGTCCATTCAAGCTCGACACTTGTAATGTCTTCATCTTCCTCTGCAGCAACTAGGGCAGCAACGAAATCTGTAACATCTTCTGGAGCGATCAAGTCGGCTACGTCGTACGTTGCAGCTTTGAAACTTGCTGTCCGGTCAAAAGTGTTTGTAAGTTCGTTACCAGCTTCATCAGTAATACCTGTGACTGTGATGATGTAATCTTCACCAGCCTCAAGCTCAGATGTGTAAAGAATAACAACAAGAGGAGCTTCTTCAGAAACAGCAGCATAAGTAACTTCAACGATTGAATCGTCATCTCCTTTGATGATTTCAAAAGCAGCTTCTGGATTTTCAGTAGGCAAAACTACAACCTCGTCAAAAATTACGTTTACCTCAGTCAGGCTTGCCGATTCAACATCGTCGATTTCTGGAGAAGTTTCGTCAATTTCAACAAGCTCAGTAGTATCTTCTTCCTCTTCAACAACCTCTTCCTCTTCATCAACAACAGCTTCGGCTCCACCGTCAAATACTGCAGTGTCAGAAGTTCCACTGACAATGGCATTACCAGCTTCGTCAGAGACTCCAGTACCAGCTGTGATCATGTAACTCATACCTTCTTCTTGAGTTGCTGTAAGTAGCAAAACAGTAGTAGCAGACTCTTCTGAGACATAGGCATCAAGGATTTCAAGAGCCTCGTCAGTTTCCAGACTCATAATTTCAAAAACTGAATAAGCATCTGCAGGTAAAACAACGTCTTCCGAGAAGATAACTTCAACAACCATGTTGTTAGTAGCAGAAGCACTAACGATATAAGGAGCATCAAGATCCTCACTCTCAGATGAAACAGGCGTTGCAGAAGCTTCGTTGCTGTAGTATTCGCTTTCATTCCCTTCGGCGTCATAAGCTGTGACTGCGAAATAATAAGTCACATCGTTCTCAAGTCCGGCCATTGTGTACGTCACAACGTCTCCAGCATCAACTGCGCCAAAGGTATAAGCTCCGCCATCTTCGACAACACTATCTAGACCGTAATAGATTTTGTATCCAGTTACAGCAGTGTCGTCAGTTGCGACTTCCCAAGATAAATCTACAGAAGAGTCACCAGGCAAAGCCTCAAGACCATCAACGTCTGAAGGGGCTACGATGTCAGCATCTTGAGCCAATGCTGACCCTGAAAAAGTGCTGATCATAAGCATTGCAATTGATAGCGAGCAAAGCTTTTTGAAAAATGTATTTTTCATTTTTGTTTCGTTAATTATTTGAAAATATCAAATTATTATACCAGAAATCAGGTCTGTAGTCCATGGCTTAT
>CAZRWH010000016.1:2055-26131 GCA_964603905.1 uncultured Candidatus Peribacteria bacterium | reverse complement strand
TTCCTGCGTATACGGACCTCCGCAACATGCCGGTTACGATCAAGCATCAGCACCTTGATTTCGAACTTATCGAACTTAATGGTCTCTCCTTTTTTCGGGAACCTTCCTAGTTTCTCAACAACCAGGAAGTTAACATTTTTGTGCTCAGGAACCGGGAACATTATTTCTAGTTCTTCGGCAATGTCTTCAAGTATCGCACGTCCACTGGCTAGTATCGTGTTGTCGCTAATTTTTTTGTAGTGTTCTTCATCGTCATCAGACTCGTCGATTATTTCTCCAACAATTTCTTCCAAAACATCTTCAAGAGTAATAAGCCCGGCAGTTCCACCATGTTCATCAATTACAATTGCGAGGTGTTGTCTTTCTTTTTGAAACAGATGAAAAAGACGATTTATCGGCATTGATCCTGGGATTGTAAAAGGAGATTGTGGATGAATTTGAGCCAAAGTTTTGGCGTCATCATCGTCGTGTAGAGCGGCAAGAACATCTTTTACATTCACAACACCGACGATGTTGTCGATAGTTTTTCGGTAAACAGGGATGCGAGAATATCCATGATTAACAATGAAATTTGCTGCATCTTTCACTCGGATATCTTCCGGAAGAGCCTCGATTTCAACACGAGGGACCATGATTTCGTGAGCTTTTGTATCTGTAAATTCAAGAACGTTTTCAATCAATTCGCGTTCACGACTTTCCAGTTCTCCTTCCTCAACACCGATAGTAACCATTGCTTTCAATTCGTCTTCGGTAACAAGCTTTTTAGAAGCATTTTTACCTCCAACAACACGCATTAGGAAAGCAATGATTTTATCCAAAATCCAAATCACAGGCCAAAGAACAGTCTGCAAAAGAAGTAATATCGGAGCAATTAAAACCGAGATACGCTTGTTGTGAGAAGTAGCAAAACTTTTCGGAATAATTTCACCAAACATCAAGATAAAAAATGTCATGAGTGCAGTAACCACCGCGATCGAAACAGAGTTGAAAATCTTCTCAAAAACAACAGCGGCATAAACCGACGACCAAACATTTACCAGGTTATTTCCCACCAAAATAGTGATAAGAAGCTTATGGGGATTCGACTTGAGACGCTTGAGCGCAATCGAGCCGCGAACCTTTTTCTGGCGCATGTCACGAACCTGTGCCGGACTAACTGACATCAAAGCAGTCTCACTAGCCGAGAAGAATCCCGACAAGAAGAGAAGAATCACCAAAATTGAAATCTCGAAACTCATTTGTTTTTATTTTACTCCTAAAATTATACCTGATTTGCAGGCAATAGTCGATGCAAATTAAGTAACTGACTCCAAAACTTGGAACAAAATTTTCAAAAGTTCGGCACGGATTGGATTATTAAGGTCGTCCATTGAAGAATTTAGTTGCAAAACTTCACGATGAGGCATTTGGGAAATATCCTCAGGGAATTGAGGCAAATCAGGGAATGCGTCATCAAAATGAGACTCGCGATAAATACCGTGTTCAGCAATCATCATATCCGTACCTTCTTCGCCTAATAAGCTATCCTCGATAACGTCAGACTCAGCCCACACAGAAAGTGAGAAACCTGGGTTAGCAATTTCGTCTTCGTCATAAACAGGAGTTTCTTTGTTTTGGACTTCGAAGTAAACGGTTATGTCTTCGCCACCATCTTTCTCAGCGTCTTTATACTGCTTGCAATGTCCCAAAACCCACCGTGCGAAATCTTTATGCATTGGACAGTCAAGAAGATTGCTTATGAAGCTGTCCCAGTCACCCATTTCGGTAAAGACATAAAGGGGCATTGAGACTCGAGCCTGGCAAGGTTCTGATCCGTCTTTTAACTTGTCGGTGGATCCATATTCGACAGTCACCTCTACGTCGCCAAGAGATGCGGTCTGAGCAATGAAATAATCTGGTTCGTCAGAATCCTCAGCATCCTCATCCTCAACTATAGAAATAGCCAGACTGATTAACCTCAAAACCTCGTTTTGGATATGGCCAACTTCCCAATCGTGAAGAAGTTCTATAGCTTTTGGATCAACTATTGCCTGAGTTGAGGTGTCCAAAATCGTTGGTAATCCTTGCTGTAGGGACGGGGACGTCATTATTTTTTAGTTACAAACCTTTTCCAAAACCTGGAAAAGGATTTTGATTAATTCGGCACGGACAGGGTTGTTAAGGTCGTCCATTGAAGACATGTATTGGTCTCCTTCTGCTGAAGAAAGTTGTTCGTCTCCAGGAGAGAAAGGAAGGTTAGGGAACTGTGCAATTATCGACGGCGGGAAGTCACGGTTGTTGTATATACCATGATCAGAAATCACAGTTTCCGTCCCATCTTCCAGGAAGCTCTCTTCATCGTCAGAAGTTGCCATAATAGTGAGAGCAAAACCGTGTTTTCTCTCATCCGTATAACGTTCGTAAGAAATATCTTCCGCATTTTCAATCATAAATTCTATATCGGCACCTATACCTGACAGCTCTGCACATTCATCATAATTATTGATTTTTTCGGTAATAAATCTCGCAAAATCTTGGTGCATTGGAGTATCGCTCAAATTTTTAACAAATTGAGCCCAGTCACCATGAGTCACAATGTGGTCGATCGGGATAGAAACTAGGACGTAGTAAGGCGTGGTACCGTCATCAAGCTTAAAGTCGGCATCAAATTCAATAATTGAAGATATCCCACCCTCCAAATCAAACTTAAGCATTTGAGAGTATCTATCACGTGACAGCCAAGTATTAGGTTCTGGCGTGACGTCTTTTGCTTTGTCCAAAAGAAATTGAATCAAGCGCTCAACCTCTTTTTGTATTTGACCAACCTCCCAAGATTGCAAAAGTTCCAGCATGCCAGTATCCATAATTGGGGTTGTGGCAACGTCGCTAATTACAGGTCTGTTTACGGTGTCTTGAGGCATGTTTCATGTAGATTAATTGATGAGATCAAAAACTTGGAACAAAATTTTCAAAAGCTCGGCACGGATTGGATTGTTTAAGTCGTCCATTGAAGAGTCGTATTCAAATTGATCCTCAGTTGAAACAAAATCGTAATCTTGAGGAGCTGTTGGAAGATTTGGAAAAAATCCATCAGGACAACAAGGCTGCCTGTATATACCGTGAGGCTCCAAAAATACCATGATACCATCCTCGCCTATCTGGCTTCCTTTAATACAAGAAGACTCGCTATATCCAATAACTGTGAATCCATTTGGCACAGGTTTGTCTTCGTCATAAATCGGAGTTGAATGATTGCCAATATCAAATTGAACAAGAATCTGTTCCCCGTCATTAGCAGCTTGTGAATAAAGGTTGAGAGCGCTCATAGTCCATTTCCCGAAATCCGAGTACATAGGGAAGGGACTAAGATTTTCAGTGAATTTATCCCAATCACCAGCAGCAATAAAAAGATCCAATGGAATAGATACAAAGACTTTGTAGGGCGTAGATCCATCTTCTAATTCAAACGTCGCATCGTGATAAACATCAACATAGATACCCTGCGAATCAAACGACTTAACCATGTTAAACAAAGGTTCGTCATTGCTAGGTTCTGAGGTAATGCCTTCCGTCATTTCCAAAGCAGAATCTACAAGCCTCTGTACCTCAGCTGTGATCAGCTTGCAGTCCCAGTCTTCCATCGCTTTAAGCGCATCGGTAGTTATCATGCTACCTGCAATCATATCGGCGCCACACAAAACATCTGGAGTATTCATAGTTTTTTATTCAAAGGAGAGGCATGTTATCACAAGATTCACCCTATTCCAATCATAAAAGCTTTCTGTTAAAGTACCAGGGCGACCGAAGGGAAGCCCCGCGCGTAGCGCAAAATATAAATTACGTTTCGGCATTAGCCGAAACACAATAAGTAAACTATAAATTTTTTGCAGACGAATAAACGTATATATTAGTGCAAGAGTCTACAAAAAATTTCCCCACTACCACTACTCACTACAACTACCTATGCTTCAACTCGAAAAACTAATCCTAGACGCAGTAAAACAACTTGGTTTAGAGCCAACAGACATAGCTTTAGAGCAACCATCAGACAAATCTCACGGAGATTTTGCGACATCGGTCGCTCTCAAACTTGCCAAACAGGCAGGGAAAAATCCACGCGAACTAGCACAAGAAATCATCGACAATTTACCGGAGTCAGAACTAATAGACGCGCCAGAGATTGCGGGGCCAGGATTTATAAATTTTCGATTAAGCAAAAAAGCCCTAAAAGAGGCAATTAACAGAAGTAGTTTTGGAGAAGGAGAGGCGCTGAAGGGCAAGAAAATAATGATCGAATTTGCTCATCCAAACACACACAAAGCGTTTCACATAGGACACCTAAGAAACATCGCTCTTGGTGAGTCAGTTGTAAGGATTTTGGAATCGCAAAAAGCCGAAGTATTCCGCGCAAATTACCAAGGAGATGTCGGTCTTCACGTTGCAAAATGTCTTTGGGGTTACGGCCAAACAGAAGAGACGGTCAGTGATGAGGCATCGCCACAAGAAAAAGCAGAATTTTTAGGAAAAGTTTATGCAAAAGGAGGAGTTGCATTTGAGGAAGACGAAGATGCAAAAAAAGAGATTTACGCAATCAATAAAAAAATATATGCAGAAGACCCTGAAGTGATGCCGCTTTGGGAAAAAACTCGTGATTGGAGTCTTGAATATTTCGAATACATCTACAAGAGACTAGGGTCTCATTTTGATCATCTTTTCTTCGAGAGTCAGGTCTATGAACTTGGTCGGGAACTAGTGCTCGAGCATCTTGAGAAAGGGGTTTTTGAGAAGTCTGACGGTGCCGTTATTTTCCCTGGTGAAAAGCACGGTCTTCACAATCGTGTGTTCATAACTGGAGAAGGCAACCCTACTTATGAAGCAAAGGAGATGGGGCTTGCCAAGCTGGAGAGTGAAGCTTTTCCATTCGATATGAATATCCACGTTGTCGCGAACGAGCAGGACGATTATTTGAAGGTAACTTTCAAGGCGATGGATCAAATTTTCCCAGGGATTGAAGCTAGGCAAAAACATCTTTCTTACGGGATGGTGAAGCTGACAACAGGTAAAATGAGCTCAAGAACAGGAGATGTTGTGACAGCAGAATTTTTGATAGATGAGGCTCGAAAACATGTTGAAGCAATCTTAAAAGAGAGCGACTTAAGCGCAGAAGAAAAAGAAAAGGTGATCGAGAAAGTTGCTGTTGGAGGAATCAAATTTACAATGCTATTTGCTCATGCCAAGAACGATATAGCTTTCGATCTGGAAAAAGCTATAAGGTTTGAGGGGGACGCCGGTCCATATCTGCAATACGCTTATGCAAGAATTGCATCAATTTTAGAAAAAGTTGAAGGTGCAGTAGAGGCAGATTTCGATAAATTTAATGATGCCGATTGGGAGCTGGCACGCAAAATTATAGGGTTCGACTACTCAGTTGCTAGGGCGGCAGAAGATTTGTCTCCACATTTCATAGCGCACTATTTGCTAGAGCTTACATCGGAGTTCTCTCGATGGTACGGTCAAAACAGCGTCAAGAATGCTGAAGAAGGGCTTGTAGAAGCCAGAATTGACTTGCTAAAGACGGTAAAACAAGTTATAAGTACTGGTCTGGAATTACTCGGTATCGAGGTTCTAGAGAGAATGTAAAGTAACAGGCTTCACAAATGTACAAACTTGGTCCAGATAAATGCGCAGGAATGAGCAACGCTCAAATTTGGTTTGCTCATTTTTATGCAGAAGCAATACAGAACAATCGTCAGTACATGTTGGAAGTTGAGCTCCCACGATTGGGGGTTTTGGCCGGTGAGCTAGAAAGAGGAATAACCACACCCGCACAAGCCCAGGGCTGGACTCATGCGAACGTGGTTGAATTAATTGGTCTGATAACTACAGGCTTGTTATCGTAATAATTTCTGGATCAGAAACATTGATGACTTCAGGGTCTTTGATTTTTTGCAGTACAGCAGGTTCAGCTTTGAAAGTTCCACCATTGATTACGCGAGCATAGTAGTAGAACGATGTGGTTGTGCTATTTGCATATTTGCTTCTGTATGTGAAGAATGAAGTTTGCTGACCGGTTGATCTCCAAGGACGTTTGTATCCTTCGGTCATTTCAATGTTATCTGTGCTAGAAGATACGCTTGTGCTCGGTTTGAGTCCGCTCGGCAAGTAGTCCGTGACGGTGTACGAACCGCTCAGAGAAGTTGGGATGCTCATAGTTAGTTCAACTTTTACAAGTTGCCCTTCTTCAAAAGTGTCTGTCTCAACTCCGTCAACAGAGTAAGATCGCGAGATCGAAATTTGTGAATTTGCATCAAGTTCATCTAGATCAAGAGGATCGCTGTAGTAAGAAATTACCTTAACGTCACCCATAACATCTGAGAACTCGATGTCGCCAAGCTCACTCGGCAAGATGCTCATTTTGTGATACTCAGTTCCTTTCAAAGTGACTTTGTCTCCATTAACTTTGAAGCTAACTTCCGCGTTTGCCCCAAGATCCACTACTGATTTGATATAAAGCATCCTCTCAAGGACAACTAGATCATCACTTTCGATATCGATAGCATCTTCCCAAATATCTCGGTGATCTTCGCTTCCTATTTGAGCTGCAATAGAGGCAAACATTGTCGCCCAAGATGCGTCTTTTAGAATGTCTTTGTAGTTTTCTGAAAGCTCAAGATAAAGCTCTGTTGCGCTCGATTTATCACCGTATTCAAGGTAAGCAAGAGCAGCATAAAGTTTGTCTTCAGTCGAGAAACCATAGTTTTGAATCAAATAATTAAGGTCGTTCAAAGCAGGCTCTCCAATAGAAGCCAAACCGTAAATCGCTTGGACAGTCTCTGTTAAACTGTACTCCTCACCGTCAACAATATCTTGGAAGTAATCGCTGAGCTCAGACTGAGACCAAAGAGATGCGTCCAGGCCAGCAAGCAAGACAGTAAGATCGATTCGGCTATCGTCATAAGAGATCACTCCGATTCCTCCGTCGTCATTTTGATAAAGTTTGTAATCAAATTCGTGAGATGAGTAATCAAGGTCAAAGTACTCATTCAAAACCTCGATTGCAGCAACTTTTGTTGCATCTTCATCGGCACGGTCAGGATTGTTGTTAGCATAAGCCAGCAGATGTCGATAAATGTATCCAACTTCATCATTCATGAAGTACAAGGTAGTTCGTTTTTCAGAAGAACCTTCTACATTTAAACCTTCTGTAGCAAGATCTTCCCACGAGTTATTTGAAGTTAGATAAGAATCAACAACCTCGGTAGTAATACCAATAGCGTCCCCTTCATTATCAATTTCAGCCCAGCTAACAATTTGATGTTCTCCTTCAGGAAGAGCACCAAGGTCAAACTTCGTAACCTCGTAAGCTTCCCCAGAAGCTTCTTGGTCATAATCAAAGCTGTCTGCATAAACACCCATATCAAGCGCATCTCCAGCCTCAAGATAGTCTCCGTAAGCTCGGATAGGGATGATAGGGGCATCGCCCGTTAGATAGCTAGTATTGATCACAGGGACAACAAATATAGGCTTGGTAACGTCTACATTCATAGTTGTCATTCCCGCTGTTCTGTTGCGACCAATGGCCGATACAACAACTCTCCAAGAAGTGATGTTGTCAGGCAGTTCAAAAGTCACAGAACCTTTACCGCTTGAGTCAGTTTTTACGACATCGAAATATGCTGTGTCCTCAAAGTCATCACGCATAGTTCCACCTTTGTCGTTGTGAACGTAAATCCCGTTTGCGAAGTATGTGTGATATTTCTCAACCTCAAAGTTATAAACCCAAACTGGCTCATTAACAGATTCAAGGCTGGTCACAAGAACGTCCTCACCGTCAGAATTTAGAAGGTAATCGCCAAGTTCAATCTCAGACGCAACATTCCATTGTCCATTGACTAGAAGGACATGTTCTCCAGTCACTCCAAGGTCGCCATTAACAAGAATGTAGTCACCAACGTAATGCTCTTGAAGATCAACAACTTCTCCATCAACGATCATTCCGTTAAATGCACTTTCTCGTGTTGCAATAACGTCACCAAGTTCAATATCTTCAATGTTTTTGAATGTGCCATCAGCCATCCAAATCTTAGTTCCTGCAATGAAACATCCTCCTTTCCCTCCAGGTTGTTGAGTCGGCCTTTGGAAAGAAATATAAGTATCGTGTATGCCTGAAGAAATACCTGAATAAATCTCATTCACAGGGTTTGTAATAACTTCGGCATAAAGTGCGTAATAAGCCTCGTCCACAAGATACACATTTACATCTGATTCAACTCCAGCATCAAACGAAATAGTAATGTCGTCGCTTGGTGCATACTCTTCTTTGTCGGATGTGACAGTGACGTCAATTTCACTCAACTCTTCCTTGTAATTTATAGATTGAGTTGATCCGGCTGCATAGTATTGCCCGTCAAACATCACAGGGCTGTAGTAAACATTCGGCATTTTTTCGTCCGAGAATTTGAATGAATATTCAGGAGTGTCAGAGATATGATAGTCGCTAATTCCAAGGTGAGACTCTAGGAACAAGAATGTCAGATCTTCTTCCGAAATTTCTTCCGTGTTGAAGATATAATCGATTTCCAAATCCACTGCGTCACCAACGTCATAGCCGTCATAATCAATACCCGTTAAATTAAGATAATCGTAATCAGCGTTGTACATATAGTAATCGGCACCAGGTGAGTAGTAGTCAGTGTCTTTGTAAGACATCTCTTCGCTTGATCCGTAAATCGTTAGGCGAAGTGTGTGTCTTTTTTCTGTATCTAATCCAAAGTCGTAATTTAGCTCCCCATTTTCATCCGTATATAGAGTTTCAGAGAAGATAACAACGTCGTCGAAATTGTAGCTGTATGTTGTTTTTACAGTTTTGGTTATGTAGTCGTAATAGGTTCCCTTCTCTTCTTTTGTCATGTTTTGCATCTCAATTTCAACATCAACTCGAGTCCCTGGGGCAACGTCTCCATAAACGTCGTAAGTTTCGCTTAGACCTGTTTCAAGTGCGCGAATTTTGTCGATATCTAAGTTGTAAGTCGTGAGAGAGAACCCGTTTTCATCGAATTCAACATCAGGAGATCCAACGTCAGAATTTGCAACGGTTACTCGAGCCCTATTGCTGATATCAGCTTCCTCAGAGTTGGACGGGCTTGTAACAAAATATTGAGATTGGAAAAGGTTGCACCAATCGTTTTTGCATGGATCTGAAGATGCGGTAAATGTAGCAGTCGCCTCTCCATTTCCATCGGTATAAACTTTTGCGTCATCACCGAAATTTGTTGGTGCAGTTACGTTAAGTTCAAGGTTGGAAACAGGTGTGCCCTCGAAGAAATTCGCATCGATTTCAAGGTTTACAGTATCTCCAGGCATCAGTCTGTCTTCATCAACTTGTGTTGAAACATTGTATGCCGGTTTTACGAAATCGTAGACATAAAAAGTTTCGACAGTCAGGACTTTGTCATCTTGAACAATTAGAAGTCCATAAGAACCTTGAGGCATCTTTTCGATTTCAATCGATCCGTCGAAAACGTCTCCATCAACAAGGTAAAGATCCTGTTCATAGAACACAGCTCCTCGGTCCAAAATCTCCTGATAAGTGCCCCAAGAATAGTTAGTGATAACAACTTTTGCATCACCATTTATCTTTTCATCACGACCTTCAAGATAACCCCAGAAATAGATTGTGTCATCTGGGTGATATGTCCACCTTTCAGTCTCAAGGAATGACCAGTTTTGATACAGGTCATAGTTCCAATCGTTTAGAGAAGTATAGTAATAATAATCAAAATCATCACCTTCCAATTTGATAATTGGAGAATCGGAAGTGTCCAAAACTCCAGCCCCGTTAGAATCAAGTTTAACAGAGTCATTATCGTCGATATCAGAAACGCTATAACCGCTCATAGGTTCGCCAGTTTTGATGTCGTTAGACCAAACAAAAGTGCTGTTTTCGGCAAGCGAAACATAAGTCGAAACATCTGTAGCTTGGATGAAAGCTTCTCCAGAGGCTGTGTCCTTCGAGAATTTGATGACGTAATGACCACGATCCAAAGTATCAGGAATTTCTATCGCATCATTATAACGCTGATAATCGTCAACAACCTCAGCACCTTCAACAGACATAACAAGTTCTAGTCCAGAGACGTCAGAAGAGTAATTTCGGCCTTGCCAGCTTGACCAGGCAGGAACGATAGAATCACGAATCATTAGAGCGTCAGCGAAGTCATCACTACTCGCAAATTTATAAATCTCAATATCAGCAGTTTGCATCTCTTCATCTCCCCATCCATAGTAATAAACAGGTACAAAAGAACGTGCACCAGCTTCTATGTCATAAATTGCCTCTCTAGATCTCAGAGTTCCAGAGCTTCTTGACGTAGTGCCTGTTTCAAATTGGAAAACAAAGTCGTTTTCAAGGGTCTTTTCACCGTCATCAAGAGGTAGCCCCGCAGAAACAGTTACTGTATAAAGTGACATCTCATCAAGTTCTTCGTAAGGTGCAAAAACAAGAGTCTTTTCGCTTTTATCAAAAAATCCATCAACATAAGGCTCAATCGAGAAGTAATTCTCAAAGTCAGCAACCTCAACATCACGAGTGTTAAACACAACTTCAACCCCTGTATTAATAAGGACATTAGTTGATTGATCAGCAGGCAACGTGCTAGCCACACGGAACCCGTCAGATATTTGATAAGCCCAAGAATACTCGGTTTGATAAGGAGCATCTTTCAGTTCAGATGCATTGAGTGAAACCGAATAAACCTCGCCAAGATCCAGTGATTCAAGAGGCACGATCTTTACCTCATTCGAACTAACTTGATCAATTGTAAAGCTAGCCGCAGGCTCAATTGTAATAGCTTCAACAACTTCGTCTGCATTGATTTCTCCTTTGCTCGTTAGAACAAATTCAGACTCACTATCAACGCCAGAAGAGTCTTCAGAAACAGGGGTAAGAACGTAATAGTCCTTTGCTGCAGCAACGTCAACAAGTTGCAATGGAAGAGTTCCTCCACCAGGTGTGAGAGCGTAGAAGAATAGTGCAAAAATCAACACACCAGCCACAGCAGGAGCCCAAGCTTTGCGAGCAAAAGTCGGCATCGAGAAACTCCACTGCCTTTTCTCGCGACTCGCGACTTTCGACTCGCGACTTGCCGCCTCATTCATAGCATTCGCCTTCTTCAGCAGTTGATTGCGAAGGTCATTTTTGAAATCCGGATTGTTGCGTTTTTTTAGCATTTTGGATAAGTTTTCCAGATTATTTTCTAAATTATTCATATTTATTTAAAAGGTTAAAAGTTACAAGCTTTGGAAAGTCTACTTGTGGCGCGATTAAGTTTGACGCCAACGTTTGAAACGCTTATTCCGAGGACATCTGCGATCTCTTGATAGGATAGATTTTCAAAATATTTGAGCGATAAGATGTCTTGATCTTTCGGTTTTAATTTTCGGATAGCGTTGTTGAGAACTTTTAACTGTTCTAGGTGTTCAAATTCGTCTTCCGACCCTTTGAGGTCTGTATCAGCAGAATCAAATCTCTCTGATGTCTCATGCCAGTTCTTGATTGCAACTTCATGGTTCTTCTTGGATTTTCGGAAGTGTTGATTCATCTCGTTGATTGCAATGCGATAAAGCCAAGAAGAAAACGGGTGTCCGCGGTCTTCATACGACTCGAGATTTTCCAGCGCATTAAGAAAAGTTTGGGAGGTTAAGTCCTCCGCAAGCTGCACATCGCTGACCCGTGTGAGCATATATTTGTAAATCTGATCGAAATACTTGTCATATAACTCGACGAAACGGGTCTTATCCTGCTTGGCAGCTTCGATAAGGTGTTTATCCGTCATGTAAGAAATTTAAAAAAACAAAATAATCATAAGGCCTACAACCTTATAATACAATTATTCTGTTTTATTACATTTTAATTTATTGCTAAAAGCCCAACACTACAACTACCACTACTACTACAACCACCTAAGCAGCGTCTCGCATTTGATTCGGAATCCACGAATAATGTTCCGCGTAATCTGGAGCAAGATAGTAAGCTTTCGCGAAAACACGTTCAAAAGTGTCCACAACCTCTTCAAAACCGATATCGAATTGATTGTCCCACGCCAAATCACGCAAGTTTACGAGCCTTTGGAAGATATGATCCAAGTGATCAGTTCCATAAGCCATCATATGTTCCAGTTCCAACTCGAGAGTTTCAAGTCCAGAAAGGATATTGTGATGAAGTCCTGAATGTGATTCTGGTGCGTTTTTCATGATTTCTAAAAGGTTGAATCATGAAATTATAACACAAAAAACCTAGACATGCAAGCCCTGGGGTTTTAAGTACTTTTACATTGTTGAGATAGGGCCTGATTTAACAGGGACAAACTCATAGCCATCTGTATGGAAACTAGGTAGATGACGACTAACAGGTTGCGGAGGCGGGAAATTCGCAATATAGTCCCTTGCATGTCTTAAGTTGCCAAAAAGATTGCTCATTACCATATAGGCATTTGTGCGAAACTCTTCGGCCTCAAGATCATCAAGAAAAAGCCCCAAAAGTGCCATTTTTGTAAGTCCTCGAACATTTACCCAAGTTCGAAATATTTTTGTTCGCAGAGGATGCACCGATTGGCGATCAACCATCGTGTCTAACTGGTCAAGTATTTCGTTTATTAAATCTATAACCTCGCTACGTGTTACCGTTGGCATCGATCGAAGTACATCTAAGTCAATGTGACCATCTTCTTTGATTAACTTTTGAAGAAAATCGACGGCTGAATTATTTCCGCCTTCAACTCTAGCGCCTTCCAGTGTGCGGATGGCAGATTTATCAGTATGTCTCAGTCTGTCCGGTATTTGCAGTTGGTTCATATTATTTGCGAGTTAAGAGTGCTATCCCTATAAATATCAAGCCAACTGCCAGCCAGTCAAGCAGGGCGTATAGACTTTTGACACTTTTCATGAACAGTAGTAGTCTCAAATCGAGGGGGATCAATCATAATAACGAATTCAAAATGAGACCATTAGAAAGGCGTATTTCTCCGACAGCTCTTGCTTGTGATCGAGTTATGGAAATGGCTGGTGGATGTTTTTCTTGGCAACCGCCTATTGCACCTGAGCATGTAGCTATAATGGAAGATACCTCTGCTGGGCAACAAGCTGCAGCCGCGATAGAACACGTCAAACGAACGAGAGCACCAAGAAGTCCTTATCGAGCAGATGATGCACTAGATTGGTTGTGGAGTACTGTGAGGCTTGTGGAGGAGGGGTAGATGGACGGGGGATGACGCTTTGCTACGCATTATTGAAGCGATTGAAGAGACCCGGCAGATTGAAGGTAGACGTGAAAAATGGTATAATAAGCAGATAAAGTACCTTCAAAAATGACAAAACAAGAAAAAATTAAGCACTTAGAAAATTCAATCGAAGGAAAAGACAAAAAAATTTCTCTTCTTAATTTTATGCTTATCCAGTTAAGAAAATTAAACGAAGCAAAACACCAGCAGGATGAACAGGAAGAGCTGGAAGATTTGGAAAAACAAATTGACGCAATCTAAATGGGGCTAAAACAACAACCTGAATCTCAAAGAGAAAGACAAGATTTCATGGAGCAAATCGGAGATGAATTGGATATGCGAATTTCCGAGCTAGAGGCGATAGATGAAAAGAAATCGAACAAACTAGAGAGGATGCAAGGTCATATACAGAAAGCTTTGGATTTCTATTCAGGTGACCTCGCAATTACAAGGGGAGAATTGTCAGCAATATTCTTTTTGCCGGGGTTGAATATGAGGTTAAAAGCCAACGGCATAAATAATTTTGAGGAATTCCAGGACTTGATAGGTATGTCGGATGAGGACTTGCCATTTCTCTATGACAAAATTGTTTTAGATGTGGAAACCTTTGATAAGGCAAAAGAACAAAACCCTGAAATGACTGCTGACGAATACATGGACATGTTGGTTGCAAAGCTTGATACTCCGCAAAAAGTTCACGATTTTTTGCAGCAATTTATGCGATATACATACGATAGAGAGAGTGAAATAGGAGAACATTGGCAACCTTGGCAAGAAACGATAAGCCGGATAGAAAATGGTAAGATGCTGGGCGACTGTGATGATTTCGCATTTTTAGCACGAGAAATTCTGAGAAGACAAGGCAAAAATGCCCATACGATTGTAATAAATCCTCCATCACATGCAGTTTGTATATGGGTAGAGGAAAGATCTGACGGAAGGTATGACGCTTACAGTATAGGCACTTTTGGTTTGGATAAAAATGGGCAAAGATACAGAAGTGACAGGGGGGATAAAAAAGCAGAAAGGGGTTTTGAAGATGTAAGAGACGCCATAAATTCATTGATGGGTAAGTACAGGGGAAGATATCCTGAATTTGGGAATGTAAGAAAAGCATACCAGGTAGAAGATAGTGTTGTTGTAATCAGGCCTTCTAATAGTGAAACAACTGATGAGAGTAAGCTTAGGAAAGAAGTGCCAATCGAATCATTAATAAATGGTCAGCTAATTTTCGAAAGCGAAGTTAGAGAAGCCTTAGAAAGGCATGATATCGAAATGGTAAATGCTTTATACGAGGAAGCACCGGAAGGCACAGTTGACTTCCACGAAAGGATGAAAAGCATGTACAACTACTTGGCAGCTACCAACAAGGATGCCGATTTTTCAGATTTTTGTAGGAATAAACAGTTTGAACACAGTTTAGCGGCAATAAAAAAACATACGACCCATATGAGTTGCTATATCACTATCGTACGCCATGTGCATGAAAATGGAGGGAACGCAGCAGACGAAGCTATAGATGCGCTCTCGACCTATTCTGATCAAATAGAAGCTGAGGAATTGAGGTCTATTTTGGATAAACTCCTTGAGGTTGGAAACAAGGACAAGCTAAAGCTGGAATTCACAAAGTACATCAGTCGGCCATTAGAGGTGCCGATAATGTTTCAAGTATACAAAACCTATTATGAAGAGTTTGATTTGACTCCGGAAGAAAAAAAGCAAGCATATGAAACCGGTATCAAAAGATTTCCTGATTCGATTGATACGATTACGAAATGGTTCGGAGAAGGGGAAGGATAATGTCTCGCTCGCTACTACACTGGCGGAGAGGGGGGGATGGGGCATCGCCTACGGCAATGCACGCTCCTGTGTCGTTCGGTAATAACAAAACTGCGTATTGTTATTACGCTCACTATCCTCGTCGCAGCGAACCCTTTGGGTCCGCATCCCTGTCAGAAGACCCTTCATGACCACGAGGGTCATGTAGGTTCTCCTGGCGGAGAGGGGGGGATTCGAACCCCCGCGGCAACAAAAGTCACCCTACAGGTTTAGCAAACCCGCCCCTTCAGCCACTTGGGTACCTCTCCGTAATATTGTCAAAAATCAGCATACAACTTTTACATTGAATCCGGTTTTTTTACAAGAGGAAACTATGACGCTAAAGCTTGTTCTACTTTTGTCTTAGTAGATTTTGCGGTTTTCAGAGCAATCAATGCTTCGTCCCTTTCTATTCTGTTAAAGCATGCAATATGTCTTTCAACATGGCTAACCAACCTCAAAGTGTTTTCAAACGATGACATTCGGCCAATAAACATGTTTTCAAGCCCATTAAGGAAGCGATAAAGCTCATTTCCATCTAAATCAAATGCAAGATTAGTTATCCCCATGCAAAGATGCCCTAACTTACGACATTCATCCTCAGAAAATCCATTTCTGCGAGACAAACCTCTGTCGAGATCAGATGCTACCTCTGCAAAAATATCAACGACCTGGTTTAGTGCAGGAGTTACTCGATCCGGTTTTAGCTCAGGAGATTCTGTCTGTTTCGATTCAGGTCTAGGAGATGCAGCGTCAGCCATGGGGTATTGAATTAAAAAACAATTGAGTGAGTGGCTCAATGGTCGAGTTAAGTATATGCAGGTGGAAAAAGTTTCGCAAGTTTTTGGGTTGCAGTTCCTGGCTTGCCGGTGCCAATTTCGACTCCATCAACGCTAATTACAGGCACAATCCCAGTCGACGTTTTTGTGATAAAAACCTCATCAGAATTTTTGAGTTGTTCAGGGGTGATATCCGCGAAATTAACAGAAGTAGAGTCTATGACAACTTGGCGAGTAATGCCGTGAAGAACCCCTTCGCCAGCGGTAAAAACCTTGCCATCTTTTACCCAAAAAATATTCGAATAAGCTCCCTCTCGGACGAATCCATTATTATCAACAAGAAATGCTTCGTAATGACCAAGTTTTTCAGCCTCAGCATGTGCCTCAAGAGAGACGTCATAAGGAAAAGATTTTGCTTCAGGATTAAGCCTTTCAGTCGAAATACAGATTGCAGAAACTCCATCGTAAATAGAAGGATCGATTTCGATTGGATATGTCTCGATAACAACTTCATCAGGAGTTGCGACCAGTCGGATTTTTGTTGGGCAATCGAAACTCAACGACATCAAATCATCACGAATTTCATCAAGAGACTTTGGCAATTCCATATCAATTATATCTGCAGATTTTTTGAGTCGTTCTAAATGTTCATCAAGTTTGAAAATCTCACCGCTGTAATTGCGCATAGTTTCGAAAACGCCGAACTGCGGTCTAAAAGGCTTCATAAATTTAAAAAAGATTTAGCTTTATCGAGTGTTTCTTGATACTCGGAATCATTTTTTGAATCTGCAACAATCCCTCCACCAACATTCAATCGCAGTTTTCCGTCGCGTGCAACAATTGTGCGAATAATTATGCTCGAATCCATATTTCCACAGTCACTTATATAAAAAACTGAGCCTGTATAAGCTCCACGCGGAGAAGGCTCTAGCTCATCAATTATTTCCATCGCTCGTTTCTTAGGACAACCCGTTATTGAACCGCCAGGCATACACGATTTCAGAAGATCCATCGCGTTTAAATCCGATCTCAAAACCCCTTCAATCAAAGAATAAGTATGCCAAACCGTTGGACATTGCTGAATCGCACGATGCCTAACAACACGAACCGTCCCTATTTCTGATACTTGTCCGATATCGTTACGCAAAAGATCGGTAATCATATTCAGTTCAGCCGTTTCTTTGTCGCTATTTATCAGTTCTTGCTTCAGTTTTTCATCTTCTTCTGGAGTCTGGCCTCGAGGTTTTGTGCCTTTGACAGGGCATGTTTGTATTAGGCCGTTTTCAAGTTTTAAAAATCTTTCTGGGGAAGCGCTCAAGATTTTATGGTCATCAAATTCCAGGTAAGCACTAAACGGAGCCGGGTTAACTTCGCAAATTTTTGCAAAAAGATCTCGATGATCTCCATCAAAATCTGCATCAAGCGGGTAGGTCAAATTAACCTGATAAATGTCACCTGCCAAGATATATTCTTTGATCCGGTCAAAAGCAGAATTGTAATCATCCTCCGACATTTGTGGTTTGAAATTTAATCCAAAATCTTGCTGCCTTTTTCCAAGTTTGCAATCCCAAATTTCACGAACTTGATCTGGAACACTTGTAAATAGGCGTTTGCTTTCAGAGTCAAAACACAAGAAATCGTCATACGAGTTAGCGTGCATAACTCCATCATAAGACATATATCCAATGATACCTCCGCAAAAAGGAAGAGCTTGGTGTTCTCGATGAGGACGATCAAGATTGCTGGAAGGATTCCAAGCAATTGTAAACCAGTTTTCTGTTCGAAAAAAAGTCGCTTTCTCGGATGTTTTCAAAAAGAATTCAAGAGGATCAAAGCCGGGGATGTCGATTTCAATAATTTCCATTCAAAAAATTTGTAATAAGCTTATCGCCTTCATAAGTCAGGAACGACTCAGGATGAAATTGCACACCAAAAACAGGATATTCCCGGTGCTGCATGCCCATAATTATATTGTCTTCTGTCCAAGCTGTGAGTTGAAAATCTTTCGGTACTTCGTCGACAACAAGGGAATGGTATCGAGCAACTTTGAAAGGATGAGTTACCCCTGCAAAAATACCCTTTTCGTCATGTTGAAGGTCGCTCGTTTTTCCGTGCATAACTTGAGGTGCACGAACAGTTTTTGAGCCGAAAACTTCGCCAATACATTGATGCCCGAGGCATACTCCAAGGATCGGTTTCTTGTCATAAAATTCTCGGATTACTTGGCACGAATCACCAGCTTCTGTAGGTGTTTTTGGACCTGGAGAGATAACGATCGCGTCGTAAGGATTTACATCGCCAACGTTGTCGTGTTTTTTGACCGTAACGTTTGCACCAAGCCTCTCAATCTGTTGATAGAGATTAAAAGTGAACGAGTCGTAATTGTCGATAAGTAAAATTTTCATAAACCGGTGAGGGATTATATAATAAAAACAGCAAAAAAGCTTTAAAACAAATTATGAAAACCCAAAGAAAAGAAAATTCTTTACTAATTCGCCTCGACCCAGGAGACGAAATAATTGGATCCTTGAAAGAAATTTGCGCCAAGGAAGGTATAAAAGCCGGTTCATTAACAGGTATAGGCGCGGCAAATCACGTCGAAATAGGATCGGTAGATCCAAAAACCGGCACATACGCTTCAAGAACTTTTACAGGTGGATTGGAGATCGCGTCATTAGCCGGGAATATCTCTGCCAAAGACGGCAAGCCATTTCCTCACGTCCACATTGTAATCGGGGACGAGGACTGCAACGCATTTTCAGGGCATTTGCTCGAGGCACGAATTTCAGTGACCTGTGAAATCATACTTAACATAATTGAGGGGGAAATAAATCGTAACCAACATTGGGAGCTATGAAAAAATACACAACAGCAAAAATGCTAGGGATGTACCAATTGCGTCCCGTTGACAGCGAGGGGTTCAAGGCCGCAAAAAACCTAGAACAGCTTGGCGAATTATGTCACCAGGCTGAGCAAGATGGAGGCGCAATTGAACATTGGAACAAGGTGGAGCTCCGCAAACTATATGGAGCCTTGATAGACGGACTTACGCATAGAGAGGTGATAGAGTTAGGTCAAATCAGGAGAAGATTATTATCCACAGCGAGTTAAGTCTAACTATCTCAAAATTAAGAACGGTCGCAAATCCAACCCAAGCTAAATAAGGCGCCAAAAGATAGACAGTGCGTTTATCAATTTTTTCAAAAACAATCATCGTCCAAGAAATCGCAACAAAGAGAAGAATGATGTCGATAAGGGCAAGGAATGGATTTTGAAAACCAAAAAACAAGATCGACCAAAGCGCGTTCAGAACCAATTGAACCGCAAAAATCACCATGGCACGCCTATCCCACAAAACCAAAAACAGGGCTATCCCCATCAGAGTGTAAAGCAGTATCCAAACAGGTCCAAAAACCCATGAAGGCGGATTAAAAACAGGTTTGATAAGCTCGGGGTACCAACTATTCACAGACGACACAGTAAAAAAAGAACCAACAATGCCCGCAAGCTGGCAAACCAATATCGATCCGATTAGAGTGAGAATTTTTTTCATAATAATAATTTTACAATACATTCAAAATTATATAAGATGCTCCCCAATAATAAAATCCAGATATGAAAAAAGGGAACCTAAACGCGATTGACGTTGTCGATAAATACCGACCTACTGCCTATGTATACAGGTATCTGGATGGGAAAGAATCAGAAGTCCGAGACAACAACGATTATTCGAGAGTAGGAGACCTGTTAAATGAACAAAGTGCGGCTAATTTAGAGGCAGAAAACGACGAAAAATTAATGGCGGCAATACTCGCATTAAGGATTAGAGGATACCAGATCGAAGTCCCTTATAATCACGAAATTCAGCAAATTACAGAGGGGTTAATTGGCGCTGAACACTGCAGAGAAGTATCAATCACAACAAGAGCGATGATACGAGAAATATTCGGAATAGAAAACCCAGAGCCAGCAGCTCACATGATTGAAGTAGCAAACGGCCCAGAGGTTGTTGAAAACACTATTGCAACAGCTTAAATCTACTCGTCTTCATTCATTAGCTCGAAGAAACTCTCAGCCAGACGAACGTCCCGAGATCGGATTTTTCCTGCTTGGATCTCTTTCAGGCGACCCATGAAATCAGGAAGTCCCAATTGGGTTGTAAGGAACGCGCCCCTAGCGATAAAAGCCAGGTCTTGTTTTAGTTGCTCAGGTAGAGTCGGGAGCTCAATTTCTTCGCTAGCCTCATATTCAGCAACAAGATTGTCTGCCTCCGCTTGAATTCGATCGCAAGCATCAAACAGCCGAAGCATATCATCAAGGCTCCACTCTGAAACGCTTCCCCATCCTGCGATGTAAGATTGAACAGTCTCATGGTCGAACTCCTCTGAGGCCTCTTTGATCTGTTCAAAAAGAGGTCGGTATCCATCGCGGTGATACAAAATAGCGGTAACGACGTCTTGCCAATTTCCTTTTGCAGCTTTAGCTAGACCAGCTATAGAAGAATCAAGCACTTTCATAGCCTCGGCATACTTACGAACTGCTGCGTAATTCTGTTCATAACGATCCAAAAAAGTCTGTTTATAGCCATCAAGTTGAAGCAAAACTTCGTGTCTTTCTTTCCATGATTGGATGCGAGCGGTAGCGCCCTTAGCTCTTTCAATAGTTTCACGAATCTCTGCGACAGCATTTGCAAAAACCTCAACGACAGAATCGTTAGGATTTTGTGGTGAAACAGGGGATTCTGCAACACAACTCCAATAGATTTCGGCCTGGTTTTCTAGGACACGAAAACACGTTTCCAAATATTCTCTGATTTTTTTCTGATCTGCGTTCCCAACAGGTATAAGGAAGTTTGCTTGTGCACTTTTGAAAACATCATCAAATCGTCGTACCAGCTGCATGCCGTCCTCATCTAGATTGCCTGCTTCGACTTGTTCAATTAGCCACTGTAATGAGCTTTCAATTCCACCTTTTAAATCCATCTGCAAAGCCTCGCAATCCTCTGGTCTAAGTCCGTCGCGATTCCCAAGAGCCATGAACATTGCCTCGGTATTTTCGAGCAAATTTGCTCCTTCCATCATTCCAGATGCGATACCAAGCTCATCTAATGTAGCCCGTTTTCCAAAGACGGCAGAAAGTCGCTCCATCATCCATTCCAGAAGCTCGATTGAAGACTCAAGTTCAGGAATAGATAACTCTGAGGGTTGTGATAAAAGATTAGTAGTCATATTTAGATTATTTAAAGAGGCGATACGATACCACATAAACGGGAGTAGGGCAAGGTCATTGACAAGGAAATATATGTCGTGAGAAAATACGCCCCTTAATTCAAAATCGAGAAATATGAGTATGAAATTCCCAAAAAAACCAGAAGAACTTACATTTGCTGCGAGAGCAGAAGAAATGCTAAAGCCGCTTCAAGATGCAAAGCTTGACCTAGATCAAGCTGTTCAAGAGCTTCACGGCCTAAACATTGCAAGCCCATTGGAAGGAATTGATCTATCAGGGATAGGGCCATTCCCTCTGGCTACTCGATCCACTGACAGCCTGGAGCAACGTGCCGAATTGGTAGAAAAAGCTCAACAATGCCTGGAGGGCATGGGTTTGACAGCAACATTCAAAGCGAGTGAAGAGGCACCAATCCAATCACCAGGATTGCCTGTAAGCGAAGCGGAATTCAATGATATAAGAAGACGCCTGCAAATAGAGCATCGCGAACGTTGTGCCCAAAGAGCCGAGGGGTACGACGTAAACATCGTTGATTATTATTTAAGAGATGACGCCCTAAGGACACTAGAAGATGGGACGCCTCTGATGGAGGCACTAGCAAAATGGTTTGATAGAGTCGATCTCCACGCAAGTTTAGTTTCAAATGATGCGCTTGAAAAACAGATAGCAGAATTGCCAGCTTGGAGCATGGAATGGGTTATGGCTAGAATTCGCCAGACTCAAAATCGCCTAACAAGAAGAGAAGCCTTCCATGACGCTAGCAGATTCAAAGAATTAGCATTCCCGGATCGTGAAAATCCAGAAAAGCACGGGTTGTCTGTGCAGAGGATGGTAAATTGGGCCAGAGGAAGTGGTAGTGAAGATGCGTGGATTTTCTCGGTAACTCCGGATAAAGTTCAATTTGCTTGTAGAGGATTAACCGACAAGGGGAAACGGGTATTGCGAGGAGTTGAATGGACTGAGTCAGGTGGGAGAGACTATTTAAGGCCCACAGGAATGCAAACCATGAGAATCTCGATTCAAGGCTTATTTGATCCAGATGTGTTGTATGCGGTGAGTGAGGCTAAGTGATATAAATCATGTAAAATTAACAATATTTAAAATGATAGAACATACAAAACGAGACGAGCGAACCCATGGTGCCTCAGCGAAAGCACACAGCCAAGATACATTGTTTCAGGCATCGCGAGGTGATTCAGATATGTCCGTTGCAAGTTCGTTAAGCGAGTTGCCAGAAGTAGATCGGGAGCCCCTGGTAACTGGTTCCCTAAAAAATGGTGGTCGTACTCCAGCAGAGAGAGATGCGATCATACGCGGTGTTTCTGCGAGGGTGCATGGCGTGTTAGATTGTGAATAGAGCTAAGATTTCTCGTTAATACATTCGAAACAGCGAACCCTTTGGGTCCGCATCCCAATAGTAAAATGCGTATCTACCTTTCGGCAGATACTTATTTTACTGGCGGAGAGACAGGGATGGAGCATCGCTTTCAGCGATGCATGCTCCTGCGCCGTTCGGTAATGGATTGCAAGCAACCCATTACTCTCACTATCCTCGTCGCAGCGAACCCGGTTCGATCCCGTCTCACAACCAAAAACTGCTCTTACCTGTGGCAAGACCATTTTTTGGTGGCGGAGAGACAGGGATTCGAACCCTGGAGGCCCCAGAGGGACCTAACAGTTTTCAAGACTGCCGCCTTCAACCACTCAGCCATCTCTCCGTAATGTTTACGTTTTTTATGGAATTTGCTTGTGTTGGCTTGATGGATCTTCGATTTCTCAAGCACTCAGGGATTAGATATTCTTGACCGTCTTCATGGACTATATAAAGCCAATCATATACGGTCTCTTTAACTTTCTTTATTACATATCCTTTAGAATTGGAATGTATATTTCGAAGATCAACTTCGCCAGTACTGGTGTATCTAACTTGTACACGTTTGATTTGTTTACCAGTATCAACAAGGAGGTCGTAAGCTGCCGATTCGGTTAATGGGATTGAAACATCAAGCCCCATTTTGGTGAAGGTTGCAATAGCTTGCGAAACGGCGATATCTCCTTTTCTTTGAGTTTGTCTTTTATTCACAAATCAATCGTAACGGTATAGCATACCGCTGTCAAATTCCATGTTTTCAAACGACGCTCAACGATTATAAGCTAACTCAAAAAATTCTCAAGCCAAAATGCCAAAATACAAAATCAGCGAACTGACGGTTTGTCCTGCTTGTCAGCAGAGCTGCCAACTCTGCCAAACCTCTTGTTCTGCATAAATCCTTAAGCTCACCGTACCAGTAGTACGCCTCGCCCGAAGAATTTACTGTTGAACTGCGCATTTCATTTGATTTTGTATTTTGGAACAAGCTTAAGTTAACGAACTGCCCAGAGCACGCGATAGCGCAAGCCCCAAATATAAATAGCTGTTTCGTCGCAGACGAAACTCCAAGACTACAACTACCACTACAACTACTAACTACCTTCAAGATACTCAATCGCCCCATCAAGCTGCTCATCACCTTCTAGATCAGAATCGTTTTCTATGATGATATCAGGTGTAATTCCAGCCTCATCAATACTGCGACCATCAGGTGTGTACCATTTACCAATAGTGATACGGAGACTTGATCCTCCGCTGAAGTCTTCAATAAGTTGTACGCTTCCTTTCCCAAAGCTTTGTTCACCGATGATAATGCCAAGCTCATAGTCTTGAATTGCACCTGCAACAATCTCCGATGCAGAAGCTGAGCCGTCGTTAACAAGTACTACAAGAGGTATTCCTTCAAGGCTGGCTTTTCCGGAAGTTGTGTGAACTTCATTGTTCTCTTCTTGCCGCATTTTTACAGTAACAGCCTTCTCTTTTCCATGAACAAATTCAGACAAAACATCCACCGCAGTTTCTAGATATCCGCCGCTATTATTCCGGACGTCCAAAATAATTCCAGTCGTTTCTGTTAGCAAAATTTCGTTAACAATTTCTTTGAAATCATCAGAAGTGTCATC
>CAZRWH010000016.1:0-1955 GCA_964603905.1 uncultured Candidatus Peribacteria bacterium | reverse complement strand
TTTCTGTTAGCAAAATTTCGTTAACAATTTCTTTGAAATCATCAGAAGTGTCATCTGCAAATTGCGAAAGTTCAACGTATGCGATATCAGAATTTTCACCAATAAATTCAAGCTCAATACTGTCGATTTCTATCGCAGCTCTTTCTATTTCAAAAACAAGAGGTTCATCCAGTTCTTCGCGGACAACTGTTAGCTCAACAACTTCTCCAGAATGACCACGAATATCCATGATAGCTTCTGTTATTGTCATCTCGTGAGCAATTTCGCCATCGATGAGATAAATGATGTCACCAGGCAAAAGTCCAGCCGCTTCCGCAGGTGATCCTTTTATAGGGCTGATTACGGTTAGCTTGCCATCTTCGACTGTAAGTTCTGCTCCAATTCCTTCAAATGCGCTGTTTAGATTCTCTTTAAAATTTGTTGTTTCTTCAGGAGTCATAAAGTCCGTATATGGATCTCCAATAGCATCTACAAGTCCATCAACCGCTCCATAAAGCATCGTTTCGTCTTCAAGAAGAGATATATCAACATAAGCGTAATCTAAGTAATCCCAAATCGCAGTCAGGAAATCCAACTCACGAGTGTCTTCATCTGTAGTGTCAATCGAAGAAAAATATGTACTGTTCTCAACATCATAATAAAAATATGCCGAGCCCCATCCGATCATAAAAAGAATCACAATCCACAGGAAAGTCTTAACAGGCCTGCTCTTTCGGTAATAATATTTCATTTTTGTTTTTAGTTAGTCAGCAGTCAGCAAGGAGCAGAGAGCATCATACAGGATCTATAGATCAACTTCACGCAAAATTTGCTCAACTTTTGTGGCTTTTCCGCCTTCGATTTCAATGTAAACAGCACTAAACACAGCTGTTCCTTCTTCTGAAATAGTATGTTTAACAGGCATTTGGCTGAGGAAATTCCTAAAAATCGGTTCTTTATCAACGCCAATAATAGAATCTTTCAATCCTACCATTCCAACATCAGAGATATATGCAGTTCCACCATCAAAAATTTGTAAATCAGCAGTAGGAACGTGGGTATGCGTACCGACTACAGCAGAAACACGTCCCTCTAAATATCTTCCAAGAGCAACTTTTTCACTAGTAGCTTCAGCATGAAAATCAACAAAAACTCCATCTAGATGCTCGTGCTCGGTGTCCTTCAAAATTTTATCCATAACCCTAAACGGGCAATCATAATCCTGTTTCATAAAGACACGTCCATGAAGATTTACAACAAGAAGCCGCTTCATCAACGCAGTTTCAATAATTGTCCATCCACGACCAGGATTGTCAGGAGGGAAATTAGCAGGACGAATAATCTTTGGGCTAGCTTCATCAAGCCGTGGGAAAATATCACGCTGTTTCCAGATATGATTCCCAGAAGTAAAAAAGCTAATGCCTTTTCTCATTAACTCGTCAAGATGCTTGGAAGTAATACCTTTTCCATGCGAAACATTCTCGCCATTGGCAATAATTAAATCAGGATTAAACTCCTGCTTGAGCTGAGGCAACAGTTCGATAGTAGCCTCTCGCCCGGGCCTTCCAACAATGTCTCCGATAAAAATAATTCGCATAGCGTCCAGGAGCTTAAGGAGCTGGTAGAACAACCAGCTTCGTGTGGTTATTCTAGAAAGGATTCATATTTAAGGCAAGAGGAGCGTAATCTATCTGGAAGATAAATAAGCGACGAGTAACGCAAAATATGGAGCTCTTTCTGAATAATCCAAGGGAAACAAGTAGAGTTTTGCTTATTTCTACGTCATTCCTCCTCGAAATACCTTCAAGGTATTCCTTCGTCGTCTTTCCTTGAACTTAAGCAAAATCTACTTGTTCCACATCGAAGAGTGGTTGTTTTACCAGTTCCTACTAAAAATCCTTGAAAAAAGCCAGGGAATAGGTTAGAATCTCTCTCTTGTTAATAAAGAATACATCATGAGTGAAAACATTCCAGCT
>CAZRWH010000015.1:27667-28764 GCA_964603905.1 uncultured Candidatus Peribacteria bacterium | reverse complement strand
GCTGGATATGAACCGTTTCTTGTTTATGAACCTGAAAAGCTACCAGAAATGATCGAAAAAATTGATTCCGGAGATCCTCATGCTCTTTTGACCAGTTTTGCATATACTTATGAGGATGACTATGACCCGGAGGATTGGACTTTTGATGTTATTGGACGCGCTTGTGACAAAAACATACCTGTATTGGTTGGAGGGAATCCTCTGATTTTGGAGCCAGGGCGTTTCATGAAGGCAATGAGAAGAATTGTTGGATCATCGTCGATTGAGAAAGTTTTTGGGGTTAATGGACATGGAGAAATCAAAGTTAAAGAGCTGCTTTCTATTCCTCCTAAGGAATGGAAAGATGATAATTCTCTGGTGAAGGTTAATCCTGACGGTACTATCAATGAAGGCATCCCTCATCAGATTACTAGCGAAGATTTTGATTCGCTAACGATTCCCGAGGACATACCTCCGTTTCTTTTTATTGAAGGGTTGCGTAGAACCTGCCACATGAAGTGCGGATATTGTGTAGGAAGGCAACTTGCAGCACCGAAAGGATGCGGGACAATTGAGAGATCTGCGGAATCTTTTGTAAAAGATTTAACAAAACTTCTTAGCCAATATATCCCGTCTGCAGTAGTTACAGATCCAGACATATGCGCGAATCCAAAACTTGTAAAATATACTGCCGCTTTGATAGCCGCAAATCCTATGCTGGCTGAGGCAATCGCAAATTCACATGTGACTTATGAGACAAATGCGGTTTTGATACCTACTATTTTAAAAAAGAATCTTCTAGAAGATTTACGTGTTATGGGCGCAAGAAGTATTCAGATAGGAATACAATCTTTTTCACCTTCAGTACTCCGTGCTAGCAGGCGTCCTTCAGCAGATTTCGATCAAGTTATACAGTTTATTGAGGAATGCCAAAAACTTGGGGTTGTGGTAAGAACCGATTTTATATGGGGACTACCTGGCTACTCAGAAACTGACAAATGCGAAGATGAAATTTCTAAGATTCTTCAGATTTGTTTGGCTGGTGGCAAACCCGTAATAGAAATCTATCGAGCCGATCCTGGAGTTGAAAATTTTGGAGATTACGACCTCCCGGAAGG
>CAZRWH010000015.1:0-27567 GCA_964603905.1 uncultured Candidatus Peribacteria bacterium | reverse complement strand
CCAAATGGCAGTCACCAGACAGAAAAAAGAGGAGATCTTGGCTGACCTACAGGAGAAATTCAAAGATGCAAAGTCTGTTGTGTTTACAGCTTACACAGGACTAAGCGTTAAAGATTTCTCCAAAGTTCGTTCTGCCCTTCGAGAGAAGGAAGTCGAATGTAAGGTCGCAAAGAAAACTCTTATCAAAATTGCTGCTAAGGACAACGGTTACGAGGAAGTTCCTGGAGAAATCATGGAAGGACCTGTCGCTGCGATTTTCGCACAAGACGAGGTCACAGGAGCTAAGGCTATCGCCGATATGTCCAAAGAGTTCGAGCAGCTCAAACTTCTTGGTGGGCTTATGGAAGGAAAAGTACTTTCTCTTGAGGAAGTAACTGCCCTATCCAAAATGCCTTCGAAAGAAGAACTTCTTGCAAAACTTGTTGGTTCGCTTCAAGCGCCTTCAAGCGGTCTTGCAAACACTCTTGCGGGAGTTACTCGCAACCTTGTCTATGTCCTTGAGGCTCACAGAGCTAAATTGGCAGAGGCAGACAACAGTTAACAGATAACGGTTAACACTTTTTTATATCAACAAATAACCCATTGTTATCATGACAGAAGAAAACACAACTCCTGCTGAGGAGACAAAAGAAGCTGTAGAACTATCAAAAGACGCTCAAAAAGTTCTAGACATGGTCAAAAAAATGTCTCTTATGGAGGTAGCTGACCTTGTAAAAGCTATGGAAGACGAGTTCGGAGTTAGCGCTGCTGCTCCTGTTGCTATGGCTGCTATGCCAGCTGGTGCTGCAGGTGGAGACGCTGGAGGTGCTGCTGAAGAGAAAACTGAATTCGACGTTGAGCTTACAGCTGCTGGTGGTCAAAAGATCGCAGTTATCAAAGCTGTAAAAGAGCTTGCTGGTCTTGGACTAAAAGAGGCTAAAGACATCGTTGACGGTGCTCCAAAAAACGTTCTTGAAGGAGCTAAGAAAGAAGACGCTGAAGCTGCAAAAGCTAAACTAGAAGAAGCTGGTGCTACTGTTACTTTGAAATAGTCAGTAGTCAGTAGGATCTAGTCAGTAGCAGTGGAGCGCTATCGCGCAGATTAAATTGCACTGAATACCGAAATTGGAAAGGCGGGGCCGCAAGGTCCCGTCTTTTTTATTTACAAATAAGTGACGAACGAAATCAGATGAGATGCGCAGTTTTGCAGTAAATTTTGATAACGATGCGTACTAAATGTACGGTGAGTTTCAAAATTTATGAAAAACAAGCCTGAAAGGGCGACTAGACAGAGTCCTCAGCTCTGCTGAGGAGCAGGGCTAGCCGACATATCGCTGATTTCGCTTGTCACTGGTTGCCAATTCGGTGTTTTTCAGGTATAATAACTAGATTAAAAATAAAACTTAACTCATGGAGGAGATAAAAAACACCAAACCACAGACTACTGAGCCGTCTCCAGAGGCAAATGGAAACGTCTTCACTAACCTGTTTGAAGAAGGTGAAAAGAAAACAAATGGACCTAGCGATGTCGTAGACTCTGTTGTCAAAAAAGCTTCAACAAATGGGTCTATTCTTGGTCCAAAACCTAAGACAGACAATGTAAACATCGTCGAAAAACCTATATCTTTCGGTAGAAGTTTCTTGAAATTAGTTGTCTTTTTATGGGTTGTATTACTTGCCGGATCGTACCTAACAATGGGAGCTAGCTACAATGTTGGAGGGCTGAATGAAGCAATTGAATCAGAGCAGTCGATTGAAGACACTACAGATTTGCAGGCTGAATTTAATGCTAACAATTACCTAGTTGCATATTATTACCTGGATAGCTTTGCTTACATGGCGGATTCGTATCTGTACAAATACGCACAGTATGAATCTCAGTACACTTCGAGCAATACAAAAGAATCACTTGAAGATGACATTACTGAGCTTGAATCTGATATGACTATTGCTCTCGAGCTTGCACAAGAGAGGCTAGCTCATGATCTTGCTCCTGATGGGATCGAGGTAGAATCTGATATTTCAACTGAGCTTTTCTTCAAACAAGCTACGATTGATCTTTTTGAAGACAAAATTCTTGATCTTGAATCTAAAGGTAGCGACCCTGATCTTTTGACTGAGATTGATGGACTTCAAGGAGCACTTGGACTTCTTAGGAATGGAGCTTTTGTAAAAGAGATTGTGGCTACAAATACAGATGACGGGCTTGCTCAAGACACGGTTTCAACGATTTCTTCTGGTGTTAGTGAGATTACCGAGGACGACTTCAGTATTATTGCTTCAATCAAAGCAGATCGTGATGAATGGTCTGAGATAATTCAGAAAATTGAAGAGATAACAAAAGATGTAGATCCTCTTTATGGGACTTCTGTTGAATCAGACCTTGTTTACACATCTTACAGCCTGAACTCGCGTGACAACTCAGTGTCTCTACAAGGACGTACAACTACTGATGACTCAAGGAATTTTACATTGATTGTAAATCTGATCGACGCCTTTGAAGAGTCTTCAATGTTTATGAATGTAACAGAAAGAACTTTTACAAAAAACGACTCTAGTGAAGACGGTGTTGAAGCGAAATTCAGAATTGAATTCGAACTTCAAGACGGAGAAGACTATCGTGATGCAAAGTTTACTCTGGAGGAAGAAGACACCTCTGAACCTGTTAGTCGAACCGCAACATCTTAATTTTTAAAAATGGACAAAATAAAAAATAAAATTGAAACGGTACTCTCATTAATCCTGCTTGTAGGACTTGCGCTGTTTGGTTATTTCAAAATTACTGACTACTTAGACCTAAATAATTACAACAAAGACTTGTCTGCGGCAGCGATTGAAATCAATTCTGAGATTGGAGATCAAGAGGACCCATTAGCTGAAGCAAAACTTGTTTTTCAAGAGACTAACGACGCAAAAACTGAAGAAGCTTCAGGTGTATTCCCTGCCGAAGAAGACATTTCTTCTCTGACTCGAGCTTTTGATGAGTTCTCTGTTAGCAATAATTTTTCGAACAATCCTTTTTTCATAAGCAACATAAACTACAAAGAAAGCGAAGAACCTGAAAGCGGAGATTACATGATCCTACCGATCACAATGAAAATCGACGCATCAGAATCGAATTTCCAAAAATTCTTAGAATACATTGAGACATCTGGAAATTTAGACAACCAAATCAGACTGATGAGCATAGAAGATATTTCTATCAATCTGTCTAATGATGACGAAATGAGTTTTGACCTTGAAATAAACGCTTACTTCCAAAAATAAAATGACTGAAAACAAGCTACAAGAATTACAGGATGCAATAATTGCGGGGAATATCCCTCAGCTTGTTCTTACAACTCTTTCTTTTGCTATCAATAGTCGCGCTAGTGATGTTCACATTGAACCTGAGAAAAACATTGTCCGAATTCGTTTCCGTGTTGATGGTGTACTTAGACGAATAGTTGAATACCCTCCTAACATACATCCTGCGGTTGTATCTAGGATTAAGATTATGTCGAATTTGAAAATTGATGAACAACGTATCCCTCAGGATGGACGAAGTCAGGTCACAACACCTGATGGACGAGAAATGGACCTTCGTGTTTCGACTCTGCCTACTGTTAATGGCGAAAAAGTTGTAATGCGTCTTCAAGATCAATCTCGTGAAATACCTGACCTTCCAGCTCTTGGAATCGAAGGAAGCCAACTTAAATTTATTGAAGAAAGTTTATCTCTGCCAAACGGAATTATCCTTACAACAGGACCTACAGGTTCTGGTAAAACGACAACTCTTTATTCTTGTCTTAACCGCCTGAATAAACCCGAGGTGAACATACTTACAATCGAAGATCCAGTTGAGATTCAAATGAATGGACTTAACCAATCACAAGTTCATCCAGACATCGATTATACTTTTGCGTTTGGTCTTAGAACCGCTTTGCGTCAGGATCCAGATATCATAATGGTTGGTGAGATCCGTGACCGTGAAACAATCGATGTTGCAATTGAGGCTTCTCTCACAGGTCACCTTGTTCTTTCGACCATTCATACGAATAGCGCTGTTGAAACTTTGACTCGTATCGACAACATGGGAGTCCCTCCGTTTTTGATAACTTCAACAATTAATACAATTATTGCTCAGCGTCTTGTAAGACGTATTTGTGAAAACTGTAAAGAAGAGCTCAAACCTGATGAAAGCACAATTGCACTCATCAAAAATGCTCTTTCTGATCTTCCGCAAAGCGCAGATGTTGACCCTGCACTACTGCAAGGACTCAAGTTTTATCATGGACGTGGATGTGAGCAATGTGACGGAGTTGGATACAAAGGACGAGTTGGTCTTTATGAAGTTCTTCACATGACAAATGAACTTCGAAGGATGATTTTGAAACGCGCTTCTTCTCTTGATATTGAGGCAACTGCAAAAGAAAAATCTGGAATGATCACTCTTGAACAAGCCGGAGTAATAAAAGCACTTCAAGGGCTAACAACTTTGGAAGAAGTTTATCGTGTTGCTAAGGGAAGTGAGGCTGCGGAGCAGCCAGTGGATAGTGGAACGGCAGAGGCGGCAGTAGATAACAGATCACAGATTACAGATAACAGTGAAGTGGTTGCACCGGCTACCCCACCAATTCCGCAAACACCACAACCCCCGATTAATCAACAACAATAATGCCAGATCAAATACAACAACCAGGATCTGAGGAAGTACGCCGAGTTGATATTGGCCTTAGTCAGGAGGATGAAATGAGACTCAAAGAACTTCAAGATGTTTCCCCTACTGACCTAGATTTTGTTCCGTCGAGTGGGAATTTCATCGTAGACATGTACAACAAACTGAATATGTACGTTCAGTCTTTTAACAAAATTAAGATCGCCGACAAGGTTACATTCTTCGAACTTCTTTCGGTCATGATGAATGCAGGAGTTCCGTTGATACGAGCTCTTTATGTTTTGAGTGATCAGCTTTCAAATATCAAATTCAAACTGATTATTCGTGACATGGCAAAGAAGGTTGAGAAAGGTCTAAAGCTTTCTGAGGCTATGGAGTCTTATCCGAAAGTTTTTACAGAAGCGGAAATTGGAATGGTAAAAAGTGGAGAGGCTTCCGGAAATATGAATAACGTTTTAAAACAAATTGCTACTCAAGCTGAGAAGACCGCAAACCTCGTAAACAAAGTTAAAGGAGCGATGATTTATCCAATCGCGATCATATGTATTTTGATTGTTGCTGTAGTCATCATGCTTGTTGTGGTTGTACCAAAAATTTCTGGAATTTTCGCTCAATCAGGAACTGAACTTCCTGGTTCTACTAAGATGTTAATAGCCCTTAGCGAGATTGCTCAGCAACATTATCTCGAATCTTTTGTTGTAATTTCGATAGTGGTTTTGGCTATGTGGGTTTTTAAACAAACCAAGTCAGGAAAATATTATATCCACAGCTTTCTTCTGAAGATCCCAAAATTTGGAGAGCTTTTCAAAAAAGTTGCAGTATCAAGATTCTCTCGAAACCTCTCAAGCTTAATTATAAGTGGAATCCCCATCGTTCGGGCACTCGAAATAAACGCTAGCGCTGTAGGAAACGAAGTCTACAAACGCAGAATTTTGTTGGCCGCTGAAGACGTCGCACAAGGAATCCCGCTAGGTGAAAACCTTTCTGATTCAACATTCTTGTTCCCTGAGATGGTTGTCTCAATGATCTCAGTCGGTGAACAAACAGCTAACATCTCAGAAGTCGCAGATAAAATCGCAGACTTCTATGAAGCTCAAGTTGACGACATGATCGGAAATCTTAGCAAGATGCTTGAACCTGTTATACTAGTCGTTATGGGGCTGATTGTTGGAGGACTTGTTGCCGCGGTTATGCAGCCGATTATGAATTTGACTGATGTGAGTGTTGTTTAGTTTTAGTCGCGGGTCGCGGGTCGCGGGTCGCAAAGTCATTGACTCAATTTTTGTGTAATACGAATTAGCATTTTTATGATGCCTGTTATTCTTTTTTCTACCTCAGTAAATTTTTCTCGACCTATATATCCAAGATCCATTGCAATTATAAGCTGAGACAATAACTCCCCTGCAGAAGCTTTTGCGATGTGAAAGAATCTACGCATTTCTAAATTGCCGAACCTAAATAACCCTTCTGCAATATTCGAATTTATTGAAACAGACGCCCTTCTCATCTGAGAGGAAATACCATATGTCTCTGACGTAGGGAATGAACTAGTAATTTCATAGACTGTTAATGTTAATTTTCTGCTTTCACTCCAAACGATAGAATTTTTTAGTTGCTTTAAGGTTGTCATAACCTATTAATTCCATATACATGTTAAATATTTGTTAAATAACATCCTACTAATCTACATCACTAAGAATCTGTAGTCATAATACTTGCGCCTTTATCCTTGCGCCTATATAATTCCCCCGACCTTAAAAACCATTTAACAAATACAAAAATGAACAAAAAAGGTTTCACATTGATTGAGCTACTTATCGTAGTTACAATCATTGGAATTTTGGCCGTTGCACTTGTTCCAAGAATCGTTGGAGGTAGTGCAGGAGCGCGAGATTCTAGAAGGCTTACAGATGTACAAACCATCTACAGTGGTCTTGAGTACTACCTTCTTGAAAATGGGAATTTTGCTGAGATCGATGACACAAACCCAGTTTGTGCGGCAGATCTTGCATCTGAACTTTCAGGATTCCTGAAGAGCGTACCTGGTGATCCACTTGATAACCAAGAAAATGTGGCGTTTGGATCTGCTTGTACAGGTGATTACGCAGTTTTATTCCTTCAAGATTCTTCTAGCGGCGTAACACGTTTCGCTATCGGAGCTAAAATGGAGGCTTCTTCAGAGGGAGATGAATACGTATTTGACACTCCTTCTACTGGAACAACGTATGCGGCGTTCACAGCTGCACTTTCTGACTACACAGGTGCTGACACACAAGTTCCTTACTACGTTGCTTACTAAAAACAGCTAGTATTTAGATAAGAAGTTCCGTCCTTATGGGCGGGGCTTCTTTTTTTGCGTATTTCACTCCTGATAGGCAGCTCTGAAGAATACTTCTTTTCGGCATACTGTAAAGCCATTTCACGCTAACGGGTTAAAACGGTTTGTCTCAAACCTGTTGGTCTGGGTATAATTGAGGGCAGGTTTCAAAAACCAAAAAAACAAACAAAAAATGTCCTTTTCCTCTCCTCTAAAACGGGTGTTAACGAGCTGGCTTGTAGTTGCGTTTTTGGGCTCACAGATGCTGACTTTTGACGTTTCGCATAGCAAGCCTACCGTTGAAGAGTATGGAATTGTTGCGATTTTGGTTGAAAGCGGGGTTTATAATGACCCGGCCAATTATGATGGACTTCAGGATGATTACGGCTCTTATCTGCGTGATTCAACGCTAGCGGAGAGGGTTGATCGTTATGCTTACGATGTTCAGAACACTTTGGCGATGACCAAGTCGATCATTATTGAGGTTGAAGAGAATCAGAGTACTGAGGAGATCGCATATGTTTTGGAGAAACTTTATTTTGACGGGGACGACATTGAGGATGAGAACAATCATCTGGTTGGTGTTGTTGTTATTGGAGATGTTCCTCTACCCGTTGTAACGAAGGGTGGCAATAAGTTCTTGAGCATGCTCCCTTATACGGACTTTGATGATAAAATTTATATCTTTAATGACGAAACTGGAAATTTTGAAAGAAACAGCTCTGCAACCGAACTAGAGCCCGAGGCTTGGCATGGCGTAATTGTTCCTCCTTCTGATGGAGAAAGCGGAGGAGAGCAACTTGCTGAGTATTTTGATAAGAATCACCTGTATCATCTAGGGATTACTGAGTATTCTGACTTTGATCAGAAACTTTTTTATGGTGATCTTGTTGCCGAAGAGAAAGCTCTTGGATATGAAAGCTTTTCGGCTTATGAAAGGTTCACCGATCACTGGGAAGAGATCGCATACAACAGGTACAGCCGACATTTAGCAGAAGATTTATTCGTTGAAGCTGGCGGCGATATTGGCGATGGTGACGGTGAAGACAATGATGGAGATGGACTAATCGATGAAGACCCTGAAGACGGTATCGATAATGATGGAGATGGGTTTATTGATGAAGATCTGGGTGACTTTTTCAACGGGGTCGACAACGATGGTGACGGGCTAATTGACGAGGATGGAGTTGAAGACAACGACAATGATGGCGATGGATTTATGGATGAAGACTTACCTGGGGACGCAAACGGAGATGGTTGTCCTGGCACATGTAACATGGATGATGACGGTGATGGGAATGACACTGATGGCGACGGATGGCCTTCTGGTCTAGAGAGATTAATGGGATGGGATCCTGACAAAAAATCGAGTCCTTTTCTCTTCAAATTGAGGGACGAAAGCCTTCAACAAGAGTGGAAAGAGATGTTTACTGACGAGGATCCTTTCTACTGTCTTGACGGTGAAAGTTGCTGGGATGGGATTAGAAAAAGCGACTTAGAAGGAGAGTTTGATGAGGAGTCTGTCATGTATGATTCTCGATGTTTTGATGAATTTGGGAACTATCATCCGGAATGGGATGATGACGAAGATGGATACTGTGATGAGGACACAGATCTAGACAATGACGCTGATGGTGACGGCCAAAGCGACGAAGACATGGGCGATGAAGACGAGGAAGAAGAGTCCCCTTTTGAGGGAGTTCCTGACATTCAGTCTAAGAATTTATTCGAGCAATTAACAAGTCGGTACTACGACCTCTTTGAAAAACTAATATCAAATTCAAAAGAGTGGACAGATTATACTGGCCGGTATGATGCGAGTTATACTGCTAGTGATGGCTCGACAGCAAGCGATGTTGATTCACCTATGTCTCTCATCGCAACTAAGGACCACAATACGATTGCGTATCTGCGTGCGGTAAATGATTTGATGGAGCAGCCTATCGACACTATTGTTGATACTATTCAGCAAGACGTGAAGTTTGTTGGGAATGTTACTTTGAGCCTAAGTATTAACTTTGCCGATTCCGGACCAACGATTGCTGGTGATCCAATTGTTTTTGTTAACCATTCTGCATCATCAAGGCTCAAGCCTTTTGACATAATGATTAATGGTAAACGTGTTACTGAGATAAATAATGTGTCTTATTGTTCAACATATCTTGGAACTTACGATGAAGATGAAAACGGTTCGCAGCTTGTTAATGGACTTCGTGTTTATGATGTAAATACTGCCGGCGAATACGACGAAGAGGGAGAAGATTATGGAGGGTGTTTTGGTAATTATTCCGACATGTCACTGTATGGAGACTATGTTGCTGACCTGACATATTGTTTCCCAGAAGTTGCAACAGAACCTGTTCGTAGCAAGGTGGGGACCCAAGAAGTTATGCCTGGCGAGGGAGATGAGTCATTAACTCCAGACTACCGTGCCTGCAACGATTTCCGAGAAGTACGTGGTTTTTATGGGAACTCATTGCTGACAGACTTCCTCAGCGGTGATGCAAGTTTATGGGATGCTTTTTCTCATCTTTGGAGCCGTGACGACAAAGGATATTACTACTATGCCGAGGAGTTTTTGAAAGAGTTAAACAAAATTTTTGAAGACGATCATGACGAAGGAGATGACCTTGATGGAGACAATGATTACGATGAAGACGACTTCGCTATTGAGGTTGAGCAACTTGTTGCTGATTTAAATTCAGATGGTGCTTTTGATGAGCCGTACAGACCTCTTGATGAAATATATTTGTTTGATGAGGACTATTTGAATGATGAACTTCTTGACCATTATGGTGATCCTGATTCGATCCCTGACTTTGGAGATGAGCTGACTCTTGGATATATTTTTGAAGAGATTGGACTTGATCCAGACAGCCAAGATGACCTTACAGGATTCCTTGTTAGTGGAGATGAATATTTCGAAGTTGATGTTGAAGGAAACGATGCAATTGATTCGATTGAAGTTGTTGTCCTGCACAAATACGTCCCTAATGACGCAACTGGAAGTTGGTTTGATGCTGCTTTTGACGAGGCGTTTACTGAGGATGAAAGCGAGGCTTATTCCCTATCCAGCGTACTCAAACATGACCAGCCGAAAGACAGCTTGATCGCAGAGCAAGTTGAGGCTCAGTTCTCTGCTGCCTTGCCTATCGATGATCCTCGCTATGTTACTTTCCAAGATGCCGGATACGAATATCGTGAGATTTATTATCCGAATATATTTGATTCAGTTATTGTCGGTGACTACATCACAGACATTCAACAAGTTAACGATCAAATCGCTCAAATCCCTGGCGGTGAATATTATGAAGATGTTTTGGAAGAATATTTTTATACCGAAATTGACTCAACCGAGCTACAAGACGCACTGGATTGGATGCATATGAATATCGATGAGAAACACGATTATGTCTTCAACAAATATCTCGGCCCAGAGAGCGCTTACGTCGCAGATCTCGAAAACGGATACGAGGTCGCCTACATGGTCGGTGACGGAGATCCTCTTGGGTTTAATTACAGCTTTAATGGTGCTGCAAAAATCGAAGACCAAGACTTTGAACTAAACTTCCCAGAGTCTAATTACGATGCCGAAGCAATTGGATTTGAAAGCGGCAGTGGAGAAGATACTAGCCTTGCGGCTGTGTCGGTAATGACCTGGATACAAATGATTTTGGAATGGGTTGATGGGCTTAGTACAATTGGTGATTCACTCTCAATTGAATGGGCGTGTGGAGGTGCAGATGACGGGAAATTCTGTTATGACGACATCTCTTTTTCAAGTACAGATTCTGACGATGATGGAATTCCTGACTCCGCAGAAACATCTTCTTACTTGGCAATTTCTGCTGATTCCAGTTCGAAGCTTTATGCAAATGGAACTGATTCAACCGAAGTTACGGTTTCTATTCTTGATGCGAATGGTGACTTCTATGACGAGGACAGCTTTACCGAAATTGAACTTTCTATAGCTGAAGGATCTGAGTACGGACAAGTTATAAGCGCAAACCCTGTTGTCGCGTTCCGAGGCGTTGCAACGTTTACAGTCTCGACAACTTCCGAGCCTGGAAAAATGTATTTGCAGGCTGCAGCAATTAACAACAACTTAAACGACTCAGACTACGTTTCGCTTGAGAGTACTCTTAAGCAAGTACAGCTTTATACTTACGATTACGAAACCATTGTTGATGAAACCTCCTACACAATTACCGAGCTTGAAGACCTTGTATTGGTTAACGAAAATGGAGACGTCCTAGTATCTGTAAATGCTGCTACCGGCGATATTGAAATCAATGACGACCGCATTGAAATGGAAGTTCTCGCGGCTGATGAAGAAGTGCCAACTCGCGTGGGATTCTATCTTACAGACGATCTTCTTGGCGTCTTGTATGTAGTTCCACAGGTCATGGATTTTGAAACAGGAGTTATTGTTACCGACATGGATGAGGAAGATGACTACACTCTTTCGGAAGATTCTGATGATGAGATTTTGCTGTGGGATGGACCTGATCGTGCAATTGTTTCGGTCATGAGTAATGGACAGATTTTTATTCGTGAAGACCTGGGATTAAAGCTTGAGCTCTCAGAAAACAGCCTAGATTCTGCAATAAGAATTAAGAAGAACGGCACGACACTAGCCGAGGTAAAAATCGATCTTCTTCTTGGCGGGATAGACATAGTCCAAGAGGAGAACTATTTGAGTTTCTGGGAGAAGTTAAAAGCTTTTTTTGGCACCTCAAAAGCTTTTGCAGCTCAAATTGTTGATGGACTGCAAGACACTGATGAGGATGGATTACATGATCTTTTTGAGCACAATGTGGGCACTGATATTAACGAGGCTGATACTGACGGTGATGGTTACGGAGACTTGTCTGAGCTTGAAAATGGTTATGACCCTCTCGCGGCTGACGGGGCTACTTTGTTCAACGATTTGAATGCTGGTCACGAAGCTTATGATGACGTTCTAACTCTTTATTTGCGAGGTATTTTGGGAAGTTATGAAGGTGGTGATTTCCGTCCTGACGAAAGCATAACTCGTGAAGAGTTCACCAAGCTTAATCTCGGTGGAATATGTGTTTATTGCGATATGTATTCGGACGCTGTCCGAGCGGAAGTTGAATACGAATACAAAGCTAACCCTTTCCCTGACTCAGATATTTCTAGCGAACTTTATTACTGTGTTGCAGATGCAAAAAACAAAGGCCTTGTCGCAGGTTATAAATCTGGAAGTCGTCTTGGATATTTTGTTCCACAAAACAACATAAGTAGAGCTGAGGCTGCCAAAGTCATCCTTGAAGCTGCTGCCCTATTTGATTCATCTTACGGTGCAACAGACTACACAGGTTCTGACAAAGCTTGGTACTACAATTACGTTGTCAAAGCTCAGTCTCTTGGCCTGTTCCCAGGAGAAAGATTTTCTGAGGTTGATCATTACAGTTCTGAGCTTTTTGTAATGTGGCTTGATACTGAGCCATCGTCCTTCATGGACTGGCTTGCGGGAGATATTACTCGTGCTGAGTTTGCGATGATGGTGGCACGACTTATTGATGTCTATGACTGTCGACTTGATGATGAAGATGGCGACGGACTAAGCGATAACGAGGAGCTTTATGTTTACGGAACTGACCCTTATGATCCTGACACCGACGACGGTGGTGTAACAGACTTTGCTGAGGTTGTGACGGGTTCTGACGCGCTTGATGCAAGTGACGATGAAAATGTTGATTATGAAGAAATAGAAGATGATACCGATGATGATGACGACTGGCTTTATAACGATGAGGAGAATCAAATTGGAACATTTACTTACGATCCTGACACTGACGATGGTGGTGTCATGGATGGACGTGAAGTTCTTTATGGAAGCGATCCTTTTAATGAAAATGATGACTACTTTGAGTTCGATGGGGAGGCAGGAATTTATGCCGTCGGAGATGGCTGGAGAAAAGATTTTGTCTACTCGTCTGAAGAATTTGTTGAGACTACCGAGACAGAAAATCTTGTTTATTTAGACGAGATACCTGCTGATGGAAAAGCTGATCTTTTCTTGCGTGCAGAGGTTTTGAATGATGATGGATTTATTGATGAGGATGACAGCTCTACGATTATTGACTTTGTTGTTCTAGATGCTGGCGATGATTATGCGGTCATTGCTCACGAGTCCATCGCTGTAACAAATGGCGTTGCTGAGACTGTTATTACAGCTACTACCACATCTGGTTTTGTGGAGGTAACTGCTGATGTTTCTACCGGTCTCCCAATTGATGATGCGAATGTACATGTTTATCCGGGCGATCCTACTTCTCTTGAATTCTCTCTAGATTCAACTGTAATGGCAGCCGGAGGAGTTAACAAAATGGATGGACGTCTTTATCTATACGACGTTTATGGGAATGTTGCTTACAACGATCCTTACGTCGTGACTTTGGATGTTGAAGGTGGAAGTGAACTAGCTAATGTCTTTGATGAAGACCAGACAACTGACGGAGTGCAAATAACAACTTTTGAGGGCTATGTTCCGTTCTCTGTCATTTCGAGCGTTGCCGAGGGCGTAACAACTTTGAAGGCTTCTTACGAAGAACTTGAGACCGAAACTGACGTTGATATTCTTGAAGGAATTAACTTTGTTTTCGAAGTCGAAAAAGATTCATTAACTGCAAATGGATCTGACTACTCTGGGTTTGTTGTTTATGCTGCGGACAAAGACGGAGAGCTCTTAGATGGATTCAATCCTTACGTCACATTCAGTGTTGCTGACGACTCTTACGGATCTATTAATTCGGAAACTGAAGTCCAACTTGATGATGGGAAGAGTAGCGGTATCTTCCTTTCTTCGACAGTTTCCGGTGGCGCATACGTCATGGTTTCGGCGATGGGAGTTGAGCCTGGAAGCACTTTGATTGAAACTGTGCCTGGCCCTGTTCACGAGCTCAGAATTGAGTCTGTTGACGGCAATAATCTCTTAATGATCGGTAATACTGAAAACATTCGCGTTAGTGGTTACGATCAATACGGGAACTTTGCTTACAACGATTCAGAAACTGAAGTTCTGATCAGGACAACCGATGCCTCATCCGACTATGCAACGCTTAGTGATGAGTACTTGTACCTCGAAGATGGGATAGCTGATTTTAACGCTACTGCAGAGGATATAAGCGGCTTTTTGAACCTTGTTGCAACTGGCACCAACTTAATTTCTGGGACTCTTGAGCTGGAAGTCCGTGGTGAATTCAACGTAGAAACTGTGCAAGATATGGATCCTCAAGTTTTGTACGCAAGTCTGCTTGGAGCACCTGTTGGGCAAGTTACTTATGACGATTATTTTGGTGGATGGTTTTTGATAAATGGAAAAACTCAAGCGATATCAAGCCTGCTCGACTATCCAGATCCTCACAAAAGGATGATGCAACTTGATGCAAATGGTAAGAGCACTCTGATTGAAGGTAACTTCCTAACTCAAAAAGTTATCCCTGGTGGATCTTCGGACTTGCCAACAAAAATGGTATGGCAAGACGATCCTGCTAACGTTACGCTCGCTGAAATTTTAATTATTCTTGATGATGATAACGGCGCTCATGAAAGCGATGACCTGTCTCTTGAGTCTGAGCCTGGTGCATATATTTCGATCACTTCTACAAACAAAGATTTCGAAATCAAGCAACGATTCGAAAAAAACAACGATGAACTCAGCCTTCTATATGACGACAATGAGGTTGTTAGATTGGATGCCAACGGACAAATAAAACTTTATTCATTCGACTACACTCTAGAGGTAAATGAAGATTATGACTATCCTGCTATTTCGGTTCACAACGGTGCTTCAAAAGTCGCAGAGATACTTTTGATACCGGATGATTTTGGAAATGTAACAGTGCTAAGCAATACATTCGAATGGAGTAACTGGAGTTCACTCGCGCCTGGTGTTTATCTTGATCAACACGAAAGTTCTGACTATGGATTCGAGGTTTCATTCAGCGGAAACTCAAGCGCATCACCTGCAGGATTCTTCCTTGTCGACAACTTACAAACTTTACCTCAAGACCAGTCCCCTTCTCTTGGATATAGCTCTCTAGAATCTGCTCAAGACGAAGAAGGGGTCGGACTACATGGTGACAACAAAAACATTCTCCTCTTCTCAGCAGGTAACACAGTCGGTGAATCTAATCGAATTGCTGCCTCAGAAATAGGAGTTGTACTTGGTGACCCAACAATTTCATTAGAGACCCCTAACACCGTAAACGGACTAGGCCACACAAAAGATATTGGAAGAATTATCCTAAACGGTTCCGAGCCTATCGCCGACATTGTGCCACTAGACTACAACAACGATGGCCTTGAGGATCTGCTCGTCGCATACGAAAGTGGCATCATCAAGCTCCTACAAAACTATGAAGCAGAAGAAAGATTCCGTGACCGTGGAGATCTTCTAAACATCGTTAGCGGCATATTAAGTTACGACCATGCTGACTTTGATTTAGATGGATATGAAGACCTAATCATAGCAACAGAAGAGGCCTGTATCGCAGGTGAAGTTTGCGTCTATATGTATAAAAATAACGAGGGCAAATTTGAACGAATAAACCTTGGTCTAGAGGTTGGAAGCCAAGTTCTTCAAATCATTGCGGCAGATATGAACAACGATGACTTTGCCGATATTGTGACGTCAGACAACAGCGGAACTATCAAAGTTTTCTTCAACAATAATGGAGATGTTGATACTGATGGAACTTACGTTGGAAACGTTGGAGTTAAGATAGATTCTGCAACCGATCTAGGATCGGAAATTTATGTTTATCACGATTATTCAACTGAGAATGACAGTACCACGTCAACTGACGATTCATATTTCTACAATCTTCCTATTCCGTCTGACGAGGGCTTCACAGGGATTGATGAAAGCAGTGCAGACTATTTCGCAGACATTCTTGGAACTGGGCTTGGATCACTATCTTTGTCTTCTGGAGAAGCGGATACCCACATTGATGCTGCGTTTGTTCAGTCTTCTTACGATGACGTTATCGCTTCTGTTTCCAAGTATGGTACCGATGTCAATGGAGGCATCGCGGAGCCTGGAGATGAAATCGAGTACGTTGTAACTATCGACAACCCTTCAACTTATCTTTCGGACGTTTATATTTCTGATATTGCCCCTACTCTCCTTGATTTAGATTTGGAAAGTTTTGAGTGCAGAAGCGGATGCGTTACATCAGACATTCAAGTCGAAGAGACTGGCGTTAGTTCACGTCCATATGTGCTGCACGGTGTTTCTATAGCGTCTGGAGGACGTGCAATCATTTCTTATAGCTCCTACGTCCTTTCTGTTCCAAAAGTTAATCTAACTGTTGGTAACGACCTTGGAGATTATCACGATGACAATTATTTGGATATTGCAGCATCTCCTGAGGGCAACCCTACAGGACAAGTTGTTAACTTCTATTCAAACGGCTCTTATATCGAGTCTAATGGAGGTTTGTTCGATATTTTCAGCGGTCTTAGAATCATTAATTACACTCAAGAAACTTCTGAGCCGGCCGATGCTTCTGAACAAAGCGACGACCTTCTAGCAACTCTGTTTGGCAATCTTGGAATGGATCCACCTGACTTTGACAAAGACGAGGATGGAGACGGAATGCCTGATGATTTGCATACCGATAGCGATGAGCCACCTGCGTTCTTGTCTGACTTGCTTAATAATACTCAGCTTAGTGATTCTGATGGTGATGGCGCCGTTGATGACTGGGATTTGATGCCGTCTGTCTCTGACATGACTCAACTTGCTACGGATAGCGCGGCAACCGCTGGAGCTGCAGCGGCTGTTGTTGAGGGAGTTCTTTCATCTATGATTTGTGGAGGTGGATGTATTGCTGTGCCTTTGAATATCGACTTCCTAGCGCCGGGGATGTTCAACCTATTTGGAGTTCCTACAGGGTTCTTCCCTGGTTCTGCAATATTTGGTGTGACTGGTAACCCACCTTTTGTTTGTACAAGTTTCCTTTGTAATACTCCTGCTTCGACTTTCAGACTTTATCTTTCAATTACAACGACGCTTGGTACAGCACTTTCTTTCTGTGTTGGCTCTTACCCATCACCAATGTGCTGGGCGTTTAACCTTCCTATTTTGCAGATGGCTGGTGTTTGTGATGCTATCTCTTCATCAATTTCTGATGCCTTATCGACTGCGAGCTCAAGTGTTTCCGAAGGCTCAACTCAGGTTATTAATACCAGCTCAAGTACATCTTCCGGCGACGGATCAAGTGGTGGACTTACTTCTTATAGCCTTGATAGCTACAACATCTCAGCCAACTTTGACTCTAATATTCAGGTTCCTGGATTCCCATCTGTGTTTACCGATTGGTGGAAATCTCAAAAAGAAGAGATTATTCAACTTCTCGATCTTCCTGATATTTACTTCATATACCCTACTGGATTTGGTGAAGCCTTTGGTTCTGATGTGGACGTCTCCGATCTAAACGGCCTTACAAAAGTTTTGACCGCTTTAAATAGTCTTCCGATTATCAGTATTGATACGCAGCCTGTTACATTCACGGTTCCTGCGCTTTCACAAGATGAGTTCCTTAAGTATCAAGAAGACATTATTCAGCTTCGTGATGATGTTGCTGAGCAGTTTGATGCCTATGGGGATCATTGGAAAGAGAGTGGATTTACCATGCAATATAACGAGGTTCAAGATTTCCTTTATACCCTTGATGAGAACATCAGAGTCATTGATGAGTACATGGAACTTCCAAGGAAAATTATTGAATACCGTCATGCGGAAGCTTATTTCGTACAACAGATTGTTTGTTATATCGATGCGGTCATAACTTATATCGGTGGATACATCCAAGTTCAGCTTCATCGTGCTGACGAATGGAAACAGGCTATCAAAGATGTCACTGAGGCGTTTACAACATGGCAGGCTCTGTTTGATGTAGCGATCGATTATCAAGACTCTTGTGACAAATGTACAACTCAACGGGGAAGCTTGATCGAACTTTTGATGAAGTTATTTATATTCATACCGGACATCCCTATTGTCGATCTTCCGAAGCTTCCAGATATTGTTATTGATGTTTCTCAAATACAAGCAGGTCTTGAGATTTCGTTCCCGCAAGTTCACTTTGCGGCAGAGCATATGATTCTGCCTGAAATCCCGAGCGTGAATTTACCTTCTTTGCCTTCGGTTACGGTTTCTGGTGCTCTTGGATTACCGGCACTGCCTATCCTGCCGAACCCTCCGGATCTACCTGATTTGCCTGAGCTTCCGCCGCTTCCTCTTATTGAATTACCGGATATTCCGGCTCCACCTGAGGTTCCTTCCCTTGATGCTTCTTTGAGTGCATCCCTCAAGGTTGTTGGAAATATTATTAAAATTATTTGTCTTGTTAAACAGGGAATACTCCCTACTCGTGAGCTGCAACTAAAAACAAAAGTTGAGGATCTAACTCAACGACCTCTGGATGTTGTGTTCCCTTTTGATGTTGATCTTGCTTTCAATTCATCGAGCATTTCTTACGACTTTGTTCGCAGAATTGAGGTTATTGCCAAAATGAATCTTGGGCTAGAAACCGACTTTATTGTTGAGGCTACAAAAGCTGTGGCTGACGTTTCAAACTCCGTTAGCGCACTTGTTGCGGACACTTCAAATCAAGTTGTTGAAGGTATTGATGAAGTTACGCAAACAGGTTCAGACGCTGCTACTGGTGTTGTTGACGAGGTAATCGATCAGGATGTCAATGTTGACGCTGAAATTTCTTATCTCAACTCTCCTATCATTCAAAAGCACGTTAGTCTTTTCGAACAAGTTATAGAAAATCTTAACGAAGACATGGAGGTATACAACGAGACTATCCCTGACAAATATGAGGTTATTGCACAGCAAAATTACATAGACGAAAGCGATCTTCCAGACTATGATCTTGTCGCTCACAAAGAGTACGATTTGATTGCTGGATCACCTACTGAATCACTTGTTGATCTCAAAAATCAACTTGTCGCTTACATTGAAAACGGAGAGCAAATAGGTGCAGCTATCGAGAGTTCCGGTTGGGACAGCATGCAACATCTGCTTGTTCAAAACAGTTCAAAATACGTTCTTGCTAGCCAAGACAACAACAAAGGAGCTTGGACTAACGAGCACATCGTTATGAATGCAATTGAGAATGCTCCTTCCCTTACAAACGAAGATTTAGGTGCTCTTCAAAACTCAATGACTGAGACTGTATCAAGGTTACTAGCTGACTCTTCTGAGTCCGATAGCACAAGTAGTCTTGGTTACGACATGCCGGTTACATCCCTCAAAGGAATGTTTATTTATGACGAAGAAGCAGAGGTAAACGAAAGACTTATCAACTACACAGAAGAAGCCGGTCAATCATCAAATATAGTCATGTTCGACATGGACAACGACGGAGATGACGACATCGCTTATAGTTATGGAGGAACTATTTACTTGAAAGAAAATCTTGAAGAAGAGCCAGATGATCCTGACCATTACACCAGAGTTCCACGCCTAGCAACTATCGATTATTTCCTTCCTGAGATTGCTAGCGTCAATAAGTTCACCAGTGGGAATGTAGGAAACGACGAAGCTGATATGAACTTCTCTGGCGAGATTAACTCAACAATTGACGACGAAATCGTCGGTTATGAAATCAGATATTACGACAACTTATCTGACTTCGATGATAACAGATTCCCTCTCGGCAAGATCAGCTTGATCTCTGAAGCTAAAGAAGAAACACTTGCATTCTATGACGAAGAAGGAACTGAGTATACATCTGGCACCAAGATCGAAACATCCGGCGAACTTGCTATCGCCAGCGCGTATGACGACCTTATTTTGATCCCTGAAGACGCTAAGTTAACTCTAAGCACAATTGCCAAAGGATTTGCTTATGTAAGTGAACTCAACGGCGATGGCCTGCTACATAATTCATATCTCAGAACCCCTATCTACACTGATGGATCAACCATCGTAACTGCAGGGAATGTACTTCACGCACTTGAAGATTCTGAGATCACAATAGACCTTGGAGCTGATGAGGACTTCTCAATTTTGCTTTCACAAAACACTTCATTTACAATCCCAACCAACTTAACAACTGACCTAGATATCCGAGTTGAAAAAGGATCGATTGAAATAATCGACACATCTCAAGAAATCGAAGAACAGACTCTTGTCGAAGGTATACTCCTATACCCTGAGCACCGAATCCAAATCACAGATGAAGATGCGACTATTACTCTTCTACGAGGAACTCAAGTTCTACTTGAAGAAGGACAAACTTACTTCTTTGATAACTTGGCTAATCCTGACTCCCCTTCGATTTCGACATACTTCGAAAATGGAACCTACTACTCGCAAGTTGTTTCAGTTTCTGATAGTGGCGTATATGGAACAACTTCTAACACCGTACTGCTCGCACCTCAAGTCTGTGCTGACGATAGCTCTCCTTACCCTGATGCCGGCGCAAGCTCGATAGATATTGCTATATTTGCTACGGATCAACTTGATGCTTCAGGTTCGTTTGATACCGATTCTGAAATCGTTAAGTACTACTGGGATACCGACCTCGACACAGATTCTGATGGCGATGGAGACAGCGAAAACGACATAGATTATTACCAAGACCTCGATCCAACTTCTGATTCAGATGGAGACGGGGTGAATACAAACGACATGGACGATCCACAGATGGAGATTGGCCCTTATGATGAAGCTGGCACACATTATGTGAAGCTTTGGGTTGTTGATGAAGCTGGAAATGCTGGATCTCAACTCGTCACAATTAACGTTTACGTACCAGATATTTATATAACTGATGCTGACGCTTCAACAGGTATTGTTGAGGGTTACACCAACCCTGCGACAGAAGATCTACCGTTTATTTTGATACGAGATCGGGCTTCCGTTGTAACACAGCTCACGACAGAGTCTTCTGATGCAAACGGAAAATTCTACACAGATGACATTGGTGAATTCGAGGTAAATGATTTGGATATTGAGAGCAAGATTTTGATCCTGAATGATGCAGGTGAAACCGTTGCTGAGTTTAGTACTCAAACCGGGCAACTTCTAATTACTGATGATCGTTATGCTGCGGACATCTTGCCAACCGATCTTGAGTGGCCTACTCGTCTGATTGTTTATGAAATTGCTAGTGGAGAAATCCTTCAAAGCATCCTTCTTGTTACCGATCCAAATACTGATGTTACTATCGAGGATAGTGGCTTTGAGTTCACGGAGGACAGCATTGCTGGGATGACTGGAGTTCATATGAAGGTTGTTAATTCTTGGGACTTTGAAATCAACAAAATCGGTGCTAGTGATCCTGTATTCCCTGGGAGTGTGGAGGTTGTCTTGGATGATGAGAGGTTTGCTCTTATAGGTTCAGATGGAAATATTTATATCCTTAATGACACTTTTGATATTGAGCTTCAGGAAGCTTCTGAGCTTTCTGAGCCACTCATTATTGAGATGACTTATGCTGGTGAGAATTTGGCTGAGATTTATATTGCTTTGGATTCTGATGTTTATGAAAAAACCACCCAAGAGCTTGGTCTTCCATTGATGTCTGATTTGGATGGAGACATCAATTTGAAAGATTCTGATGGAGGTGGAGTGCCTGATGAAATCGAATTGATTCACGGTATGAACCCTGTTGACGGATCTGATGATGTTGCTGATAACGATGGTGATGGACTTTCGAATGCGGAAGAAATTGATGCAGGTTCTGACATAAATGATTCTGACACTGACGATGACGGACTTGATGATTACACTGAGGTAATTAACGGTCTAGACCCTACCGTACCTGTCGTGATGCCGTTTGCTGATGTTGATGTTGATGATCCTCTCTTCCTTGATATGTATGACATGGTTGAGAAAGGAATTTTGAGCGGCTACGACGAAAACGGACTTACTTACTTCTTGCCTGAACGTGAAATCAATCGTGCTGAATTCACTAAGATCATCTTAGCTATCCTTTGTATTACCCCTGGAGAGGAGGCGTTTGAAGCTCCTCAAGTATTCTACGATATTGATTATTCAGATAACCTTCCTTGGTATTACGACGAGACAAAAGAGTCTTATCTAAGAGGATTTATCACAGGTTATCTAGCTGATATCGATCCTGAGACAGGCCTGACTGCATTCCGTCCTGGATCGACAATTACAAGAGCTGAAGCTACTAAGATCATCTTGGAAGCTCTGGACAAAGAAGGATTTATTGAACTTGGAGACGTTGAAATTGGAGAGCCTTGGTGGACTCCTTATATGGAGATTGCCCAAGACTTGGATCCTTACCTACTCGGTGCGTCTGCGGGTGACAACAACTTTATTGTGACAGCGGAGGAGGCTCAGTCCCCTACAGAACCTATTACTCGTTATGAGTTTATTGAGATGTCTGTGAGAGCTCTTCACGCTTACAACTGTTACACGGTTGATACTGATGGAGATGGACTAAGTGATTGGGAGGAAGAAAATATCTACGGAAGTGACCCTGGAAATCCTGACACAGATTTCGGTGGAGTTCTGGACGGAGAAGAAGCTATCCTTGGAACAGATATTTTGGATGATAGTGATGATGACTGGGATGGAGATACGTTGAGTAACAATGACGAAACCAACATCTACGGCACAGACCCTTGGAATCCTGATACAGACTATGGAGGTGTTTGGGATGGAGTAGAAGTAAATCGTGGAAGCGATCCGCTGGATCCGTCTGACGATTATCTTTCTGGATCGTTATTGCTTGAGCTTGATTCGGGAATTTATTTCGTGACCGATGAATGTATTGTTTGTCCATGTCCTTCTTCAATTGAAAATGGTCAACAAATTATGTCGGGTGATATAATTCACGCGGCGATTACAAATACTGATAATTCTAAGTTTTATTCAGTTAGTAACGAATACGAAGTTAAATGAAAATAAAAATCAAAAATTGGCTGCAAAATGCACGGGAACTACTCCTGTTAGTCCTCGTTATCTTCGTTCTAAGCGCTTTTTTTGATGTCATTGCTATCGAGATACTAAAAGAGGACGAAGAGCCGCTCGTTGCGGAGGCCCAAGAGCTCCAAAATGAGCAGTACGACTGCCAAGCGGAAATTTTGGAATATTTGACTGAGGCCAATCCCGAGCTTGAAGAATTTTGGGTAAATACGTTCACGAGCGAAAACTTAAATAGCGACGAACTCATTGAGCTCGCCATCGAAAAGTACCGACGTTATATTTCTGAGACAAAAGATGTTTTTGAATCGGCAACTTCGGCGAATACCGGAGACTTGCTTGCTGATGTTTCCGAAAAGAATGTTGTCTGCGCAGAAATGATCGATAACTACATCGCTGCGAATGAGGATCTTCTTGTCGCGCAAGTTACCGCAAGTTCTAGTGCTAAGAAAACTGTTGCGATTTTGGATGAGTACAAATGGATCAATGATCGTCTAAGAGACATGCTTAGCGATGTCATGTATCTCAAAGGGGACCTAACACTAATGTCTGACCAAGTTATATTTACAAAAGCCTGCATCAAAGAATGATAAAAAATCTGATTAAAAATTGGCGAATCTCTCTAGCGATTTTGATAATGGCGGTTTTTGTAAACTGGCAAATAATTGATGCTGCAACAACTTCAGATAGTAGCAAGTATGGTCGTGACAATTATAATAAGGTCTCAGATGCAATTGTCGCATACCACAAAAATGTTAATCAGATCTTTAACGACAAAATAAAACTCCTTGTTAGCGGTGATGGAGTTATGGATTTCGACGAAAACTGTCCTGCCGCAAACGCTTCAACATACTGTCTAGCTCAAGAGGTTGTTTCGGAATACATCGAGTTCCAAAAAGGCCTCGATGACCACATGCTTTACGCTGTTGATGCGGGAGACGATCTTCTTTATATCTCTTCTGTAACAGAACAAGCGAAAGCTCGCTACACAATGATCGAAGTTGAACGAGGTTATGCAATGGAAATAATGGATCTTGCCCTCGCCGCGTACAACGAACTTCAAATAGCCTACCCTCTTCACCACAAGTACGAAGAGATTATCGATAGCTTGGATACTTACAACAGCAAGCTTGCTAAATGGCGTGATAGCGCCTCCGAATGGCCTTCGGATTTTATAGATGTATCAACAACTGAATGCACGTAGATTTTGATAAAAAATGGGGCTCAAAAATTTTGACAGCAGTAGTGCTGTTTATCTCTGCGTACACGTTGTTTTCGTACATCGATTTCCCACCTGATGCAGAAGCTAACGACTCATCTGAAGGTTTGTATGGGCAAATTTATGAAAAAAACACAGAAGCTCTATTCGAAGCAGCAGGCATGAATGCTAACGATGATTCGAATCCAAATTGGGACAATATTTTCGGTAGTACGGGGAATGAAAACGGCAAAAATCTTTACCTTCTCATATACAACAAAGTTAAAGTTGAACCTGCAGATGCAGCACTTGAAACAACCGCTGAGTATTTCGGATACTCAACAAAAGACATGCAAGATGTTGTGAATGGCAACCTATACGCCCTCAAAGAGTTCGATACTACTGCCGCTATTTATGAACATACTTCCAATGTTTCTGCAATAACTTCCCTGCTTGATAGATACGATGTTGTTATGTCGTTTTATGAGCAAGAACTTGCCCTGGAAACGTTGAATAGCGAGCTTACTTCACAGTCGCTCGTAAAAGAGATGTTCGCAAATGGAGACACATCTGACTCTGGATTTGACCTAATAACAGACCTGCAAATCATCGAATATATATTATTCGGAGGAGTCAACGAAGAAGGTTATGGAACAAGTGGAGGTAGCGGATTTGGTTCAAGCGCGAGTGATTCAGACTCATCAAGCTCGCGAGACGGAAGTAGTGATGGCTCTTCGGAAGATAGCGAAAGCTCAAGCGGATCGTCTTCAGACTTTGACTATGAAACAACATCTCTCGATGATGACGAAGACGATGAATTCTCATCAAGAGCTGAGTGTTTTGAAGATACAGACCTCGAACGCAGTTTAAACGCCTTCCTTGATGGACAAAGTTATAGCGACGGCTATGTAGAAAATGTTTCTGGCAACGTGGACCTAGATGACGGCATCAGTGGTAATTCTGGCAATGGTGATGGCGAAAATACAGGTTCAAATGCTAGCTCCGACCTTCAAGCACCTGATGCTGCAGACTGGTCTAGAGAGACTCCTTGTAGTGACTTTTTCTGTCTCGAAATCAACTTTGTGACAGAGGCAGACGAACCTGCATATGAGGAAACAACTAATTGTGTGGCATGCCACTTCTCTTACATCGGTGAGGCTGTGAATCAAGTTGTTGAACACGGACTGACTCGCAATAAGCTTACTGGTAATGTTATGGAAGATCCAAGTTGTAAAGAAGATGGTGCAAAAATATTACCAAGCTTCTCAGTTTTCTTGGTTGGAAATCCTATTTTGACACCAAAGAATGACGATGCGATAAGCGCAATTGATTTGCTCGGCACAAGGATCCGTGAGCTTTTTGGAGCAGATCCAGAAGATGATGACCCGACACTTTCTTACAAAGATTCTGATATTAACGCAGCCGCTGTTACGGGTATAAAAGGAGGCCAAACTTTATCCGAGACAACCGAAGATATCGTTGCTCTGACAGAGCAAGAGTTCGAACAAAGAGCCCGTGACATCCAAGAGCTTGCAACCGCAACACAGATGGCGAATATGACAGAAACTTATCAATCACTTTCTTACGAGATGGATCAAATGAATTTATATTTCCAATCCATCATGTACGAACTGAACGAAATCTTAATGAACCTTGAAACAATCCAATCCAAAGAATGATAAAAAAATATTTAACAATTTGTCTTCTAGCACTACTTATGCTCCCAAGCAGCACAGCATATGCTGAGTACGATCGTGCATGCGGAAAAGGGTTTGGGGATTTCCTTCGTGCCAGCATAGATTTAGAAAACTTCTCGGTTTATTGGGCAGATATTTTCTCCAAGAACATGTGCCAATTAACAGATATAATGCAGCTCGAAGAAGAGCTTGATGACCTGCAAGATTCGATTCGAGATCGCTATTATTCGTGCGACTATCAAACTGTCGGCCAACTCACCGAAGAGTATTACAAAACCAAAGCCGAGATGTATTTTGTTAGGAATATTCTGAAGTCTGAAACCGATGCAATGACCTCTACTGAAATCGCTGAGCTTTATGAAAATTTGAATACAGACCCTTTGAAAGAAGAGATGTACGACAAATATGTTCTAAACAAAGGATGGTTTGTGGATGAAGATTTCTACTCCATGTTTGAAGACTTTTTAACACAATACGAAGACAATATTTACACCTATTTTTACTGTTCAGATGTTAATTGGAAAGCTATTGGGGACAAATGGAAGGAGTGGAACGAAATAGCTCAAATTTTTGCAGATCGACAGATTGAGAAAGAGTCTGCAAGGAGCGAGGAGCAAGGAGCAGACGAAGACCCTGCCGGAGCAAAAAGCTCCCCTCTTGGACGTGTTGGTGAGTTTTTTACAAAACATTTAGATGTTGAGATATCTGCGGTAGACAATGTTTCTCAGTATCTTGATCAAGAGTTCGAATCTTCTACAAGTAGTGATGAAGGAGAAACCGCATCATCAGTCGCCGGACAAAGCCTTGTCTCCCTGTTCGACAACTACACTTCTGAATTATCAAGATACGGTTCTGACATCGAAGAAGCTGAACTGATCGCAAAATACAAGTTCTTGTATGGCGATGGCGGCTCTGAGATTAGCAAAAGCTTAGAGCAAAAACTTGATACCCTGAACTACTTCGTCAATGAGTCTGCGACTATTTACTTACCAGATATAAAAAAGGCCTCGCACAGGATTGCGAAGAGGCAGTGTAATGATTAGTCGTTTAGGCGCAAGGATAAAGGATAAAGGCGCAAATTTATTGTATGCGGTTTTAGCTTTGCGGTTTGCGCCTACCTACCTCTTAAACACATGTGACAAAATAGTCCCCTGGTATCTTTCTTTGAGGACGTTTTTGTTTAGCTTTCGGTGTTCGCGAGCATCGGCTTGCAGATGGACAGGTATTTCGTAGCGGCAGTACGGACAGAAATCTTTTCTGTTTGATATTGCTTTACCACAATGGAGGCAGTTGATCAGCATTTCGGTGAGGAGGCTATTTTAATTTTGATTTTTGATGAGATGTTCCTGTCTTCTGTCTAGTAATAGTATTTATCTAGAAATGAGTCTAAATCTTTCTCTTTGATTCTATAAACTCGCCCAAGTTTTATCGCCTTTAATTTTTTCTGCTTAATGAATTTAAGTACAGTCAGGTGATGGACTTGCAAGATCTTGGCCACTTGCTCAGCTGTCAGTAGGCTTGATGCCATTGGTCGAGTTAATTTTATTAAATCTTGCTATATTTTATCGCGTTTTACCGAGTTTTACAAGTTTTTGTTTTTGTTTTTGTTTACGAGCTATATTTTAGCATGTTTTTTGCAATTTGATAGCGTTTTACACTTTTTTAGTTGCGTTTTTATTATTTTATTTTGGTCTTTACTTTTTTGTTAAACCTTCTCAAATCTTAACCTGTTTTATTAAATTTGACTTAATTTTATTAAATCCTATTAAA
>CAZRWH010000014.1:24766-30870 GCA_964603905.1 uncultured Candidatus Peribacteria bacterium | reverse complement strand
AAATCGAGTTATTTAGCAAAAAACTGAGCAAATCCCTATTGAAGTTAGTAGCGAGATAGCAAAAAGCAGATAGCAGAGGTGGTGTTTTTATATGGTACAATACAACCAATATCCCTAACCACCACTCACATGAAAAAACTAATAGTTCTTTCAGCCCTGCTGTCTTTTGTTGCAGCCTGCTCAGCGCCAGCTGAGGTAATTGAGATCGAAAAACTTGAGGAACACACCCCTTCAGAACCGATCGAAGTCGAAACTGACGAAATTCCGGCTTTTGAACTTGAAGCTACACTTCTCGATGTATCTGGAGGTACTGCGACAGGTACTGCAGGTGCATATTACGACGACGGATACGTTCTCATAGCTTCATTCGAAAACCTGCCTCCGCTAGAAGAAGGATATTTTTATGAAGGATGGGTCGTAAGACACGAACCTCTGAGCGTACTTAGCACTGGAGAGGCGCCACTACAAGATGGGACGTTTGTGAATGAATTCACGTCCGAAGACGATCTAATGGATCACACGTTTTATGTTCTTACACTTGAACCAGATGATGGAGATCCGGCACCTGCTGCTCATATTTTAGAGGGAACTTTGGAGTAAAAGACTCTCAACATCACATCTCATCTGGTTGCCTGCAAGCCTTGGATTTATTTCACTAATAATCATTTTTCCGATCGCATTTTTTGTGAAAAACAAAAACTCAGGTACAACAAAATCCTCAAGCCCCTCAGTTACCTCCTCGCATTCTGCGGTGTATGTCGCAATTCCTAGACGAGCTCTTTCGGCGAAATAGTCGATTGTTGAATTTGGATGAAAATAATACGAAGATTCAAACCTAAGATCGCTTTTAACATCACTAAATGGATCTAATTCCTTTATGAGGTTCTGCTGCATTGCAAACTCAACCTTCAAAGCGTTTGCGTACCCCGTTTCATTGTCCTGAAAATCACTCAAATCCATTTGCAAAGCCATATCCAAAATAGCATTTAACAATGCTGTCTTCTCTTTCATAACTATAAGTTTCTGAGTCAATAACCCTGGAGAATCTTGCGCCATTTGCACAACCACAAGCGCCTTCCTTAGCTCCTCCTTTGCCAAATCTTCCTCCCCTTCCTCAGCAAAATCCTTAGCCCTTTCTATCGCCAATGCAACAACGTAGCTTAGTCCATCGAGATCATATTTTACGTCTGCATAATTCAAATCCGAAAGAAGACTTGGATCCAAGTAAGCATCAGCATTTGAGGCCAAGGTCAATACATCCTGAGGGTCTGCATATTCTGTTTTTACCTTCAAAAGCTCGTCATAAGCGTTTACTTCAGGCTCCTCAATTACAAGCTCCAGATCTGTATATGTCCCAGGCTCCATATCTCTCAAGAACCATCCTAGCCAAACAGGAGACACGATCACAATTAATACTACTACTATCAACGATAGTGCTATTTTTTTCATATATTTAAACAGGTTACATCAAGCACAACATAGCGTTTTTCTCGATAATAGTCACTATTTTATCCTCCGAAAAAAGCACTTGGAATCTCTCTAGGATCTTCTATCACAACTATCCTTCCGCTTGGTCCATTGCCCTCACCAATCTGCATATTCCTACTTGCGACACGAGGTGGCGCGAACCTTGCTAGGCGACTTCCGATCGCACTATTCCTATTTCCGTACACCGCATGTGCTCCTACGCAACCATACCTTCTAGCCAACTCCATATCTTTCGCATCGTTATCCCCAACGATTCCCACTCGTTTTCTAATTTCTTCTCTTGTTTTTTCAAAAATTGCCTCTAGCTCGACATTCGGCTTTTCCTCATTCAAAACATGCACAGGAGGATTCTGCTCGCCCTCGAAATGCTTTTTTAGTCCACCAGGTAAATCCAAAATAGGGGCCGTTGGCATTCCATAAATTCTACTTATATAACCTGATAGCCCTGACCTTCTCAGCCTTGCCGAAGCCTGCCCTCCTGGGGCATCGGTTATAATGATCTGTTCAATGCAACGCCTGTGTATCTCGTGCATTGCCTCTGCAATCCCCGGATAGACCTGCAACTCCCTGTTTCTCACATTATGAAAAGCTCTTTGTACGCTAATAATTGCTTCATCCATATCAAAACCTGCAACGCCATCAAACAATCCAAGTGAGTGAAGTCCTTGAACCAACCTCTCATCCTCAATAGTTCCAACCTGAGTGTAAAAAGCCTTCATCGCATCAGCCGTATCGTCTGGACTTCTTCCTGAGATCCTAACAATCGCCTCATGCATCGCCTCATACGCAGGCACCGCATAGCCTACCCAATCCCAAAGGGTATTGTCTCCGTCCCAAGCCACATATTGTATTTCGTTGTTGTTTCTCATCGGAGGTGGATTTTACCTGTGGATTTTGCTTTTTGCAACGCGTTGTGGTTTACTTGAGCCATGGGATCAGGAAGAGCAAAACAAGGAATGCGAGAAATTGATGACACGCGTCAGGCTGTTGCTGATGATCGTTTTGAAGAGATCTTGAATAAAGTAAAAGCTGCTGGAGCTGAAATCGTAAACGATGAAACTTCGCCAATTTACTCTGGGCCAGATGAGGATGACGTAGAAATTGGAGAACAACGCGTTGTTGAATTCAACCTGTCTAAGTTTGATTTCCGAATTACTCGCGAAGTCAGATATGGAAAAGTTGAGTTCGATGGACGCAGACGAGAGATTGTTGAATTGCCAACCCCACGGATCGACCTTAAACTCAAGCGCAAACCTGAAATTTCAGACCAATGGGTCATTGTTGACTTGGAGAATTTTATGTAATTTTGCCCCCTAAATGAAACAAGATACCGCTTTTCGCATATTAAGATCTGGATATAACGTTTATTTGGCAGGCTCTGCAGGTACCGGAAAAACGCATTTGCTGAATCGATACATCAAACAGCTAAAGCAAGAACTAACGCCTGTTGGAATAACTGCTTCAACGGGTATTGCGGCAACTCACTTGAGCGGAGTTACAATTCATTCTTGGGCTGGTCTTGGAATTCGTGACGAGCTTTCGGATCAAGATTTAAAAAATCTCAGAAAAAAACATTACCTGCGCAACCGCATCAAGAAAACGGAGGTACTGATCATCGATGAGATCTCAATGCTTAGCGCGAATCAGCTTGATATGGTTGATCGAATATGTCGAATGTTTAAGAAGAATAATCTCCCTTTTGGGGATATGCAGGTGATCTTTTGTGGTGACTTCTTTCAGCTTCCGCCTATCGCGAAAAACGGCGAGAAACCGGATTTCGCTTACAACGCGGACGTCTGGCAAAACATGAACATCAAGGTTTGCTACCTAACCGACCCGCAACGTCAGCACGACCCTAGGTTTCTTAATATTTTAAATGAAATCCGCAGTGCACGAGTCACTAACGAAAGCGTTGAGCTCCTTCAAGATCGCATGAATCGCATCTCGGAACAAAGAGCCACAAAACTTTACACACACAACGTTGATGTTGATGCAATTAACAAAGCTGAGCTTGCTAAGATCCCTGAAGAAGAGCAATGTTACTCGATGAGTTCGAGCGGGATCGATGTTCTTGTCGACACTTTGAAAAAACACTGCCTTACCCAGGAAAACTTAACCCTGAAAAAAGGGGCGATGGTCATGTTCGTGAAGAATAATTTTGACAAAGGATATGTAAATGGAACTCTTGGAGAAGTTATTGGTTTTGATGAAAAGAACTTCCCTATCGTACAAACTTACGAAGGCAAAAAGATCACAGCCAAACCTGTTAGCTGGGCAATTTCCGAGGAAGACGACGTCAAAGCACAAATCACTCAAGTCCCGCTACGCTTGGCCTGGGCAATCACTGTTCACAAAAGCCAGGGAATGAGTCTTGATGCTGCCGAAATAGACCTAAGCAAATCTTTTGTGCCAGGGATGGGATATGTTGCCCTTTCGCGTGTTAAATCTCTTGATGGGATTCACTTGCTCGGAGCTAACGAAATGTCGCTTCGTGTTGATCCATCGATCATCGAATTTGACCGAGCACTTCGAATTGCGTCGGAAGAGGTTGAGGATGAGGTGGGGGTTTTTTAATACCCCCTTATAACTCTAAGTTGCTGCTCAACTCTATCGCGAACAGCATAGATGTCTTTTGTTTTTAACGCTGTATTCCCTGCGAAGTCCAACATGGCCGAAGCTACATCAGCTCTATCAGATATTAGCTCTACATGGTTGATTTGTGGCAAATGCAAGCAATACTCTCCATACGATGAATTGTAGTACATCTCCAGTTCTACACCGTAAGGGTTTATACTGGCATTTTCTAATCGCTCATATAGCTCCCTCATTTTGGCTTTCAACTGTGCAAGTACATATTCAGCCTTTGCGTGATCCTCCATCGCTATCCACTGGCTTTCTTCTATTAGATTCCCTGGCAAAGGTGTACCTCCATGATCCCTTTCTTCAAAAACACTCCTCTCTCCTGTTTCTGCGTTATAACTAAACATTACTCTTTTAAATTCATCATCAATTAGCAACTTCCGGGTTAATGATATTCCCCCATTGAGAGTACTCGAGGTACCAAAACCAGGAAGAGTGTTCATTACCAACTCTTCGGCTTCATTAACAAGCATTGTCATTTGGCTTTTATCGGCGACTTTTGCCTCGTCTAGAAGTGCATCAAATTTTTCTTGCAGGCTTGCTGGCCTTTCCATTTTATTCATTTTTTTGAGTTTAAATCTACTAATTATACCACTAAACGGTGCTTTCGGCAACCCGGGCATGAAAGAAAAACCGTTATTCCTGTGTATTATGCTAAGGATGAATAACGACACCCCCGACAACACACTGGTTAAACTGACTCTCAAAGACACTGAGCATTTTTCGCTTTTGATGGAAAGGTACGAACCTAAATTGATTCGCTACATAATGCGTATTACTAATGTCAGCATTCAGTGTGCTGAGGATATTTTGCAGGAGGTTTTTCTGAAAATTTACAAAAATCTGAATAGCTTTGATCTGGATTTAAAATTTTCGAGCTGGGCGTATAGGATCGCACATAATGAGACTCTGAATTATGTTCGCAAAAACAAGAAACATGACGCTGTAAGTATTGAAACTGACGATCCTGAACTGGTCAATCTAATCGACATACTTGAAAGCGACAGCGACGTTGAGGCGGACGCACAGAAGGCAGAGCTCCAACATGAAGTCGCAAAAATATTGGGCAAGTTACCGGCTGCATATCGAGAAGTTTTGGTTTTGAGGTTCCTTGAGGATCTGGATTACAACGAAATAAGCGATGTGCTTAAGAAGCCCGTGGGGACTGTTGGGACGTTGCTCAACAGAGCGAAGAGCAAGTTCAAACAACTTGCCGTTTCTAACGATTTAACACTTTAAAATATGAGCAAAATAAGTAAGTCCGTTCTGGACAAAATAAAAAAAGGCAAGGTAAAGCCACGTCCTAAGTGGCAGTTTGTGCTTTTGCATGTTTCTTTCGCAGCCGCAGGAGTTTTGTCTGTTTTCATTGGAGGACTTGCTGTTGGTGCGATTATTCGCGAGGTGTTTGGCACTGAATGGAATTTCGTAGGTCATATCCACGGGAATCGCGCTGTTGGACTCATGATGGTACTGCCATACATATGGTTTGGCGTGCTTGCTTTGACCCTTTTTCTTGGGAAAAAATGTATTGCTCATACAAAGAAAGGTTACAAATATCGTCACGTTATTTTGACTATTGTTTTGCTTTCGACACTTCTAGGCTCAGGGCTATATTGCTTCGGTGCATCTCATGGCGTTGAGAACATGATGCGTGATCATATTGGGCCTTATGATGATTTCCAAAAATCTAAAGCTGCAATGTGGATAAACCCTGAAAATGGAATTTTGGTTGGAGAAATTATCGAGATTGAGTCAGATACGTTTTTGATAATAAACACAATGACGGAAGAAGAATGGACCATTGATATTTTTGATGCACAATTCGTCGGTCAACACGATCCTGAAACTGGAGAGCACTTAATTACATCTGGAGAAATTTCTGGCGAGATGATGTTTGATGCCGACAAGGTTAAGCTTTTTGATCCTAGTAAAATGCCTCCACACTTCCATCAAAAAAAAGATGAAAGAAAAGGCAA
>CAZRWH010000014.1:3760-24666 GCA_964603905.1 uncultured Candidatus Peribacteria bacterium | reverse complement strand
ATCCTAGTAAAATGCCTCCACACTTCCATCAAAAAAAAGATGAAAGAAAAGGCAATAAAGGTGTGTAGTACTTATTAGAGACTCGAGCACTCTAAAAAATTACTAACCACATTCAAAATGAAAAACACTACAAAAGCTTTCGCAGCGTTCCTACTAGTTCTAACACTGAGCGTTGCAACTTTTACTTCTGTTGCATCGGCAGCAACAGAGGACGGAAAGATGAAAGGCGAATTCATGAAACGTGACCATAATCACGAACACATGGAGGAGATGAAAGAAGCTATTGAAGATGAGGATTACGACACATGGTACGACCTAATGGTTGAGCATCCACACGGCGAGGAGATAGTTGAACTAGTCACTCAAGACAACTTCGATCTATTCATCGACATGATGGAAGCAAAAATGGCTGGTGAGCACGAAATCGCTCAAGAATTGAGAGAAGAGCTAGGACTTCCTGAACCACACCACCACAAAATGAGACAAGGAAAAAGATTTCAGGAAAATCAAGAAATCCAATAAAACAAAACTTGAACAGAACCTGTTAGGCCATACTTTAAAAACCGCAGTTTCAACTCCGATTGGCTGCGGTTTTGGGTTGGTTTATGAGATCAACCTAGCCAATTCAACTATCTCTGAATTCAGCCCAAGAGCTTCTGCGACATCTATTGCCTTTGAGTCTTCGTGTCCTTCACGCAGATCGTGATCAAGCTTGATTTTCTTTCCACTTGGCTTAGATGGATCGTCTTCGAAATGCCATCCAAAATGGTAAATATTTGCAGTTCCTGGATGCTCATTGGCTAACGCCTTGAATGCCTCGTGAGTATGCCCTGCAATCGTAACCAGGTGTCCGCGCTCGAGTGCATAATGAACAAATGCGTATACCAATGCGTTTCGATATCCTGGTGATGTTGTTGACCAAGCTTCGTCGATATTTGACATCGTGATCATTGCCTTTTCTCCACTTCGCTCCATAACTTTGATCTGTTCTAAGCAACGCCAAACTTCGTTCAAGAACGACCCCATGTTTATGTTGTCTTTTGCTGTGACGCGGTCGAAATAAATCACGTTACTGACGGCAGGTATTGTTGCCTCACCTTCTGTCGGAGCTCGTCCTGTTTGAAGCGCCCAACACAAAGCTACTTGAGATGCTTTTAGGTTTACCGTTTTTCCTGACATGTTTGGCCCCCCAAGGATTCGACATCGCTCACCTGGTTTTAGGCCTATATCGTTTTTGACTTGTTGATCCTTTGGCATAAGCATGCTCCATGCGTTCGGCAGAGAGAATTCGCCTTTGCCGCTGAGGTTGATTCGAGACTGTTTTTGTTCTTTTGCCATCTCTCCGATTTTGAAAAGTGCCATGATCCGCTCCACGGAACCCGCGATGAGGTATCTTCTCTCTCTCGCATGCCAATCCTGAAACATTTCGTCTATATGCCTGCTGTATTTTTCTTGAATGACGTGACGAAGAGGCCGCACATTGCCTTTCTTTAGAGCCTCATCTAATCCGCTTATTCCATGTTTTGCTGCAAAATTCATAGCTTTTTGCCCTAGCACCTGCATATCATCGAAATATGCCTGTATGGCTTGTATTTCTGGACCTCCCATCAATTCTTTTTGCATAAAGTCTCTCCATACTTCTTCTGGGTCTTCATTACTTCTCCATCCCATTCTCTCTTTGTATTCTGGGAATGAGTTCAGAGAGTCCTTCAATCCGACCCCTCGGTAAGTTGCTAATTCATTCATAAAGTCTCGTACTTCCCTATCGTCGCTCATCAACTCTCCTCGTCTCCATTTTTGATACCCTTCATAAAGTTCTTTTGCCTCGTGGAGCTTTTCGTAATAGACGTATGCATGGCGATCACAAATTTCACGCCACTCTTCTTCTAGTGCTATTAGATCCTTGTACTCTTCGCCTCTTGTCTCTTCAAAAATCTTTTTCAATCCTGCGATTATTGATGGGCCATGAGCGATTGTACCTTCTGGCATTAATGGGCTTTGAGACACGTCTTCACCGAATAAATAGTCGACAAATTGGTCTTCTAAACTGCTTGCGACCTGATGCAAATCGACAGAGTCGTAACTCCTCATGTGATCAAGGAACTCTTTTGGATAATCCCGTGTATCAAGAAGCCTTCTAAGCACCATTGGGAACAAATATCCGTCATTATCTGGGGTGTAAAAACTGTCGTATCCTGTCCCCCCAAAAATTTCATCCCAAACATCAAGTAGCTTAAGGAGTTCCGGCTTGATTGCTTCGATATTCGTATCAAATAACGAAACTTCCGGGATCTTCCTCTGAGGTTTATCCGCATGTTTTGCGGTAACATAATTACCTAAATTAATGACCCGACTCTTCAGTGTATCGATGTTGTGCCCGTCAACTTTGATGTATCTCTGTCCGTAATGAAGGTCACCTTGCATTTCATCCAGTTTTTCTAGTTTTTGCCATCGGTCCTCTTCATATCCCATCCCTCTAATTTTCGCCATCAGAGCTTCAATTCGGGGGACTGTTATTTTGTCGCCCCATTTTTCAGGGCTGTCTTCTCCTATTTCGGCAGCTATACGGTTGAAAGTTTTTTTGTGTCTTGCAAGCTCCTCCATTCTTTCCAAAATTCTATCGAACTGCACGTCTTCTTGGTGTCGTCTGAGCATATCTTTTAGTCTGTAAACGTCGTGATCATAACGCTTTTGATCTTTGTTTACTTGCAGCCATTTCAAATAGCTAAGTACTCGCTCGGTTGTTACTTCTCCTACTCCTCGATTCTCTGCAGGCTGTTCATCTTCTGAAGATAGTTTGAAAAACATCTCCAATGTGGCCGGATCTGTAATTGGGCCTGTTATTTTCCCATGTAAAAATATCAAAACTTCATCAATGTCTCTTTCTTTTTTCATTTCTTCAATTTTATCCCTCAGCTCTTTGGCTCTCTTTAGCTCGTCGAGTTCCTTGTCGAATGGGAACTTGTCACCTAGAAGTTTTTGATTGAATTCAAGATAAATTATCAGTCCTTCAACGCCACTTAGAGTTATGTCGCTTCTATTAAATGGATTTAAAGCTATGTTAAAAATCATCGCGTCCCGTCCGGCAACTCCATACCCCGCCGCCAGGCTTGCCACGGCTTTAATGCCCGCGGCTATTTGTTTCATTTTTCCTATTTCATCTCTTGCGATTATCTGGTCGAACATGCGCTGTCTTTCGAGTGTATCTTTAGTTGAGATCGAAGGACTTTTGAATAAGAAATCGTTTATAAATCCTCCTTCGTCACGCAAGCACAACTTGAAATCACTATCATCAGACAACATGTGAGACAAGGTTTCAGGCTTTCGCCCCCAATGACGATTGCTCATGAATTGGTCTCTAGGATTTTCAATCGGCGTTGGCACAATGCTAACTATGCTTTTTGATCCTTTCTTCATTTTGGCACGTTCTTCTTCTGTGTAAGATTCAACGGGTATCGGCTTTAGCTCCGGGAGCGTAGCTTTTACATAATTTCCGTCTAAGAACTGCTGCGCTACTTCCAAAATTTTTTCAGGTAGCCCATGACTTCTTGCAACCTCGATTGCGTGTGACTCACCTGGGCCATCTGTTAGTTTCCGACTGTATTTAGGCTCGCTAGCACCTGCCTGAAATGTTGCAGGGAAATGGTAAACGCGGATATCTTGGTCCTGTTCGTGCGCCCATCTAATAAGGTCCTCATTGTGACTTGCGATCTGTATTTTTGCGCCTTTCCCCTTCAAAAACAAAAGTGTTGCACGATTAAGTTGATACGCACCTTTTCGATCTGTTGTAGACCCACTTTCATCCATACAAATGAATGGATTCTCACCTAAATTATCAAGCATATTATTAAGCTCTTCCATCTCCGCTCCAAAAGCGCTCAAGTTGTTTTTGTGATCTGTCGAACTTCGGTCTAAATAGTGAAAAGAGTCGAATACAACCGGTGAATTAAGCTCTTGAAACGGCCCGTGTCCGAAAGACTGCGCAAGCTTTTGAGCAAAGTATGCTGTCTTAAGTCCGCTGTACGATTTTCCTGAGTTGTTTGGCCCTGAATACAGTCTGATTTGACTGTCCTGACCTGTATCTGATTGTGTCAAAACTTGCCCTTCTTTCTTTCTAGCAAAACAGTGAGCACCTCTGTAACTGTGAGGTTTTGATTTGTCGAAAGATGCGCGTCCGTACTCTTCCGCCAATACAATGCGAGCAAATTCAATAAAAACGGCAGACATTATTAACCTTTTTTGGCACTTTTCTGCACATGCAACAGATTCTCGATCCATTATCTCTTCGATATCGGCCTCCATGAAATACTTTTTGTCGAACTTTTGAATCAAATCCCTAGACTCTTTTAGCGTCTCGAGCATCGCTTTTCTTATAAATGGATCTTGCATCCCTTCAAATATTTCAATTAATTGATTAAGAGCTCTCGCTCCTTGTTCAATCAGTTCGATTTGCTGATAAATGTATCCGTGCATCGCTTTTGGCAATCTTCCATTCCTAAAAGATTCGATTGCAATGGCGGTCTCATAATCGTTAATCGAAATAGTTGCAAAAAGCCCGTTGATACCTGTTTTTATATTGTAAGCTTCGTTTTTCAGACCCACTATTTCATCCAAGTTCTCTATTCCAATCATTGAGTCGACCAAAGCCTGCCTCTGTTTAATCTGCTTAAGATCCGTAGAAGGCTGCATAATCAACCTGTAAATAGTCTCCGCCTCGGGAACTCCTTTGATGGCTTCCGGATAATACCTCTTATTATCTTCGACACCGCTAACCTCTTTGTCGGCGCTGTTTATCTGCACATACGCTGCATTGCTTGGACCTAGCAAAGCCTCCATGCTGAAGCCTTCCATCAGATCATTTGACTCATCTATCCCTAGTTCAGCGACAGCTGCGCGTATCTCCGCCGACGGCTGAGATGGCAATTTGTCTGGCGCCTGATTTTGCTTCTTTTCTGCTTCATTCATAAGGGTAGTTTTTACCAGATTGGTAACAGAAGGGCAATTTATTTGACTTTCCAAGTCAATAAGATTAGAGTCTTGTCTATTTTTTGTAAGAAAAATTTAATGCGATCTCCTCAGCTCATTCCTCTAACTTCTCATCGACGAGACACAAAAGAAGCTTTGGTTTCTTCTGGTGGAGCTTGCGGAAAGCTGATTTGCAACGAAAATCTTGCTGGACTTGGACAAGCAGAAGACTTGCTTGTAATTCAACATGGGCTACCTGGCGTTGAATGGAGAAACGGAGGCCCAAAAGTAGAGGTAGGCATAGAAGAAAAAGCTCACTGCTTTGTTTCTGAGCAAGAAAAAGTTGCTGTTTTGGTAATGATTGCAACCGGCCTAAGGCCTGAAAATGTTGAAGGAGCCAACCTAGCAGATCACAATGACATGGAGCTTGTTAACACATTCTGTCCTGAACTTTTTGGAAGCCAATTTGAGCTTGAGAATTACCTCAGCCAGCTTGAAAAAATGGTTTGCGGAATCCGAAATGCTATAGCTGACCGATGTCGTATTCATCTTGCTGGGCATTCTTACGGTGCTTCGGCCTTGATGAGAACTATACGAAAAATGGCTGACCATGATGTGCCACCTCCTCACTCTGTTTCGTACTTAACTCCTTTTGTTCGCAACGTTCTTTTGGGAAGTGATTACCAAGGTGGTCATCCTCTTGGACTTCGATTTGGGTTAAGAGACAATTATGTCTTGGCGAAACATATTCTGCATGAAGTCTTAATGGGGACAGAAAGACAATATTTGTGCTCAGGCCAACATCTATTCGACGAACACAAGCTTCTCTTTACAGAAGATTTTTACTATCACATAGACACCCTTGCACCTTATCTATCCGATACTGCAGTTCAAGTTGTTATGGCTGGCGCAGACAATCTTATTACGCCGGAACACGCGAATCTGGTGGAAATGATTGTTGGGCGCGTATCTCGTTTGGATATGCCAAATGAGGGCCATGATTTGACTTCTCTCGATCTTAGAGATTTGATCATTTAGCCGAAATATCCTTGGCAAACCAGATACAACCCCAGGATTGCCATTACAACAGCTGATATCAAATATAGCATTTGGTTTTTTACCATTTTCTTACCGAGCTTCATCAGATGGTCAGGCGCAACCATAAAGACCGCTCCTTTGATAAGGGCCATCCAACAAAGAACAGATACTATAATTGCAACTAGGTTGTCCCATTGACTGTGAACAGTCACAGCAATTACTCCCAAGATCAGAGTAAACATCCCTGTCACATAAAGGAATGCTATGTTTTTTCCCATGTCATCAATCATCTTTGGAAGTTTCTTCAAATTCAGCAAAACTCCGATTGCCGAGATCGCCAAAATAGGACCAATGATTTGGGCCATTAGAACAGTTGTTGGTGTCATGTTTGTTGTGTTAGTGGTTTTGGTTTTCTGTAGTACTTAGCCAGTGGCTTAAGCCCTACAATAGATACTATCGTAGTTGCGAATGCCATTACAACCAAAATAGAGAAAACCTCTGGACCAATTATTCCTCTCTCGAGTCCAATAGAAGCAATGATAAGTTCAACCGCTCCTCTACTGTTCATTGCGAGTCCAATTCCAAGTGATTCAACACGGCTTAATTTTGTCATTCTTGCTGCAAGTCCACATCCAATAACTTTTCCTAAAATAGCAATAAGCACCAGAACTACTGTAAATAATGCCGCTGTTTTAAACGCAGAAAAATCCAAATGAAACGCCAGTGTCGCAAAGAAAATCGGCCCCAAAAAGCTATATGAAAGCCCATAAACACGATCTTCTACCTTATTGAAAAGCTTTATATCCATAACCTCCTCACGGATAAACAGCCCCGCAAGGAACGCTCCAATAATTACGTGCAGACCAATCGCTTCGGCTAGAGCTCCAAAAGCTAGCGCGATAATAATTGTAAATGTAAAGCCCTTGTTCCCCTCCTGAAAAACCCTCTGAAGTTTCTTGAAACCTTTCTTCCCAAGAACAAGCACAATCCCGAAGAAAACCGCTATCTTTGCAGTCAAAATCGCGATCTCCGCCAAATTAATCGCACTATGTTCAGCCACACTCAAAACGACTGAGAACAGAATCAAACCTAATATATCGTCGATAATCGCCGCACCCATCGTAATATGAGCCACCCGAGAACTCATGATCGAATAGTCTTTGAAAAGCTTTGCACTAACAGCAATCGCCGTAATCGAAAGACCCATCGCAATAAACAAACTCTCCTGCATAGAATATCCAAACCAATGCGACACAAAAAATCCTGTTGCAAAAGGTATAATCACCCCAGCTAGTCCTACCAAAATCGCTCTCTTAGATGCTTTGAAAAGATCCTTTGGACTTGTCTCAAGCCCTGCATGAAGCATAAGGAAGAAAATACCGAGTTCTGCCATTACTTTGATCGCCTCTGTCTCCTCAACCACTCCAAAAACAACCGGACCTACGATAATACCGGCCAGGATTTCTCCAAATAGTGGAGGCCAATTAAGTTTTTTAAAAAAGCGTCCGATAGTCCAGACACAAGCAAGAAGGAGGAGGAGTTCTACGTAAGGCATAGGTAGTTGTAGTTGTTAGTAGTAGTTGTAGTGTAGGTAGTCGTAGTGGTAGTTATGCGATTTTGCGCACCGGCCTGACAAAATCTTCGGCCCAATTGGTCCGTTTTGCGTTTGCCCGATCATTATTACCTAAAATCCAGGTTGAGTGCAAATTTTTTATTTATGACATGTCTGTCGGTCTCAAACTCCTAGTCGCTTCCCCTACCTTCCACATCTCAGAGTTTTTTATTGCGTCAATTTCTGCATCAAGCTTTTCGCGGTAGTTTGGATCTGAACATGAATCGAGTGCTATCCGAGTTTCTTTTCCGCTTGCAACGCTATCGTATAGACGCTCGAATACTGGTGCTGTTGCATCTCGAAATTCCTGGCTCCAATCGAGCGCCCCACGTTGAGCCGTGGTGCTTGCGTTCTCTAGCAAGAATGTGAGCCCTTTCTCGTTGATGAGCGGGACCAGGCTTCGAGTTGCTTCTTCTACAGTGTCATTGAAGGCCTCGCTCGGGCTGTGTCCGCGTTTGCGGAGTTCGTTGTATTGGGCTTCCATAACCCCGGCGATTGCACCGACAAGTGTTCCACGCTCGCCGACCAGGTCGCTAATAGTTTCTTTTTCAAAAGTTGTTTCGAAAACGTATGTAGAATTGATTCCGATTGCTAGTGCAAGTGCTATTTCGCGAGCCTGTCCTGATGCGTTTTGATGTACTGCGTAACTTGCGTTTATTCCTTTTCGTCGGAGGTCGATTCCTGGGCCTTTTGGGGCGACCATAATTACGTCGATCCCTTCTGGTGGGACTACGCCGGTTTGATCTTGAAAAGTTATGGAAAAGCCGTGGCCGAAGACGAGAACTTTGCCGGGTGAAAGATGAGGCAGAATCTGAGGCCATGCCTCTTTTTGGCCTGCGTCAGAAAGCAAGTAAAGAATGATATCAGCTTCTGCAGCTGCTTCATCTATTGGCATTGGTGACCAACCGTCATCGACAGCTTTTTGCCATGAGGCTGTATCTTTTCGCTGACCGATTATTACGTCGAAACCGTTGTCTCTCAGGTTGAGTGACTGGCCTTGGCCTTGGACCCCATAACCTAGGACTGCGATGCGTTTGTCTTTTATAAGATCTCGTGCTTTTTGCATTGAAAACTCCTCTTGAGTTATCACTTCTTCTACTACTCCACCGAAGTCAATTTTGGCCATTTCTTAGATTTAAAAATCGCCACCAACTTACAGCGAATGCAGGTTGGTGGCAAATTTTTGGAGTTTACACAAAAGCGTCGAAAACAGCTTTTCTTGTAGCTACAGCAACCGCTTCTGGATCTTGGTTTACTCCGAGAGATGATACTGCTGCAGAAACAGTGTCTTGTACATTCTGATAATCTGGTCCTAACGGCATTAAGTCGTGACTTAATCTTTCGCGTTCTTCCCAGTTGTTTGTCCCGTCTGGGTTAACCAGTGGAAGGTCTGGTACTAGCTTCAATGCTGGTGCGTTCATAGTTTTTTGGGTTAGGTTATTTATTAAATTACATTTCCATTTTTCGTTGAGTGGCCTTGATTGTGCCTAGATCTTCCGGTACAACAACCGATACTCTTTCGCCTGTTGCTTCTCTTACTGGAGTAATATCTGTTGCATCAGCTTCACGAGCTTCTGGTCGTGGCTTCCCGTAGGTTGCCCATCGATCACCTTCCATTGGATTGTTTGTGTTTTTTGGAGTTCCCATAGATTCTTTCGGTTAAGTATATTTTGGGTTTAAAAATTTGAGCAAAAAAAATCCCCGCTTGTTAGCGAGGCTCCTAATGTCTTGGCATATGCAAGTAGCGACGCTAACTGAGGGCGAGGATAATAATAATCGAAATGATTGATACCAGGTTGTGCGCTTTGTGCATATTCATAGTTGCCCCTATTTTATGCACAAAAATCGTTGTGTCAAGTTTTTGTAACGTTTTTATAGCTCGAACTCTTCGCCGTGTTTCGGAATCTGTATGTTGTGAATTCCATTTTTCTCGAGTGCAGCACGAAAATCCATCTGTGCTTTTTCTTCACCGTGAACTATGAAAACTTGCTTCAGTCCGTCCAGATGAGTTGCAAAAGAAAGTAAGTCTGATCTATCGGCGTGGGCTGAATAAGCATCGATAACTTCTACTTCACAATTTAGGTTGTAAATTTTTCTGAAGATCTTAACTTCACGTTGTTTCTCGAGAATTTTGCGCCCCAATGTGTGCTCTGCCATGTATCCAACAACCAAAACTGTGTTTCGATGATTTTCGATGTTGTTTTTGAGGTGATGAAGTATTCTTCCGAACTCACACATACCTGAAGCTGCGATTATAATGCACGGCCCTTGATGATTGTTGAGAGCTTTTGATTCCTCAACTTTTGTAATGTATTTGAGTCTATCAAATCCAAAAGGATCCTTATTATTATCAGTAAAAGCTTCTCTAGTTTCCATGTCGTAACACTCCTTGTGTTTTCGGAAAACCTCTGTGACGTTCACAGCAAGAGGACTATCAACAAACACAGGCAAATCTGACCTTATCTCTCCGTCATCCATCAACTTGTGTATAGCGTAAACAATCTCCTGAGTTCGGCCAAGTGCGAATGCAGGGATTATAAGCTTTCCTCCTTTTCCTATAGTTGTGTTGATGATCTTAGCTAGCTTTTCTTCGGCTTCCAAAACAGGCTCATGCAATCTGTTACCGTATGTTGATTCGGTTATCAGTATATCTGCATATTTCGGTTGATATGGATCTCTTAAAACTGGTAGGTCACGTCTTCCGAGGTCTCCTGTGAAGACGATTTTTTTTGTCTCCCCATTCTCAGTCGCTTCTATTTCAACAATTGCGGCTCCAAGAATATGACCTGCTTCGCGATACGTGACTTTAACTCCTTCAACTGGTTCAAATGTTTCGTTGTATTTTTTTGATCTAAAATATCCAAGAGCAGTTTCTGCATCTTCCTGCGTATAAAGTGGCTCTACTAAATCGTCTCCTTTTCTGCGTTTTTTTTCGTTCAAATATTCTACCTCTCGCTCCTGTATATATGCGCTATCCATCAACATATGCTTACAAAGATCCTCGGTAGCAGAAGTACAAAATATAGGTCCTTTGTATCCCTGCTTAACAAGCAACGGAAGATTCCCGCTGTGATCGATATGAGCATGAGAAAGAACTACTGCATCAAGCTCCTTTGGATCGAAACCAAATTCCTGGTTTTTCTTGTCAGCTTCATCTCTGTGCCCATGAAACATTCCACAATCAAAAAGTATTTTGTTCTCACCGACAATTAACATATGTTTTGATCCTGTAACTTCCCTAGCTGCTCCGTATGAGATTAGTTTCATTTTTGTTTTGTTTTTTTTAGTCGCGAGTCACAAGTCGCAAGTTTGTGGAGCGGTTCGCGCAGATTAGTTTTTTATTTGCGTTTATATAATTTTACCACAAAAAAGCATGAACGTCTATCGCTCAACAGGTTAAACTTGCTTATTCTAATCCTTCTAAAAATTCTTCGATTCGTTGCCGTGCTCTCCAAATACAAGAGTCGTGCCTATTAAATGTATCACTAAGCGTATAAATCGTTGGACGTCTTCGAGCTATTCTTTGAGAGTGTCCATCAAGTACACCTTTCCAACCGTGGCCATCCCTAACGACCTTAAGATCATGTTCTTCTGGACATCCTTCTCTTCCTAGAACGCATGGAAATTTTATAGACATTTGGATTTTGGTTATTGTGCTAATGCTTCCGTAATGATTTTTAACTTTGCGCGGAAATGATCTGCAGAAAGTGCGTCGTTTACAGCCTCTGCGTTTGCAACTTCTCTTGCAAGTTGGCCGATGCGGGATGCGACTACAGGGCGGAATCCTCCTACCGGAGCGCCACCGTCTGCTTTCTCCATCCAATAATCTGCTTCCTCGTCATCTCCAGTTTTTCTTGCTGCTTCAGCGACTCTATTGCATATGGTCATACGCACAATATGAGGTAGTTCCTCTTCCATTCTTTCCAGATCATCATATATCGCGTCCCCATTGCGCCTTTCTCGCCCTCCTCTCTCAGCCATTTCTATTCCATCCAATATGTTCCGAGAGCTTTGATCGGCCCCACTAAGATGTATTAGCGTACCATGACGATCAGTTTCGCTGTAAGTTCCATTTTCAAGATCTATAACTCTGCCCATTTTTTATTTTTTTAAATTTTACTACCCCAAATACTACCAAAAAACTTGGCTTCTCCAAGATTCCTGGCTTGCGAACCTTCTATTTTTTTAGCCTAACCTCCTTTTTGAAAACCAGAAATGAGTAAATGAAAAGCGTCAGGACCGTAATAATTATCAGAGCTATAACAACAATAAATGTGTAGCTTGGGTAAATTACGCTTAGAACAGATAGGACACCAATACCTTTGAAAAGTTTTTCTCCAAGTTTGTGGGTTTTGTCCCAAACCGATTCGCTACTTAATGTCCATGGAGTTCGGATACCAACGAACCAGTTTTGTTTGGATTTCCCGAGCAAGATTCCTATGTAAAAAAACAAGATACCCATTGCAATCGGCATCGTAATGTTCATCGGTATCTCAATCCCAACGTTCCACAGTGTTGATTGAGCAAACACCATGACAAAGAACAGACTTAGAAGAATCATTAGTCCGTCGAAATGAGGTCGGAATTTCTTTATGTTTTTTTGAAGTGGGTCCATGTGAGGTATCGCAATGAAAAGCCCTGACAACACTGTCAGGATTATTGGAAACATGGCAAGTCCCCAGAAACGTGACATGTAACCGTCAACTTCTCCTGCTGTATTCCAATGTGATGCCATCTGCTCTGGCATATGTGGATACAGCAAGAAGGCTGCAATGATTGAAGCAACCGTCAAAACTATCAAGAATATTTCTGATTTGCGCATAGAGTAAGTAGTTAGTAGTGGTGGTGGTAGTTGTAGTCTTGGTGTTTTGCTTTACAGCAAAACGTTTATTTTTATTTTCGGCCTTATTATAGCTCATCTTCATCAATGCGCTCTACTAAAGTTGGTTTTATACCCAAAACATCACTATAATCTGCTGTCCAAATAAGCTCACCGTAATACATCTTCCCGTCTATAACGACATTTTTAGAGCTGGTACTTGCCCATCCATATCTATCTATTTCGTCAGTAACAGCTAGCTTTGGCATATATGACTGATCATTCACATACATCATTAAATCGTATTCGCCTACTAGCCCTATATCACCTGTCACAAATATATCTCCGTTTTCCATCAAAGACATACTAGTAATCCCTGCATTTGGCCATAAATTCATCCCTTCTTTTACAAGCTCCCCTTTCAAAAGATCAACTATATATAATTTATTTCTGTTCTCGACACATATTTTCCCGTTTTCAACATTACTGTAACTTAATACTTCCGAAGAACTTTCTGATGATAATCCTTCAATCTCTATATGCCCCACATCCCCAGACTCGCGATCAATGTATGGAATCTTCAAATCCCCATGCACGTCCTGAATTAAATGAGGGAAAAACATTATTTTTCCATCAACTTCATGTACTTCTAGAACTTCTGAAGGATAATACTCGTCGTCGTATGGATAATATTGAAACCAATCCAATGCACCTAGAGAGGATATTCCTGCATTATCTAGATTTATTTCTTTTACATCTAATTCTCCACTTTCATAGTCACCTTCGAAATACAATACTCCTTGTTCTGTCTCAAATATCTCATTATTCAATGGATTTATTGTTTCCTCTAACTCAAAAGAGTCTATCTCCCCTTCAGAATCTGTAACTGTTAAATATTTCCAATAATCAAATCCAATTACTGCTAATCTTCCCTCTATTTCAGTGAATACATTTCTGAATGACCAATTCCATATTGTTTCGTCCTCGAGAGTTGTCGATCTAACTTCGATTTCTGGGATTTTACTGAACGTCTCTTCTGCTAAATCAAGTTGCGCATGATAATCACTATCTCCTAGCAACATAAATGGGTTTGCTAAGTAATATCCTACCCATTCTGCATGTGCTTCTTGAGGGTTTTTACATGCATAAAAACCTAAACATTCATCTGTGTCATATTCTACTCCTTCTTGAGGTGTGAATTCACCGTGATATGGCAAGTCTTCAAACCTTTTTTGGAACTCTTCGTATCCCATATCCTGCTTGCATTCTTTACGATCTTTGTATTGTGCCGAGTGAGCAAACTCGTGATATAAAGTTCCTCTGCTATCAGGGTCTGTATTAATACGCTCAGCTACATCTTTCTGGATCACAACTTCATTGGTCCTAGGCGTAAAACACCCTCCAACCTCAATTCCTTCGTGACCACAATGATCGTGTATATCCTCTTCCGGGACGATCATTATTCTTGAAACTCCACATGTAAAATTTGGATATCGTGATTCGGCGTATTCCAAAGCCTCGTGGATGTCATCCCTTATTTCTCCCGTTATCTCCGTCCCATTTTCGTCATAAACCAGTGGCATCTCTCCTGGTACTTGTTCTGCTGCACAACCAGACAAAGCCATCCCTGCTAGGAACATTAGGCCTTTCCCGATTCTCGGATTTTCGTTTGGAGTTTTCACTCTTTAATTATACAACAAAAGCGCCCCTGGCGCAATCTGAGCGCCCCTACTCCACCACCTTTGTCATCGGACCGTGATCGTCATCCCAATACTGCATGTACACATCGTTTCCAAGTGCAGCGGCAACCGAGACCGTGCTGTTTATGCCGGCCTCAAGATCAACCAATTTCATGATTGCATCTTGCGACATCCCTTCAATAATTATGTTTGGTTTTGTTCCGTCTTCTTTTGGGAATGTGCATATTGCATAAATCGTATCTTCTTCTGTTAATGCAATTTTTTCTACTTCAAAAACACCAAGGTCCCAAACACTTCCTTGCACTTCACCTGTTTCTAAATCGAGCACAAAAAATCTGCTGTCGGTGTGAATTGCGATCGTTCCGTTCTCTTGATTTACATTGCTGTATGAAATTGAACCTCCGAACGATTCTATTTCTGAACTTATGGTATGCAAAGCTCCTTGCTCGTATACTGAGTATTCCATGTAGCCTGAATATGTTTTTGGAAAAACATAATAAGTCCCGTCATAATAGCCTGTTGCGTTTTCACCACCTAATTCTGTTAATTCGGTTACTTCTCCACTTTCCAGATCTATATTTTTTAATTTTGAACCGTCCAAAAGAACAATACCTGAATATGTATCTGCTATGCTTCCCTCCTGGATACTTGCTAGCCTATCTGTGTAAAGGCGATGCGTCTCACCTTCTGAGTCAAAAAACATGAAGATGGTCTGATTTCCCAAATCGCTGATGCGCATTTTTTCAAGCTCTCCATCGTATGTCCGGATATGATCAAACATTGCCGGATCTTCCACCTCTGAGATTTGAGCTTCCGCTTCAATTAACATATCAAACACTTTTTCGGCCGATTCACGCGCTTCTTTCAGGTCTTCTTCAAATAAAAACGACAAAGGCTTTGTCATCCATCTAGACATAGTTTCTGCGTGGAATTCTGCAATGTTTCGACAAGCGTAATAGCTAATACATCGAGAATCGTACTCCTGGCCCTCGTACTCAGGTACATATCGACCATGGAACTCAACATCTGAGAATTGCTCCTGAAAATTTGCCCAACCCATATCGTCATCCAACCATGACTCCTGCCTGGAATGCACGTCTTCATGTATCCATGACTGCGCAAAATAAGACGCGTCCTGCAGTCCTTTTGCGAGCTCACTTTCTTTATGGATTATGTTGTTTGTCGAATGCTCGTATGTACCTGCTGATTTGGGGCTGTACTTTTCTTCATATTTCTCATCTGTTAATCCTCTGGATGAGTCCACATTACAAGTGCTTGGTGGATATAACGCTTCTGCCAAATCCACAGTTTCAAGCAGCCTTCTACCTATTAATTCTGTTGATAGAGAAGTTTGGTTATCCAAATCAGGTGCTCCGCAATACTCCCCTTGATTACGACATGCTGGAATCAGAGCTAGCATTGTAGCAACTTTTAGTATATTCCCGGATTTTGAGTTTGTTTCTAGCATGGCTCAGGATTTTACCTTATGTAAGCCATTTTTAAAAGGGCGCTTCATATGAAACGCCCTTTATAAAATTATTTTATTCTAAACTAAGTCGTTAGAGTCCAAGTTATTGTTGATTGGTAAGTTCCAGCCAAAGTACCACCTGGGACTGTGATGTTAAATTTAGGCTGAGCTCCACAGTTTACAGCTCTTGATGTTGTATCCCCTGAAACAACTACTTGTTGACCTGTAGTATCTAATCCTACAGCCGCCTGAAGGGTCATACCTGCAGATGCACATAGCCCTGACTCACCAAGGTCTAGCCATCCTAGATCTGCTGCATCAATATCCAATGCAACGTTAGCATCAGATGCTCCTAGTGGTATTGTTTGACCTGTTGACCAGTCAGTAAATCCACCTTCCATATTTACGTAAACATCAAACGTACTTCCGTCAGATGTTAGATCTTGAATTTGGAAAGCTGTTGGAGATTTAACCACTGCAAGGTCTTGGTCAGCAGCACTTGTATCTTGAGCTGCAAAGTTCATAGTTGTAGGCACTACCATAGTGATAGTTCCTCCAGTGATCTCAACTTGAGATGTTGTGTCGTCAGCATGAGCTAATCCAAGAAGAAAAGCATTTGCAACGAGTGCAGTAGCAATTACGATTGCTGTCATTTTTTTGTTTTTCATGTTTTGGGGTTTTATTTAAGAAGAAGCCTCAGCAAAGCTTCTTTATATATTACCACAACTTGACCGTTCAGTCAAATCATTTCATTGCCATGACCTCAACACCCCCTCCGCAAAATTCATGTTTTCGTCCACGACAACCCCAATTTGCTCAGAGTAGTCTTGTAATCTGGACAACATATCGGCTCTGCCTTCCTCATCCATAAGATATGGGTCCCCTAGATATGGTTCGGTTAGCTTGATTGGAATAAGTTCGTAAGTCACCTCGTCTGCAATAGTCAGTTTAACCCCAAGCCCCTCTTGTGTTCCTGCTGACCAGTATTGGTCGAACACGAAATTTCCTAGAGAATAAAAAATCATTCCTTCTCCGTAATTCTCGATCGACTGTATGACGTGAGGATGTGTCCCCCAGATCATATCTGCACCTGCATCTATGAAGTTATGTGCATATGTTTGTATCGAAGCCGATGGAGTATTGACGTATTCAGTTCCCCAATGGATTGCCACTATTGTGAAGTCTGCTTGTTTTGCGATTTCGCCCGTTAGCTGCGTTGCCGCTTCATAATCTAGTCTTCCCTCAATGTCATCGAACCCTAACCATCCTATTCGCATCCCTTCGATTTCCTGAATGTATGAAGAAAATTCATTAACCTCATGTGCATGACCAACGTAGCTTATCCCTGAGCCTGTTAAGTATGTTTTTGTTTGTTCGTATCCATTTTCACCCTGGTTAAACATGTGGTTATTGGCAAGGTTAGCAAATGTTACCCCTTGTTGAGCGAGTAGTTGCCCTGATGTTTCTGGAAAACGGAAACACATGTCGCAATATGAGATTTGAAAATCTGTGATTGGCCCCTCCAAATTCACACCAACTATTTCTGGATCTTCCGAATAAGCGTCGATTATTTCTGGCAAATGAGTTAATGGAAAAGTCGGATCTTCTTCTGTTAACCGCCCCATAAGAGTAGATATATAACGCCCCATCATCACGTCTCCAAAAAGTATGATTTCAAAAGGATCGTGAGCTTCGATTATCTCTTTCTGGACATCTTCAACAGCTTCTTCTGCGTGCATCATAAACGGCTGAATGAATGCCAATAGCAGAGATAAAACGATTTTTAATAAGGTCAGAAACATTTAGTAGTGATATTTTTTGTTTTCAATGATTGTAAAAGCCCTGTAAATCTGTTCGAGCAGGACTATATACGCGATTTGGTGTGTGAAGGTTAGCTTTGAAAATGAAAGCTTAAGGTGTGCTTTTTCTCTAATTGCCTGAGGGAACCCATGAGGACCTCCGATCAAAAATGTTATCGCCCCTTTCCCAAAATCACGCTGGTCACGGATAACTTCTGCGAACCCTTCGGAATCGAACTGCTTCCCCTCTATATCCAATGCAATGATATGAGTTCTCGGGTCGAGTGCCTTCGCTATAGCATCGTCGTCTTTCTTGGTTTCAACAGTCACATCAGCAAACGCCTGAAGCCTTTTTAGGAACTCTTTTTCGGCCTCGATATACTCTTTTTTTAGCTTTCCAATTTTTAGGATAGTGACTTTTAGCATTTATTCTGGTTAAATAGGCGCGCTGCAAAGTTACTTCTTACCTATATTTATGTCAAATTTGAAAAAAGGAGAAATCGTTCGTGTCAAAATCGAGAAACTTGCTTTTGGCGGAAAAGGAATCGGGACCATTGAGGATGGTCGTAAAATCTTTATTGAAGGTTGTGTCCCTGGAGATCTTGTTGATGCCAGCCTTAAGAAAATCAAAAAAAATTATGTTGATGGCGATCTTGTAAACGTTATTGAGGCGTCTGGTGATCGAATTCAGCCAAGGTGCAAACATTTCGATATTTGTGGTGGCTGCAAATGGCAGATGTTGCCTTATGAGCTGCAGATCAAACACAAAGAAGAACAGGTTATTGAAACTCTTGAGCACACAGGTGGTTTCAAGGGAGCGCGAGAACTGGTTAGGCCGATTATCGGATGTGCTGAGCCTTGGTTTTACAGGAATAAAATGGAGTTTTCTTTTGGAAACTCATCAAAAGACGATACAGAAGTTCGTCTTGGCCTTCATCCTGCCGGCAAAAGAATCGATATCTTTGATGTCGAGGAATGCTTCCTAGGCTCTGAGACTGTCTCTGATATCTTGAATCGAGTTCGTGGATTTGTACGAGAGCATAATCTTTCTTTTTATAACCATATTCAAAACGAAGGACTTCTTTCTTCGCTTTATGTTCGTGAAGGTAAAAACACGGGGGAAATCATGATTAATCTTGTGACTTGCACAAGTGACTTCAAACCTCAAAAAGAGTTTGTTGAACTTTTATCAGACATCCCTGAAGTTGTTTCGATCTATTGGACAATTATCAAACGAAAACGTGGAACTCCAACGCGACATGTCGAACATCTTTTGTATGGAAAACACAGTATCGTTGAAGAACTTAAACGTCCCGACGGCACTTCCCTAAAATTCAAGATTTCGCCTCAGGCTTTCTTTCAGCCAAACACAAAACAGGCTGAAATTCTTTACGCTCAGGCGCTTGAAGCGGCAGAATTAACAGAAGAAGACGTGCTTTTTGACCTTTATTGCGGAACAGGGACAATCGGACTGTTTTGTGCAAACAAAGCGAAGCAAATTTACGGCCTCGAAATCAACGAAAGTGCGATCAAAAACGCAAAACAGAACGCCATGTTGAACGGTGTTGAGAACTCGTGGTTCAAAGCCGGTGACGTAGATCGCAGCATGCTTGAGATACCTAGCAGTCCTGACGTTGTAATAGTTGATCCGCCTCGAAGCGGACTTGGCGAAAAAGTTGTGAGAAAAGTTGCAGACTTTGAACCAAAAAGGATTGTTTATGTTTCTTGCAACCCTGCAAGTTTGTCTAGAGATCTCGCTATTTTTGAGGAACTTGGATACAAATTGGAGTACGTTCAGCCGATTGATATGTTCCCGCATACTTATCATGTGGAGAATGTGGTGAGGTTAGTGAACAGTGGATAGTGGACAGTGAACAGTGGCTACTACTACCACTACTAACTACTACTACCTAGGGCTTGCGCCTTGTGACCTGACGCTGTTAAAATTCATGTCAGTTTCTTAAACAAAAATAAAAATATGAAAAAACGAACCATTCGACTTGTCGCGTCGATCACTCTAGCGGCACTTGCTCTTAGTATTGTTGGTCTTGGCATAACTTTGGCTCGGGCTGCAACGTTAGAAGTTTCTGATGCCGTTTTTGTGAATGATGAAGTGAAAGACGATCTATATCTTGTCGGTGGAAATGTGATTGTTGACGAAAACATAAATGGAGATGTGATTGTTGCAGGAGGTCAAATTGAGATTAGTGGTAATGTAACAGGAGATGTGCTCGTATTTGGTGGACAGGTTTCTATTAACGGAGATGTTAATGACGACGTGAGAGTTCTAGGAGGTTCTGCAACTATCAATGGGAGTGTTGGGGATGACATTGTGGCGCTTAGTGGATCTACAAATATATCTTCCAAAACTGATGTTTACGGGGATATCTATATCGTCGCAGCAAATACTATTTACAATGGGTCCACACGTGGAGACATTACAATCCTCTCTGCCAGTGTAGTTTTTGGAGGTGAAGTTCAAGGTGATGCCAATATTACAACCGAAGAGAATTTAATACTTGGTAAGTCTGCTCGCATTCACGGAGATTTGAATTACCGAGCTTCACAAGAGCTTGATAGTGTAGATGGAGTTGTCCTTGGGAACATTAATTTCCAGGAAATTGCAGCCTTGAATTTTGACAAAGCCAAAGCAGAAGTCGAAGAAGTCAGGGAAGAAGCGAGTGGTGTTATTAGCGCAACTGTTGTCTTCCTAAAAATATGGTCGTATCTTAGTATGTTGTTTATTGGATTAGTTATTTTGTTAGCTAGCAAATATGCGTTCCGCGAATCTTTTGAATGCGTGAAGAAAGACTACTGGAAAAGCTTGCTGTATGGATTCCTTTTCATCATAGTTCTTCCTGTAACAGCGGTCCTTCTTATCATTACAATAATTGGATTCAAGCTCGCTATTTTGCTTCTTATGGCAATGGCGCTTTACTGGTCTGTTGCTAAGATTTTTGCTGGATATTATATCGGTGCTTTTATTTTTCAGAAAAAAACTAAAACCGGGGTTTTGAAGAAAGACATTATCCGTCTTGCTTCCGGACTTGCGATACTTGTTGTGCTAACTTCTCTTCCTTATTTCGGGTTCATGTTTAGCATGATATTTACGTTCACAGGTATTGGAGCGGTCCTTCTTTATAAGGCAAAAGTTTTCAAGAGCCTGAGAACTAAGAAGCTTATCTAGGACCTTTCTTCATCAAGTTTTTGTCGCTGGGCTTCTGCTCCGCCGAATGCGTATGCTTGGCTTACCTCTCCTTTTGAGTTGAGGACTCTGTGACATGGTATGTTTGCGGGGTCTGGGTTGTTGTGAAGAATGTTCCCTACTGCACGAGCGGCTTTTGGACTACCTGCAAGACGCGCTACTTCTCCGTAGGTTAATGTTTTGCCACGTGGTATTTTGCGGACTATTTCGTAGACTTTTTCTGTGAAAGTTCTGATAGCCATTTAAGTGCTTGCTTCTTGTTTGTGATTTCGTTGCCTAATTGTTTTTCTTCAAGTTCTT
>CAZRWH010000014.1:0-3660 GCA_964603905.1 uncultured Candidatus Peribacteria bacterium | reverse complement strand
AGTGCTTGCTTCTTGTTTGTGATTTCGTTGCCTAATTGTTTTTCTTCAAGTTCTTCGAGTATTTCACCCAGTTGTGGGCCTGGTTTGAGCCCTAGTTCTTTCATTATTTCGTTTCCACTGAGAAGTGGTTTTGGTTTCTCTTTTATTTTTTTTGTAGCTTTTTTGTAAATTGCTTCGAGCTCGTTGTACATCGAGTAATCGCTTGGAGTTGTTCCTGCTATGTCGGCTTTAAAAACTGTCATTAACAGAGGAAAAGCTGGATTTAGGAACCATTTCATTTGTCGTCCTGGGTTCATTTCGATGATTTGCTTCATGTTGAAATGATGCTCGACTGCCCAGCAGACTTTTTTGATAAAAGCTCTTGGAAATCTTAGTCTTCTCAAAATAACTTCTGACATCTCAGCAGATTTTTCTGGATGTCCGTCATATCTGATTCGTTCTTTCTGTTCAAAGGTTTGAGGCTTAGCGATGTCATGCAACATTACCGCCCATCTCTCCTCAAGAGTTGCATCGTTTGGCAGTGAGCCTAGCGCTTGCATTGTGTGATCCCACACGTCCCCTTCTTTGTGAAATTCAAGCGGTTGTGCAACGCCTTTTAGTTCAAGAAGTTCTGGCAGAACATACTCAAGAACTCCTGTGTCTTCCAGATCTTCCCATCCCTCAACAGGGTTGTTGTCGTCCATCATCATTTTGTTCAACTCGTCCCTTAGCCTTTCTTGAGAAACCTGGTTTGCTAGATTGGCGTGTTTGCGAATCGCTTTGTATGTGTCCGGATGGTATTGAAAATCCAGGTTCGCTTTGAATCTTACAGCTCTTACAATCCTCAAATGATCCTCCAAAATACGTTCGTGTGGATCGCCTATAAATCTGATCAGTTTGTCCTTCAAATCGCGCTTGCCTCCAACAAAGTCGTAAACTTTTTTATCAACAGGATCATAAAAAAGTCCGTTAATCGTAAAATCCCTCCTCTTGGCATCCTCCTCTGCATTCGAAAACTCAACCGCATCAGGCCTTCTACCGTCTGAATAACCGCTGTCCGAACGGAAAGTTGCAATCTCAAAGTGATGCCCATTAACGATCGCCAAAATTACACCAAACTCTTTTCCAATTGGGATGGTGTGCTCAAGAAGCTCCTCGATTCTGTCCGGCTTTGCACTTGTTACGATATCGAAATCCTTAGGTGTTTTCATCAAAAGAAGATCGCGCACGCAACCACCCGCCCAGAATGCATCGTGGCCAGCTTTCTTCAACATTTTGACTATTTGTACTGCTGTGTTTTCCATTTCTTGCTATAAACTACCGAGTATTTTAAACTACCCCCGATGAAAATCCTAGGAATTGAGACATCTTGTGATGAAACTGCGGTTGCCGTCGTGGAAGATGGTACCAAAGTTCTTGCGAATATAATCTATTCGCAAATCGATCTGCATGCGCAAACTGGTGGTGTTGTGCCTGAGGTTGCTGCGCGCGAACACATTACAAAAATCATACCTGCTCTTGCTGAAATTGATCTAGATTCGATTGACGCAATTGCTGTAACTCAAACTCCTGGCCTGGTCAGTTCTCTTCTAACCGGGACTGTCACCGCTTCGACGCTTGCACTTGTTCTAGACAAACCTTTGATTCCTGTAAATCACATCGAAGGTCATATTTATGCAAACGTTCTTGAGAGAGAAGCAGACTCTATCAACTTCCCGATTGTTGTTTTGACAGTTTCGGGCGGACATAACGAGCTTGTTTTGATGCGTGATCACGGTGATTTCGAGGTTATTGGCGAAACACTTGATGATGCTGCTGGAGAAGCTTTTGATAAGGTGGCGCGGATGCTCGGACTTGGTTATCCTGGCGGACCTGCTATTTCTAAATCTGCCGAAAATGGAGACGGCGCTAAATACGACCTACCTCGTGCATGGCTTGAGAAAGGGAGCTTCGACTTCAGTTTTTCAGGTTTAAAAACTGCTGTTTCACGTCTTCCTCTCGAGGACAAAGACAATGTTGCGGCGAGCTTTCAAGAAGCGGTTTGCGATGTTTTATCAGAGAAATTACGTCGTGCGGCTGAGAAATTTGGTGCAAAAGAAGTTCATCTTGCAGGTGGGGTTAGCGCTAATCGACGACTTCGAGAAATGGTTGCACAGCGAGTTGACCTTCCGCTTAAATTTCCGAAAAAAATCGAATACTGTACAGACAACGCTGCGATGATCGCAGCTGCAGGTTATTATCGATACATTCAGTCACCTGAAAAATTTGCTAAATGGGAGAATGTGGGAGTTGGTCGTAAGACATAGCAAGTTCAGGTTTACTTCAGGCTAAATTAGAGTATAATTACATTTGTAATTTATTTTTGTAAAAATCTCCAAACATGACCGACGATACCACTAAAGACCAATCTGAAAAGAGAGAAAAGCTTAGAACTCCGGTCGGTATCCACGACATCCTGCCAAATGACCACGAGTATTTCACTTTTATCAAAAAAGTTGTTAGGCACAGATGTAGGCAGTCAGGTTTCCGTCGAATTTCGACTCCAATGATGGAATACACGGAGGTTTTTCAGCGTGGTATTGGAGACGATACAGACATTGTTGAAAAAGAGATGTACACATTCATCGACAAAGGAGAAAGAAGCCTTACTTTGAAACCAGAAAGCACTGCAGGAGTTGTTCGCTCATACATTCAACACGGAATGAAAGAGCTTCCTCAACCTGTTCAGCTTTATTATATTGAGCCTCACTTCCGATATGACAAACCTCAGAAAGGTCGCTACAGACAGTTCTGGCAGTTTGGTCTTGAGATCATCGGAGAGAGCGATCCTGCTCTTGATGCTCAAGTTATCGATCTCGCATACAGAATCAATGAAGACCTTGGGGTGGCTCACCTTTTCAGCATTCAACTCAACAATATTGGATGCCAAAAATGCCGACCTAAATACAAGGAAGATCTTGTGAATTTTTATATTGGAAAAGAGAGATCTCTATGTGAAGCTTGCCAAAGCCGCCTAGAGACAAATCCTCTTCGCCTACTTGATTGCAAGAAAGAGGACTGCCAAATCTTAGCTGAGCTTGCTCCTAAGTTTGAACAGTACAGATGTGATGAGTGCGTGGATTTTTATTCAAAACTAAAAAGCTACCTAGACGAACTTAAAATTGAATACGTCGAAAACCCTAAACTTGTACGTGGACTTGATTACTACTCAGGTACAGTATTCGAATTCTGGGATAAAGGACGTGGAGCACAAAATGCAATCGGTGGAGGAGGAAGATACGACGGACTTGTGGAAATCATGGGAAGTCAACCAACTCCAGCTGTTGGATATGCAGCAGGTATGGAGCGTATCATCCTGAACATGAAACGAGAAAACGTCCAAGTCCCTTCCAAAGACGACATCCACATCTTTGTTGCTCAGCTTGGTGACGAGGCAAAAAAGAAATGCCTGCCACTTATGAATGAACTTCGTGAACGTGGTGTCAAAACTGTCGGAGCACTTGGGAAAGGAAGCATGAAAGCTCAACTTAGATTGGCTGACAAATTCAAAGTTCCATACACCCTAATTATGGGAATTACAGAAGTACGAGAAGGCGTTGTCATCATTCGTGACATGCAAAAAGGTCAACAACGACCTGTCCCAATGGATAAGGTTGTCGAAGAAGTTGTTAAGCTAATTGG